>JBJSXJ010000295.1:0-9852 GCA_046086325.1 Planctomycetota bacterium | reverse complement strand
CATCTTGACGTCGCTGCGCATGCCGCCTTTCAGCTTGGGACAAATCACGAGTTGCGGACTGGATCCCACTCAATTTCATTTGCTGGTTGCCAAGGGCGTCATCGCACCCGTAGCGGCCTACGCGCCGATTTGTCGCGAGTTGATTCGTGTTAATACGCCGGGGGTGACCACGGCGGATATGAAGTCGCTACGCTATGAGCACCGCCGGCGACCGATGTTTCCATTTGAAGATCTGTGACGGATCACAACAATCCAAGGGAAGTGAAGATGGATCTCCAGTTGCGTGACGATGTGGCCGTGATCGTGGGTGGCGGGAGCGGAATAGGTCGAGCGATTGGGGAGGCGTTTGCGGCCGAGGGGGCGCGAGTGTTGCTGCTTGATCGCGACGCGCGTGTGACTCAAGCGGCCGCCGAAATGGCCGGCGCAACGTCGGCCGACGTTCAGGGCTGGGTGGTCGATGCGACGGACTTTGCAGCGCAGCAAGAGACGGTGACGCGCATTTGGGAACAGTGGCAGCGGTGTGACCATGTTGTCTATGCGGCGGGTGCCGGTTCCGGAAAGTTTGGCTTTCCCTATTGGAATCTCGACCCGAGCGACTGGCCGCGAGTGCTCAACGTGAACCTGCTCGGGGCGGTCAACATGGCGCATGCGTTTGGGCCGCGGATGGCCGACGCTCGTCGTGGAACCATGCTCTTTATTTCTTCCGTTGCGGCTCAAATTGGTTCGCAAACCGATCCGCCTTACAGTGCCGCGAAGGCCGCGTTGAGTAATTTTGCGGAATGTGTGGCGAAGGATCTGGCGGCTTTTGAGGTGCGTGTGAACACCATCTGTCCGGGCATGGTGCAAACGCCGCTCAATCGCTCGGTGTGGCAAGCTTGGCACGACCAGCAGCCGGTCGAACAGCGACGTTCGTATGAGGAGTGGGCCGGCGAGAAGGTTCGCAAGATTGCGCCGCTGGGTCGCTGGCAAACACCTGAAGATATGGGGGCCATGGCCGTCTTCTTAGCATCACCGCTCGCAAAAAACATCACTGGGCAAACGTTGAATGTAGACGGTGGCCAAGTGATGCACTGGTGATGTTGTGCCTAATGTGAACGTGAAAACCGTGCTGATCGACCCGTCGGCAGGCACGCTGCGACCGATCATCCGATTAGCCTGGCCGGTGATGACCGAAGAGCTGCTGAACTTGCTCGTCGGCTATACCGACTGGTGGCTCACGGGACGCTTTTTGAAAGGCGACGAATATCAGGCGGCGATGGCGCTGATGGTCTACATCCTGTGGCTCATCCCCAGTTTATTTTCGGCCGTGGCGATCGGTGCGACGGCGCTGATTGCGCGCAGCATGGGCGCGGGTGATCAGCCGCAAGCGCAGCGAGTGGCTCATCAAGCGCTGCTGAGCGGGTTGGTGTTGTCGCTCTTCATCACGGCTGGCATGGCGCTGGGGGGGCCGCTGCTGCTGCGATTGCTGCGACTACCCGCTGCGGCGCAGCCGGCGGCGCTGCAGTACCTGCTGATCATCGTGCCAGCCATTCCGGCGATCATGGTGGAGCAGGTGGCGATTGCCGTGCTGCGTGGAGCGGGTGATACGGTGACGGGATTGCTCGCGAAATGTGTGGTGAATGTGGTGAATGCGGTGGTGAGTGCGGGACTGGTCGTGGGTTGGTGGATCTTTCCCGAGCTTGGTTGGCGCGGCTTGGCCTGGGGCACGGCACTCGGACATGTGACGGCTTGCCTTTTGCTGCTCGTGGCACTCACGGGAGGCTTTTCGCAGATTCGCTGGCGCTGGCAAGAGCTGCGTCCCGATCGCGGGCTGCTCGTTCGCATGTGGCGAGTGGGTTTGCCGGGCGGGATGGATATGCTGGCCGTGCTGGCCTGTCACTTAGGCTATGTGTCGATCATTAACACCTTGGGAACCGCTGCGGCGGCTGCTCATGGTTTGGGCGTGCAATTAGAGGCCCTGGCTTACGCACCGGCCTCCTCGTTCTCCGTCGCTGCGGCGACACTCACGGGACAATATCTGGGAGCCGGTGATGCGGGGCGAGCGAGTCGTGCGATACGGCAAGCGATTCTGCTGGCGGGCACGTTCATGACGTCGATGGGCGTGGCGTTTGCGTGTTATGGCTGGCTACTGGTCGGCTGGTTTGTGGGAGCCGACGCGCAGGAGACGACGGCGCTTGCCACTTCGTACATGCGGATTGTGGCTTGGTCGATGCCGTGCTTGGCAGTCACGATGATTTTGTCGGGGGCGCTGCGCGGAGCGGGCGACACGCGTTGGACGCTAATCATCACCTTCGTCGGCTTAGCGCTGATTCGGATTCCGGGTGCTGCGTGGTTGTCGTGGGATGAGCTCACGATTCCGCTACTCGACTGGCACGTGGCCGGCTGGAGCATGGGAGTGCGAGGCGCTTGGTGGGCGATGGTGATCGACGTCTCGATTCGCTGCGTGCTGCTGTCGCTACGCTTTGCTCAAGGCGGCTGGAAACGGCTGCAGGTGTAGCGGTGCCGGTGGAACTGCCCACCGCTGGCGGGGTCCTTTTGCCAGCGGCTGGTTTCTGTGGCGGAAACCCTTGGATACCTGCGCGATGTTTACAAAAATCCAGCGGCCTGACCGGCGGTCAACCCACAGGAAACTCGGCTGGTGTGCCGCTTAGAGTTGTTGCTGGGCTACTGCTAATTGGCCGAGGCAGAGGCCGGCGTCACTGGGAGGCACTTGCTGCTGGCGAAAAACTTGCCAGCTCTGTGGTTGCGCGTGGGCGGAGATACGAGCGGTCAACAGCGCGTTCAAAAACACTCCGCCGCTCAAAGCGAGTCGAGTCAAACCGGTGGTGGCGCGAATCGGCTCGCAGTACGCCACGAGCAGCCGCGCGAGCTCGTCGTGAAACCACCACGCTAGCTCGGCTGCAGGCACGCCGCGTTGCCGTTCCATGACCAGCGTTTGCAGCAGCGGCCGTGTGTCAATCGATTGACACTCGCCGAGGTCAGAAGGCGTCGAGTCGAGCGAGAAACGAGAACTGGAGCAATGAGAACTGGAAAAACGTGAACTGGAAAAACGTGAACTGGAGCAATAAGAACTGGAGTCGGCCGTATCGATGTGGGTCGAGTTAGGTTGGTGCTGCAGCGCGAGCCACTCCAGCCATTCGGCGGCCTGCCCCTCATACGCGACGCTGCCGCGCCAGCCTAGTAGATAACTCACCGCATCAAAGAGCCGACCGGCGCTCGAGGTGGGTGAGGTGAGCGCGGGGCGAGCGATGAGGGTGGCAACTTGTTGACGCAGCGCAGCGGGGATTTCGGCAAAAAAAGAATCGGTCGGGAGGCCCGCATCCAGCAGGTGGCTGAGTGCCATACGCCAAGGTTCCAGCACTGCTCGTTCGCCTCCCGGTAGTGCGACGTAACGCAGGTGAGCGGCACGACGAACGTGGCTGGCATCGCCAACGAGAAGCTCACCACCCCAGATCGCTCGGCGCCCAGCCACCTGATCCAGTCCCCAGCCCGTGCCATCGAGAATGATTCCAATCGCTGGTCCGTCGAGCTGATGCTCGGTCAGACAACTGGCGAAGTGGGCATGATGGTGCTGCACGGCTATTAGCCGCAAATCCTCGGACTCCGCTCGACGTTCTGCATAGCGCGTGGAAGCGTAGTCGGGGTGCAGATCATGCGCGAGCACGTGCGGTCGCATCTGAAAGAGCTGTTCCCAGTGCGCGATCTCGGTCGGGAAGGCGGCGGCGGTTGACCAGTCGTCGAGGTCGCCCAAGTGCTGACTGAGTAGCGCGTGGGAGCCGAGTCCGAAGGCGAAGACGGATTTCGCTTGTCCACCGACCGCCAGAATTGGTTCCTGGCAAGGGAATTTCAGAGCCAGCGGCTGTGGGACAAAGCCACGCGAGCGACGGATGAAAAGTGGTCCGTCGGGCAGGAGACGCAGGACTGAGTCGTCACAGCGCACTTCGATGCGGCGACGATGCAGAACGATGGCGTCGACGTGTGGCAATAACCGTTCGCACGCCTGTTCATCATCAATCAAGATCGGCGCACCCGACTCATTGGCACTCGTCATCACGAGCAGCCGGTCGCCTAGTTCCTGCATCAGCATGTGGTGCAGTGGCGAGTAAGGCAGCATGATTCCCAGCAAGGGATTGCTGGCGTCCAGGACCTCTGGCAGTGCCGTGCGGTGCCTCACGAGCACGATGGGCGAGGCGGGTGATGTCAACCACTGCCGCTCGGCAGTCGTTAGTTCACACCAGCGTTCCGCGGAGGCGAGGTCGCGTACCATGACGGCGAGCGGTCGAGCTTCGCGCCGCTTGATCGAGCGCAGGCGCCGCACAGCAGCGGTGTTATGGGCGTCACAGGCGAGGTGATAACCGCCGATTCCCTTCAGGGCCACCACAGCGCCGCCGTGCAGTTGCTCGCTCATCCAGCGCAACATGCCGCGATCGTTACCGAGTGTTGGTGGGGGAGCTGTAAATCTGGCGTGAATCCGCAGTTCTAGCGTTGGTCCACAGTGCGGACAGGAACTTGCTTCGGCGTGAAATCGTCGGTTTTGCGGATCGTCGTAATCCGCTTGGCAGCGCTCACACAAGGGGAACTCGGCGAGCGACGTCTGATCTCGCTCATAGGGCTGACGGCGAGCCAGGGTAAGTCGCGGTCCACACACGGTGCAGCTTATGAGTGCATAGCCCGACCGGCGGCTGGTGGGGTCAGTGAGCTCATCCCGGCAAGTGGTGCAGAGCGCCCGGTCGGGAGCCAGCCACGCCAGGGTGCTGGGGCGGCGATCGGGAAGGGCAGGGGAGTCGAGTTGGGGGCCTTTGGATTGCTGGATCGAGAAGCCGCGGTCGCCGGTCGACGGAATAAGCTGAGTTTCAATGCCGTCGATCGCGGCTCCGGGAGGCAGGTGATGCCAAAGTTCATCCAGGAGCTGGTCAATGAGTTCGCCAGGACCTTCCAGCTCCAGTGCGACTCGACCCTGACGGTTAGCAACAAAGCCAGCCAGCTGGTAGCGAGTGGCAAGCTGATAGAGGAGGGGGCGAAATCCAACGCCTTGAACCACCCCCCAGATCGTGACTTGGCGACGTTCCATCCGACGTTCTCACCTGGAAAACCTCGGCCAGCCACGCGACAGAAAACTCGGGGACTAGGATTCGAACCTAGACTGAGAGAGCCAAAATCTCTAGTGCTGCCATTACACCATCCCCGAAACCGCTCACCTTCGCCGATGGCAAAGGCGACGTGAAGTCTCTTATTTACCGGATGCGCAGCAAATCGACAACCCGCGTTTACGCGCCGGCGCGAACTTGTTCATCCGACCCACCTTCGCTTTGTTTGGTGACGGCGAAGGCGAGTTGTTCCAGTTCCATGGCCAAATCCACTCCAATGGTCCTCACATGCCTGGGTAGATTGAGGGTGACGGGGGCGAAATTCAGGACTCCGGCGATCCCGGCGGCGACGAGTTGATCGGCAACTTGTTGTGCGGCGACGGCGGGAACCGCCACGATTGCGAGGCGAATTCCCCAGTTGTTCACGACTTCGGTCAGTCGATCCAGGTGGAAGACGGGCACTCCATCAATGGGAGGGGTGCGTTCGTCGACTTGCACATCGAAGGCGGCGACGACTTTGAAGCCTTGGTGGGAAAACCCTCGGTATCCCAAGAGAGCTCGGCCTAAGTTTCCGACTCCGACGAGAGCGACGGGCCATTCTCGATCGGTGCCGAGGATGCGTTTGATGGCGGCGATGAGTTCGGCGCAGCGATAGCCGATGCCGGGATAGCCGAACTGCCCGAAATAGGCGAGGTCTTTACGCACTTGGGCGTCGGTAAGTCCAAGCTGTTTGCCAAGTTGAGTGGAGCTGGTGGTTTCGAATCCATCGCGTCGCAGGTGCTGCAGTTCGCGCAAGTAGAGGCTCAAGCGGCTAACGACCGCTTTAGGAACCGAGTGGCCACTGGAGCCCTCGTCGTCGAAAGAAAGTTTGGGATCATTCATGTTCGTTGCATCACGAACTACTGAAGCGGACTCGATTTAGCCGATGAGTAATGTACTCGACAGGCGGGAAAAACGGCAAGTCCGACGGAACTTCCGCTCTAAACGGCAAAGCCTGACACGGTAAATCTTTCCTGATTTATCCAGCCCCTTTGGGCGATTCTACAGTTGTCGCGCCGAAATTTTGCCCATGTTTCCCATCTCAAGCATTCGTCGCATTGTGACGATGTTGATGATGGAGAGACCTGTGCTTTTTAGGAGTGCGGACTGCAACGCTTTCGGAGGTAGTTGCGGCTGCGCAAAGTTGGCCGACTGGCAAATTGAGAGCTATGGTCACGAAAGCGGAATTTGGCGGGGTGGTTTCGCCAATACCGAGTGCAACGAGAGATTTGATCAGTGAAGGAGACCGCGCAATGAAGAAGTTATGGGCAGTGCCGCTGACGGCGGTGCTGCTGGTGGTCCTGTCGGTCCAAGCTGCTTGGGCTGGCTGTTGTGGTGCCGCCAGTTATGACAAGTGTGGTAATGAAGACCCGGCGGCGTACTGCGCCGTGCGAGCTCAATGCCATACGGTGATGAAGACCAGCCGCAAGACGGTCTGGGACAAGCAGCAATACACGTGCTACAAGACGGTTTACGACACGGTTTATGAGGACCGGGAAGTGGACTGTGTGAAGTACGTCCGCGAAACTCGCTATCGCGACTGCACGTACACGACGTGCAAGCCGGTCTATGAGACCCGCTATCGCACGTGCAACTACACGGTCTGCAAGCCGGTCTATGAGACGAAGACGAAGGAAGTCGTCTACACGGTCTGCAAGCCGGTCTATGAGACGCACACGAAGGATGTCTGCTACACGGTCTGCAAGCCGGTCTACGAGACGCATACCAAGCAGATTCCTTACACGGTTTGCAAGCCGGTCTATGAGACGAAGACGAAAGATGTCTGCTACACGGTCTGCAAGCCGGTGTATGAGACGCATGAGAAGCAGATCCCGTACACGGTTTGCAAGCCGGTGTGGGAGACGCGGACGAAGGATGTCTGCTACACGGTCTGCAAGCCCGTCTATGAAACTCGCACACGCGACATCTGCTACACCACCTGCAAGCCGGTGTATGAGACGAGCGAACGCGAGGTCTGCACGGTGGTCTGCAAGCCGGTGCAGTACACGAAGGAAATCCAGGTCTGCAGTGGTCGCTGGGAAACTCAGGTGACTGAATGTCCCAGCCCGGTGATTCGCAAATGTGTGCAGGAGCCAGGTTCTTGGGTTTGGGATCCTTGCTGCTGCCGCTGCGTCTATTGCCCCGGCGAGTCGAAGATTGTGGAAGTTCAGTGCCCACCGCGCCGCATCTGCAAGAAGGTGTGGGTGCCTGAGGTCCAGACGCGCACGGTCAACTGCGTCCGCTATGAGCGGGAAGTGGTGCGCAAGATGGTTCCTTACACCACCTGCCGCATGGTCCGTGAACAGCACGTCAAGACTTGCACCTACCAGGTCTGCCGCATGGTGCCCGAACAATGCGTGAAGACCGTTTCGTACCAGGTCTGCCGCATGGTTCCGGAACAACGCGTGAAGACCTGCACCTACACGACCTGCCGCATGGTTCAGGAACAGCGTGTGAAGACTTGCACCTACACGGTCTGCCACATGGTGCCGGAACAACGCGTGAAGACTTGCACCTACACGACCTGCCGGATGGTGCCGGAACAACGCGTGAAGACTTGCACCTACACGACCTGCCGGATGGTGCCGGAACAACGCGTGAAGACTTGCACTTACACCGTCTGCCACATGCAGAAGGAATGCCACACCAAGGAAATTCCTTACACGGTGTGCCGCTATGAAAAACAGACCTGTGTCAAGCAAGTGCCTTACACGGTTTGCACGCCAGTTAACTACACCAAAACGGTGAAAGTGGCTCGCTGCGTGCCCCGTCAAGTGCCTTACACGGTCACTCGCTGTGTGCCGCGAGAAGTGTGCGAAGAGGTCCCTGTGACGGTCTGCTGCCCGCCACCGTGCCTGCTCCGTCGCCGTCTCCTGGCCAGCGATTGCGGTTGCTAACTGTGAACGGCACCGGCTAGGTGGCGTGGGCCGCGCGGTCCCCGCCACCTCCGGTTACCTCCGATTTCCGTTGCACACGAGACCACTCCGTCTCGCGACACCGGCCCGACTCCTGGCGAGTCGGGCCGGTTTTTTGTTGAGTCCCCTCAAAATTGTCCCAAGCGTTGATGGGGCCGTCGCCGCGCAACACAAAGGGCAACGATTGTCGCACCGATTATTAGGCTGCTCGGCTCCGGAACCGTCGTGCCCAGATCACCAGGGATGTCAGCCGCGGCGATCCTCATATTATCAAAGGCCGCATATCCTCCCGACAGTAAGTCAATGCGCAGAATGACGTTTCCATTAGTGTTTCCGGAGGCATCCAGCGGAACGATGGCTTCCGTCCACACAAACACGTCTCGGGCTGATGAAACACCGCTAACTTGTTTCACGTCTAAGATCGTTGGGCCAGTAAGTCCAACTACGCCGCTCGGGTTGTCAAACAAAGTGAATTCAAATCTAGGTATTGCATTATTGAAAACGAAAGGACCACCAAAGACACTTAAATCAATGCTCGAGATGTCGATCTTTAAATTAAGAAACTGCTTATTGCCAACATTAAACGCCAGTCCCAGTAGATCGCTGTTTAAATCGGCCAACATTCCTAAACAGTAGTTCCCCCCGATCCCGGCCGGGTCCGAATAGCCGTGCCCAAACGCCCGCGTGCCGGTAATCAGCAACGTTTCAATCGAAAATTGCTGCGCGAAGGTAAACCCGCTGGGTTGATTTCCATATAGCATGTTAACGCTGTTGTAAAGATTTACATCACCTCGGTCGTTTACGAAACCTGTCGGATTTTCAAAGTCTTGTACGTACAGCACAGTCGCCGCACCAGCGATATTTGCTAAAAGAACTGCCAGCACCAGCGATAATGACAAGGAACCAGCGAAACGTTTCATGTCGTCCCACACTTTCTAGAAAAGATTTTTGAACCAGATAACAAGTCACATACGGCAATCGATCGAAGTGCCGCAGTACGCGTGTTTCAGCGGAAGATAGGGCGCGCTCCTATCCGCTCCGGCCGAAAACGGCGTTGCTCGGCATAGCTAGACCTGTGTAACTCTAATGGCTCAATGGTGGGGTGTCAATTTAGCGCAGGTCGGACACGGCTCCTCGCTTTTATAGTGCTCGGCGGCGAACCGCTAGCAGCACACCGCAATACGGACACGATCAGTGCCGATAAGGTTCGCGATGGCGAGGAATCGCTGTTGCTGTGGCGACGACTGTTGAGTGCCACGCGGAGATTCTCCTGGCGCAAATCGCGTTAGAGCGGCTGTTGATCACCGCAATGGGCTCGCTGATCGTACGACGGACTTCTAGTCCATGTTGTACGACGGACTGGAAGTCCATCTTGTACGACGGACTTCTAGTCCGTCGTTCCAGGCGCTCGACGGACTGGAAGTCCGTCGTACGTTGCACGCCCTCGACGGACTGGAAGTCCGTCGTACGTTTGCCGCCCTCGACGGACTGGAAGTCCGTCGTACGTACGCGGCACCGCGATCTGGCCGAGATTCCGTCTGACCGAGAGAAATCCTGGAGGAATTCAAGAATCTAGGTGAATCGCCGCTGCGCTGCGTCGACCGCGGCGGCTGCCGGGATGGGGCTGAAGCTGGCGCCCAGAAACTGAGCTATTCGTGCACATTGTCCCGCCGGGTCGGCCAGCATGCTCTCATAGGACAGATGCAAAATCTGCCAGTTCGCTCGATCAGCAACCAGCTTGTTGACTTTTTCAAGTTCCGCGATGAACTGCGTAGCCAGTGAGTTGGCAGAAACCTGAGTGTGAGTGCCGA
>JBJSXJ010000294.1:0-6158 GCA_046086325.1 Planctomycetota bacterium | reverse complement strand
CCTTCACTCGGCTTTCCTTCACTCGGCTTGCCTTCGCTCGGCTTACCTTCACTCGGCTTCCCTTCGCTCGGCTTCCCTTCGCTCGGCTTGCCTTCACTCGGCTTACCTTCGCTCGGCTTCCCTTCGTTTGGCTTCCCTTCGTTTGGCTTCCCTTCGTTTGGCTTGCCTTCGTTTGGCTTGCCTTCGTTTGGCTTGCCTTCGTTTGGCTTGCCTTCGTTTGGCTTACCTTCGCTCGGCTTTCCTTCGTTTGGCTTACCTTCGTTTGGCTTACCTTCGTTTGGCTTGCCTTCGTTTGGCTTGCCTTCGCTGGGTTTGCCTTCGCTGGGTTTGCCTTCGGAGCCGTCTTCGCTCGGTTTGCCACCTTCTTCATTCTCTTGAATCTTCTTCGCGAGGTCGCTGGCGCGGTCCGCGATGTTGTTCTGTTCCTTCGCGAGTTCTTGGGAATCGGCGCCGCCTTCGGTTCGTCCCTGAATGCTCTTCTCCAGTCGCAGCAGCCGCTCGACTTCCTTGATGTATTCCTTGATGCGTGCCTGTTCGCTCTTGAGGCGGTCGGATCGATTTTCGCTCTGCAGCAACTCGAGCAGGTTTTTCAGTTCCGTCTGAGCGGTGTTCTCGCCTTCCAGGGCGCGATCAAGCGAGTTTTGGTTGAGCAGTTTGACGATCGCATTGAGCTGTGTGAGGGTGAGCTTATCCTTCGACTGCTGCACGGCCTTTTTCAGCAGCTCCGCTCGTCGCGGATTCGAGGAGGCTTCGAACGTTGCCATGCGGGCCATGAGTTCTTCGAGGCGAGCATATTTGTCGGCGAGCTTGCTTTGCTTGAGTGCTAGCTCGTCGACTTCGCCGGGGCCCTGAGGAGCCGGCGCTTTGCCATCGGTCTTACTCTCCGGCTTGCCTTCCGCCTTACCAGCGGGCTGAGCGTTAGGCTGAGCAGCGGGTTTGGCTTCCGGATTTGTAGCCGGTTTAACGGCCGGTTTAACTTCTTGAGCGGCAACTGGAGCGACCAGTAGCATCCCTGCCACGAGATACGAAAGCAGCGTTCGACCGCGAAACGCCGTCAGCCCACCGAAAACGTGATTTCCCACGGAACGCCTCTTCATGATGCGACTCGCTATTGCGTGAGGTCCAACAGTTGTTTCTTTTTCTGGAGCTTCGTCCGATCGATGACTTCGTTTTGCTCTTTGATCAACGAGCGCACGATATCGAGCAGTTCATTGAACGTTTCCAGGTCTAACATATTCTGCAGTACGGTGTTGAGCTCATTCAAGACGAGATCAGCTTGCTGCGCGGATTGATCCGCTGCGGGGAACGCCAAGTTGGAATCGAGCAACGCCTTTTCTAACTCGGCAAGTTTCCGGTCGAGCTCGGGGAAATCGCCCTGCACCACCTTTTTCAGCGGATCCGAAATCTGCTCTTTGAGCCGATTCTTGCGATCTTCGGTGTCCACCCGATTGTTTACCAATTCTTCGCGAATGTCCTCGAACGACACGGCCACTCCCAGCACTTCACCCGCCGACTTCATGCTCTGCTGGCTCGCCCGCTGCACCCGCAGCAGTCGTAGCGTTTGCGCCCGTTCGGCAGCCGTTTGCTGCCCCAGCTCGCCCTCATCACTCGCCCCATCCGCTGGCTTCCCATCCGCCGGCTTATCGGCAGCCGGCTTTCCCTCCGCCGGAGCCTGGTCCTCATTCTGACCCGCCGCTGTCGCCTGGTCCTTATTTTTGTCCTGATCTTTCGCGGCCGGGGAATCTTTCTTCTCGTCCTTCGCCTTGTCAGTGCTATCCGCACGGACTAGCTCGGTTTTTACGCGGAGCAGCGAATCACGCAGCTCGGTCACCTCTTCAATGATCTGCTCGAAGCGGCGTCGCAGTCCCAGTTCCCTGGCTTCCAGCAATCGCAGCAACTCTTCGGACGTCACGACTTCCAGTTCATACAGTTCGCCGCCACCGACGTTCGGACCGGCCTCGCCCAGTTTGAAACGATCCTGAGCCGACACTCGAATGCGCAGCTTATCTTGAGGTTTTAGTTCCCAGCCCATCGGTTCGCTGCGCAGCTCGCGGAAATCCACTTCCGTGTCCACTTTACCGCCCGGCCCCAGCAAGAACTCACGATTCTGCGATTGACGATCGTTGACTTGCAGCTCCAGCCAGGTTTTCGCGATGCCATAATCATCTTCGACTTTGCCGCGTGTGGGGACGAGGACATCGGGAGTGACTGCGGTACCGATTCCGGCCAGTCGCACGTCGACTTTCGGCGCTTCATCCGGCACCGCTGCAATCACCACTCGGTGCGGTCGCTCGCTGAAGACTTGATCTTGATCCAGCAAACTGATTTCAAACGTCGTGTTGCCATCGATCGCCGCCACAGTATGCGAAAATTCTTGCGCCGCCGCTCCCGTGCCACTCACGTCCAGCGTCACCGTTTCGTCTTTGTCGGGATTATGAATGACCACTCGCTGCAGCGGCTTGTTGGTCTTGACCTTCAGAGTGAACTGCGTACCGCGTGGCAGCTGAGTGCCGGAGGGTAAATAATCGATCGTGCGCGGCAACCAGGAAGCCGTTTTCTCGTCGACCAAATATTCGGGGAAGACGCAATCGAGTTTCGTCTCGGTCACGGTCGGACTATCCACCACTTGAACCGCATACGAACCGACTCGATGGTCGTAGCCGACGACGTCGAATTCCACCGAACTCAAAATGCCTTTGAACGGCTTCCCGTCGAACGCATACCATTGCACACGCCGCGCCGCTCCATCCATCTGCTCAGACCGCTCTCGTCCGATCCGCTTCATCGGTACTCGACCGCGATCACCGTCACTGGAGCGATAAAAGATCGTACATGACTCGGGGACCACCGCAGCATTGGCATCCGCCAAGACTCGTAAATTAAAACTGGCGCCCCGCGCTACTTTCACGGGGCCGGCTTGGAAGGAAAGCAGTGGCGAACTAGTCAGAGCGCTCGCTGCACCCGCCGGTCGCTGCACCTCAATGCCGACCACCTCGATGCGCGCACTGCGCGGCCAGGGACGTGGATCGATCAGCCAGAGACGTCGCGCGGCCAGGGTGAACGTGTCACGCTTCACCGCCGCTAAACCAATCAAACTTCCCACCAGCAGAACGGCCAACAGGAGGCGAATGACAAGCGGACGAAGATTGAACAGATTACCGAGACGCACCTCGGTCAGTTCTCGTAGTGCTTCGCCGCTGGTGAATTTCAGCAGCTGCGGGTTGTAATCCGCTTCGGTTGGTCGACGATTGGCCAGTTCGACCGTGGTCACCAAACTGTCGCGAAAGCCGCGATAACGTCGTTCCAGCAAGATCGCCATGCTGCGATCAGCCAAGCGCACGAGCACTCGGCGCAGCACCTGTCGATACAGAATGACGGCCAGCACGACGAGGATGGCGACGAGCATGAAGGCCCGCACGGCCTGCGGTAATTCGGTCGCTCCGACCAGGATCGGCAGATAATCCAACGCGAAGGCAATCCAGAACGTAGCTGCCACCCAAATCACTGCGGTGGCGATGCCATCGATGGTCACGTAGGCACGAATGCGACTGCGCAGCTTGGCAAAAGCCGCCCGCATTTCGGCCGGGATTACGGTTTGCCCGGATGGATCTTGGGGTTGTTGGTCAGCGGATTGCGGTACCATGGTTCCATCATCTCCCGCGCCAGCTCGACTGAGTGGAACGGATAGTATTCGGTCGTCGTTGCGGCTACGCCAAGCGACTCAGTCGTCGGATCAGCCACTCCAAAGATAAAACTCCACACAACAGTGCCATCAGCCAACCCATGAGCGCTCGTTCAAAACGGCGATCGGGTGTGCCTGGCAAAAAGGTTACTTGATCTTGAGGCTCAACTGCCTGAATCAGGGATCGGCCGTCTCCCGAACGATTGTTCGCGGCCTCGAAGCCGACGAAGTATTCGCCACCCGTCTTCTCGGCCAGATCGCGCAGCAGAGGATCATTACGTTCGGGCTTTTCAATCTCCATCGCCGGCACGCGCACACGCACTTCCCGCACCAGCAAGTCCTCATCACCACTGCCCGGCGGTTTCAGCTCCAAACGATAATCGCCCTCCAGCAGCGTGATGAACTCCCCAGAATACATTCCTTCACGCGTCGCATCTTTCATTTTGCCGAGCTTGATGGGGGAACGCTTGCCATCGGGCGAGACGAGGATCGCGGGCACTTCATCGACCGTCAGAGGACGAAGCTGGGCATCCTTGAGAATCGCCCGCACTGCCACCTGATCACCCATCAACGCTCGATCCTTGTCGACCATCAGGACCCCACGGCGTGAATCGCGTGACAGACGCCCCTGAGAAATCCAGCGCACCAGCTTCGTGTAGTACTGATCGAAGTAGTTGTCATCGACCGCCCGGACACGCCACATCTCGCCGCTCGCCTGAAAGAACACTCGGCCCGCTCCATAGAAATGACCGGCAAGATAAATCGGCAGCGTGCCATCAATCGCGGTATCAGGATCACCGAACCGAGCATAAATACGGGCTCCAGGTTTGGGATCTTTCACAGCATAATAACCAAACACGCCTTCAAACTGACTCCAGGCCTGTTCACTATCGCTGGCACTTTCGCCGAGCCACAGGAACTCGGCATCCAAACCATCGCGACTGAATTGCAGCGGCCAGGGCTTGTCGCCACCAAACCGTCCCAAACTCAGCGTCGCCGCGCCTTGATAGAAGAACGCGACGGGATAAAGTCCTTTGACCGTATCCGCGACCACATCGCCCGGACGCCGAGCACTCCACTGCGGTGTGAAGACGGGACCGGCGACCACCATCAGGCCTCCCGCCTCCTCTGCCACCCAGCGCTCGAGCAACTTCACCTGGTCCTCATCAAATGCTTCCCAGTCTGGGTCGAACGCAATGATCGCGTCGTAATCAAAAAGCTCGTCCGCCGTCTCGGGGAAATCGAACAGCAGGTCATGAGCCTCTTGCGAAATACCCTCCACGCCCGACTGCAGCCAAACATCCAGCGTCGTGTCTTTGTCGCGATAGAGCAGATTTTTCAGGAACTGATATTCGCGCGACGGACCGCCCGCAATCAGCAGCACGCGATTCTTGCGCTCCACAACCTGCACGCGCGCGACCTTCTCATTGTCCTTCGGATCGGCATCGGGCTCGGCCAAGCTCACGCGCAGCTTGTACGTTATCTGTCCCGGCTGATTGGGAGTCGCTTCAAACTTGAGCGGCAGAATATCGCCATCACGTCCCAATTGCACTCGGCGTTCTTCTTCCACCGTTCCCGGCGCGCTGGCATCCGCCGCACTATTGGACGACAGCAGTTCGACCTTCACCGAGCGGTTCTCAACTCCAAAGCCCTGCACCAGCCCCGTCAACGTAAATTTGTCACCCGGATAGACACGCTGCGGTGCTTCCAGGTCCACCACGCGTACGTTCAGCGGCCGTTGGTCGGAACCTAGTCCGACGGCAAAAATGGGAATGCCAGCATCTTGGGCTGTCGCAGCTGCGGACTCATACGGCAGATCGGTGCGACTGGCAACTCCATCGGTCATCAGCACAATGCCCGCGACCGGTCCACCACGCTCTTTGTTCACCAAAAAATCCACTGCATCGCCCAAGTGCGTCTCGGTACCGCGCGGCAAGAGTTCCGCTCGCCAGTCAACTTGCGGCACCGACCCTGGAGTACCACTCGCACCAGCGGCCGAGTTCGCAGCGGCTGAATCGCCAGTGCCACCACTGCCGCTTCGCCCCGCATCCGCTCCATCGGCAGCCGGCTGACGCAAACCGATCGCCGCGAGTAAATCGAGCTGCGGACTGCGCAGCAGCGCCACCCCGAGCACGATCAGGGCGGCGATGAGCGTCACCGCTCCTGCTAGTGCAGTCCACGAACTGTTCTCCCCTTCCCGCGAACGACCCAGACCCAGCCAGGCCAGGGCCCCTGAGATCAACGAAAACACGAATAAACCGGCAGCGACATAGGCCAGCAGCCGAGCGGCCGATCGACCCTGGAGCGCCTCCGCTTCATCCCGATCGGCCGTGGTTTGATTGCCGGTGGTAATGAGCTTCGGGAAGGTCGCAATCTCGGCGGGACGTGCCTGCTGATCGAAGTGATAGACCACCACTTCGTGCAGCTTGCGAAACTGCTGCAAGAGGTCGCCCTGGCTGAGCTCGCGCACCACTTC
>JBJSXJ010000293.1:0-23459 GCA_046086325.1 Planctomycetota bacterium | reverse complement strand
ATCCAGTGCATCAACAACTCTCGCAGTCCATTAAACGTAAAAGTCGATTAGGCATGTTGGGAACGGCCCGCTGGGCCGTCATCTCTCCCCCTTCGTTCGTGGTTGGCACACCAGCCTGGCAACGACAGCCGGTATTTGGTGGCAGCGCAAGGGCAGACAGAAGAAGGGACGGTCTAAGGTTTGGTCAGCAAGCGATTCAAAAGGACATTTTTGAATTCCTTTTTAACCGTGGAATTCGTAACAGGTGCCTGGGGCACCAGCCCCAAACCCCTGGGATTTTTGGAGGTATGGCGAAGGTGCTCCATGGGCTGAAGTCGCAAGACTTCAGACGCCTCGAGACGGGCGTCGGGCGTTGGCTGAACTCTTGCGAGTTCAGCTACGGGTTGGAGTTCAGCTACGGGTTGGAGTTCAGCTACGCGGCTACTCATTCAGCGCGATGACGTCGACCGTGCCGGCGGAGTTGATCTCGAGTTTCAGCGTGCCGGTTGCTTGGGGATGGGCAACGAGCCAGCGGGCGAGTGGCACGACGACGAGAGTTTCCATGGCGTTTTGCAACGGGCGCGCACCGTAGCGCAAATCGAAGCCGGCTTGCGCAATCGCTTTCACGACGGCCGGTGTCCAGCTCATCGTCATTCCTTTGCTCAGCAGCCCCTCACGCTGGGACAGTTGACGCAGTTCCTTTTCGGTGATCCGTTCGATGATGGGCGGCGTGAGTGCCGAGAAGGTGACGATGCGGTCGAGTCGATTGAAGAATTCGGGACGAAAGAAATTTCGCACAGCCATCTCGATCGACGATCCCATCTGCGGCTCGTCCTGATAGCCCACATGGCTCGTGGAATCGGTGCCGAGGTTGGACGTCAAAATCAACAAGGCACTGCGAAACCAAGTCACGCGTCCATAACGATCGGTCACTCGTCCTTCGTCCAGGATATTGAGCAAGATGTCGTACACCGTCGGATGTGCCTTTTCGATTTCATCGAAGAGCACCACGTTGAACGGCTGCTGCCGAATCTGTTGCAAGAAAACGGACGGTTCACCATCATCTTTCAGCAGGAAGCGATCAGCGGCCCAGGGCCCAGAGTATTCGCTCATGTCGAGTCGCAGGAACTGCCGCTTGCGTTTGGATCGCTGGTTACCAAACAGATACGTTGCCAGAGCCTTGCTTAGCTCCGTCTTACCGACACCGGTGGGGCCGCAGAACAAGAGGGTACCGAGCGGGCGGTGAGGGTCATTCATGCCAGCTTTAAACGCGATCACGACATCGGCGGCGGCGGCACACGCCGCTGGTTGCCCAATCACTTGAGCTTCCAAATGCTGACACACCTCTTCATGTCGCAGCGCTTGCTCATCGCACAGCAGAAACTCGGGCAGTCCCGTTCGCTGAATAAAACGCTGAGTGACCAATTGAGGGGTCACCGGATTGGTGATGGGCTGGTTTTGGCGGTGTCGCCGACGGGAGCTGGCGAGCAGTTTCCGCCAGAAATGTACCGCCTCGCCCGGTAAGGCCTGATAACGTTCAAATCGATGAAAGAGTTCGATGGTGCGCTGCGCGGAAGGCAGGAGCTCAGCCGCTTCATGAGGCTCGCCGAGTTGCTGAAGAACTTTGATCGCCTCCGGACCTTTCATCGTATCCAGTCGGAAGATCGAGAACTGATCGACGAATTCCGGCAGTAAGCGGCGGCAGGTGTCCAGTTCCTCGGGCGTGGCCTCCCCGACCAAGCGTAATTCACCGCGCTGCAAGTAGGGAATGCAGAAGGCCGCAATCCCCGACTGAGCATCCGCGCCACCCACCCGCAAAAACTCATTCAGGCTCTCAATACACAGAACACCACCAATCGCTTGCAACTCACGAATGACGGCTTGCAGTCGTTCTTGCCACATGCCCAGGTATCTCATACCGGAGATCAGGCGACCACCGCTGGTTTGCCAATACAGCCTGATCTGCTTGTCGGGCCTCTGCTCCGTTTCCATGAGTGTCGTGACCGGCTTTCGTTCGATGGTGCGGATGGCTTCACAGGCGACGGTTGTCTTGCCCGCTCCGGGTTCACCAACGATGAGCCAATTGGCGTTTCCCGAGGTCCATTTGGCGACCAGTTCCCGCACGATTTCGTCTCGCTCCCAGGCACGGCCATAGAGACCTCGCACCCGCGGCTCACCCAACGGATCAGCAATCTGGGCGAGCACCGGTAAATGAGGCTGCCAACGGGCTCCACCACGCGGCTCGGAAACCTGCACGTTGATATGGTCGAGCTCGGGCTGCGAGAAAGGAATGACCCGGGAGATTTCCTGGGGACTCCAACCAACGAGATGCTGTGTGATCGAATGCCGCAGCAGATCGTGGGGCGATTCCTGGGGACTGACCAGCAGCGATAACCGCAACTGGGGTGCTACAAGCAGACGATAGCTGGAGGAATGTTGGCCCCAAAAACCGGTAAAAGTCAATTCGATGGATTCCGACACGGGCCGGCGTCGCCCCGTGTGTTGATCGAAGTGCTCTGGCCGACAGGTCACGCGCACGGAGAACGATTCGACGTGCTTTAAATCCGGTAGTGGAGAGCTACAGTCCCAGCCATCGCGATATTGCCATTCGAGTGCTTGCTCCAACTGAAACAACACATTTCGCTTGTTACTTCCAATCGCGACGATCTGCGTTCTCTCCAACACGATCGCGCTAAATAGATCGGGCGCCAGTTTGCAGACAGCCACTGGAATTCGATACGTTCGTGCCATGCTGAACACCGTGTCTTACGGATTCGGGAGATCGAAACATTCCACTGGTGCCGGGAGCGACTGAAAGAATTGCTCGCGGATTTGCTGGAGCACCTCACCCGCGTTCCGGAAGGAATCTCGATCCCAAACATAGGTGCGCACGAGACGCTCTGAGGTGGGCTGCGAGGCACGCTGGATGGATAGCACCAACGGTAATGAGGAAGCATGACGTTCAAAGCTGTGATAGCCCGATTCCACTTTCGTCCAGAGGCACGCCAGGGGACCAGAAACCTCCACGCAGATCGATGCATTCGCCGGGGCTGGCAGGGAGCTCCGCCGCGCTTCAAGTCCGGCGTCGTTCCAAACGATCAAGAGTTGCTCCACGAGCCATTCGAGCCAATTCTCTGGCACGTGATTGACCGGCTGCAGCCACAGCGTTTCATGTTCTGACAGTTGTTCGAGAGATGCGGCGCCGAGTGCCTGCAGCCACGCCAACTCACTGCGAATCCTCACGGGAGCGACGGCGGCATCGACCTTCGCTTGCAGGCCCGGCGACAACTTATTGGTCTGGCTTTCGAACTGATCGCGTCGCAGGAGTTTCTGGGTAACCAGGAATTTACTGGTAGGTTTCACCCGGCTGTTTTTCTTTTCGGTAGGCCTCCTGAATTTCAGCTGTGCTGGCGAAGGGGCCTGCAGTCGAGCGGCATCGGCCAGTTCCTCTTGCACATCGTCCAGCCAGGAACGCAGACGATTCAGTTCTTCTTGGATGTGGAAATAGCGTGCTTGCGCGGGGCTTATGCCGCTGCCCCGGATGGGCTCGGCGACGCGCAGTTGAGGCAACTCTGTCTCCAGTCGCCGCAGCGTCTTTTCCGCCTGCCGCAGTTGTTCAGCAGCTGGAATCGCAGGTAGAGATCCTAACGTGCCCGCCTCTGGCTCCTGAGCCCTGATGGAGCGGACTTGAACCGCTAAGTCGTGTGTGTTGTCCAGCACGTGGCGGGCTCGATCCACTTCGACCACCAGCAGCTCTTGGGGCGTGCTGGAGCTGAGCGCATGGTCATTATTCACAGTCGTGGAAGCCTCCGCAGGCGCAGTCGACGTGACCGCGGCTGTGGCACCTGCCAGAGCAGAGTGCGCAGCGGAAGTGACAGGATGCTGGGCGAGGTAGCGCGCGAGGGGCTGGGTGAGTTCACGTTCGATGGCGCGCTTGAGAGCGCGTGCGCCGAGGGCTGGATGGTGGCCCTGCTGCAAAATCCAGTCGACTGCCGGTGGTTGCAGTTGCACGATGCAGCGTCGGCGGGCGATGCCATCACGCTGACAAAAGTCCCGCAAAAGATGCTCGGCGATCGACTCCAGATCACTACGGCTCAACGCCTGAAACGGCAGGATTCGATCCAGGCGGTTCAGAAACTCGGGGCGAAAGAATGAGCGCACGGCCGACAGGGCAGCGAAATCAGTAAGCGCATCGCTGGGCGAAAATCCCACTCCCAGCTCAGCGCGTCGAGTGCCGAGGTTGGAGGTCATGACGATGATGGCATGGGAAAAATCGGAGGTACGACCAAAGGCATCGGTCAGTCGACCTTCACCTAAAATCTGGAGCAACAGATCATAGACAGCGGGATGCGCCTTTTCGATTTCGTCGAACAGTAAGACGGCAAAGGGCTGTCGTCGAATGGCGGCGGTGAGCAGTCCATTAGGCTGTTCAAATGTGCCCACTAACTGCGGCACGGCGGTCGGGGAAACATATTCATTCATGTCGAAGCGAATCAAGCGATCGGCGTGGCCGAACAGATAGGTGGCTAACGAGCGCGCAAATTCCGTCTTGCCCACGCCGGTGGGACCAAGCAGAAAAAGAGAGGCCAAGGGGCGACTGGGATCATTGAGTCGCGCTTTGGCCAAGCTGATGATTTCGGAGCCCGCCTGTAGCACATGCCTTTGACCCACGAAGCGAGCGGACAATCCCTGCTGAATCGCAGCAGCGGAAAGCGGCTGGTTTTGATCAAAGAACGCTTCGGGTAATCCCGTTTCCTCCTGAAATCGATCCATCACATGCTGGCGCGTGATCGTGGCCGGCCGGGGCAATGTGAAGCCGAGGATATCAACCGTTTTCGGCCCGTCTGCCCGCGTCATCTGCTCGCGGATCTTGTCCACCGATTGATGCGTCAAACGCTGCAAAAAACTCGCCGCCTTGCCGGGAAAGGCAGTCTCGCGTGCGAATCGACGCTGTAAATCAATCACCAGTGGCAGGACATCCAGATTCATTTGGCACTGATACGTTTCCTCCAACTCGCATTGTCGCTTGATCAAGACATGCAGATTGTCGACCTCACTCAGTTCCGAGATCGGTAACAGATGAAACAGATCGGCCAAGCCTCGGTCACGCTCGCGGAGCACGCGAAAGCTCTCGGGATGCATCTCGGCCAGCACGCGTACGCGACGTTGCTCAATCACGGGCCGCAGCAGGGACGCCACGCTTAAGGATGAGCTACTAGAAACTCCCGCCTGCAGGAGTCCCAGTAAATCATCAAAGTAGAGTGTCAGGTTGTAGCGCTGGGCATGGTTGACAATGGCCTGAAACCGACGCTCCCATTCGCCGACATAACTCATGCCGGAAATCAATCGCTGAGGTTCCAGCAGCCAAACCTGCTCATATTCCTCATGCCGTTTCGATTTTTTGTGCTCGATGTTGAAAACTGCACCATGAATAACTGCCGTTTTACCGACCTTTCGAGGCCCGAGTAGTAGGACCGGTGACTTCTTTTCGGACGTTAACAAGCGAGTCAATTCTTGAACTTCGGTCGACCGCAGGATTGGACGATCGAGTCTCTGTGGATAAAGATCGCTCAGGGAATAGCCCACCGTAAACAATTCCCACTCGCCATCCCGGACGGTCCCCGATTCCAGACTGGCACGCTGGCATTCGTTGGGATCTTGCAGTTTCGGCAACGTCGTAATCGTCATTCGAATGTCCGTGAGCCATGCTTCGCCCTGGACTGTGTATTGATTCCAATCGATCTGCTTACCGTCAGCTATTCTTTTGTCAAAGTGGTCACTCAAGATCTCCTCGAAGCGATCAACAAGGTTTTCTCCACGCTTGATGTCCAGCCAGATTTCCGGGATCTTTGGAGTGAACGCAATTTCCTGGTCACCCAACGAGATCCGAACCAGCAGCAGTTTCAGCCGAGCGGTAGCTTTACGAGTTTGGATTTTTATGCGACGAACTTTGGTTTCTATAATGGGCAGGCAAGTCCAGTTAGCCAGTGCCGCGGACCGGCCATGTTCTCGCATGGCCTGTTGGTAGTGAAAGAGATTGCTTTTGAGTTGTCGCAAGGCCTCAGCCAGTCGAATGGAGCGGCTTTGGAACTGAGGAAAAAACAAGGGCGCAACCTGATATTGAACCGTCGTGGGTAAGGTCGAATCCTCGTGCGAGGACCGGATCTCTTCAACATAGACGGGGATGGTTGCGTAAACGGACATGGGTGAATTCGCAGACGATTATTGAATAATGGAATGAATCAATTGCTCATAGTAGGAATTCAGGCAATGTTCAAATGATGACTGACAATTCATACCGGAAAATTTATGCACCTGCTCCCGCGTTAGCTTTTCATCTTTGAGGTACTGATGGACGAAATTGTAGATCCGTCGAGTTGGCAAATCAGGTAGCTGATCGGGCGGTATGATGCACGCCCAAGGTATCTCATCTTCAATTTTCTTCGCGACAGCAAAAACGTGCACATCTCGTTTATCAAGTTCGTCGGGCTTGTCGGAATGATCAGTCTCAGCAAACTCAAAGCGATGCCGTCCTGGTTCATGTTCGAGTTGGGCGCGCACGTTCGAGCCTGTAAAAGCCAGCGCCAGCCCACACAGCGTTCCCCCGGGCGAATGCAAATAGTGCCGCGGATCGCTCAACTCGTCGCGCAGCAGCACGGGTTTCGTTCCAGCTTTCGCGACCAGTCCAAAGGAATTATGGGAATCGGCGGGTGTTACTTCTTGTTGCTCCCAAAACAGAGACTGCAGATTCCCGTCGATCTGCACTCGATGCTTCGGCCAACAGTATCTCCAGATCTGCACATTCCAGGATTGGCGCACGGCAAAATCGAGATAGCAGCGCCCCAGTCGCGACAGTTCTCTATTCCAGCGGCTGAGAAGCAGGAAGCGTATCCAGTCGGGGTTCTCGATCTGTAGGTTGTAAAGATCGCCCGCGAGCTGTTTCAGCGCGGCCGTAGCCGTCGGAAGAGTCGTTCGTAGTACGTTCGCTGCGGGAAAATCGATGTGCAGTTCCTCGTTCCCCGTCAAGTAGAAGCTCAGTAAGGCATGTTCTTCGAGCGGCACGATGAGCTCGTCTGCCGCTTGTGATCGCTCCTGCCATTCCAGCAGGGCCTTCAGACGCTGCCGCAGGCGACCGATCGTGGGATGATGCCCCTGTCTATCTGACTCCAAGCGGGCCAACTGCCAGTTGAGGTTATAGGCTTCATTTTGCAACTGGATCGATAGGGAACAGTTTTGGATGCGACGCAGCAGCGTACGCAGGCCCCGTAATTGCTCGATCACGCTCATATTCCAGCGATCGACGCTGGTCGCTGACTCAGTGTCTTTGCGCGCGGGCTGAACGTCGATTTTCAGTCTCGGGGGCCCTCCTGCGGCGTCGGGCGGGGCGTCCACCAAGTCGCCATGGGCGGTCAGATACTCTGACTGCGGGTAGGTATTGAGTTGTTCCGCGAGCGGGATAAGCAGCTCACGATCGATCTGACGCTTGAGCCCGCGTGCGCCGTAGGCGGATTGAAACCCGGTCTCCACGAGATAATCCCGGATGCGGTCCGCAAGCTCCAGCGTCACACGGCGATGACGAACTCCATCTCGTTTGCCCGCCAATTGCAATTCGCGCTGCACCACTTGCAGGGCCGTGGCACGGTCGAGTGGATGGAAGGGAACCACGCGGTCGATGCGGCCAAAAAATTCAGGCCGCACAAATTCTCGAACAGCACGCGTGTAATGCCCTCGCGATTGCTCGCGGTCCGTCGCGTTGTTACCAAATCCGAGTGACCCTCGGCTGGCGGCTGTAGCGCCTAGATTGGAGGTCATAATGACGATGGAATTACGAAAGTCGGCGACGCGACCAGCGGAATCGGTGAGTCGTCCCTCACCCAGCACCTGCAGGAGGAGATCGAAGAGCGTGTGATGCGCCTTTTCAAACTCATCCAGCAGCACAACAGAAAACGGTTGTTCGCGCACGCGAGACGTCAAAATCCCTTCCCTGCGCGCGGTTCCTCCGATGAGGCGCTGGACCGCCTGGGGATCGGCGTACTCGCTCATATCGATGCGAATGAGTCGCGAATTTCGCACGCCACCATGAACGCCAAAAATGAACTCGGCCAGCGCCTTGGCCATCTCCGTTTTGCCAACTCCCGTCGGGCCGATGAAGAGGAAGCTAGCGAGTGGTTTGCCGGCGGGACTCAAGCCTGCCTTGATGGTCCCGAGCAGATTGACGACCAGGGACACCGCTTCGGCCTGCCCGATCACGCGCTGGGAAAACCACGATTCGGTGGCCTGAAGATCGAGCGGAGTTTTTTCGTCGATAACCCAGAGTGGCAAGCCGGTTTCGCGCGCGAAGGCAATCGTGATGTCAGCGGTTTCGATCCGACGTTTCACGGTCGCCGCGGTAGTGTTCGCGGGAATGGCTTGGTCAGCCAGCAAGGGGCTGGTCTTTTCGGTCAAAAGGTTAT
The DNA here is from genome assembly GCA_046086325.1 of Planctomycetota bacterium. Lineage (GTDB taxonomy): Bacteria > Planctomycetota > Planctomycetia > Pirellulales > Pirellulaceae > JBJSXJ01. The sequence goes on along the minus strand of JBJSXJ010000293.1, from coordinate 15,027 downwards.
CGAGGAAGCGTAGGGGGCGCGCGGGCTGGGCCGAGTAGGTGGCAAAGCGACGATGCAGACGTTCGATTTTTTCGATCGCGGAATCGGTAATATCAACCCCGCTGGACTTCGTCTCCTGGGAGACTTGCCGGAGGATCGCTTGGCAGCTGCTGAAGTTGGGCTCGGTAAGGACCAATTGCTGGAAGGCTCGAATCAAGGACGCATCTCGTTGTTCGATCAGCGCCAATTGCTCGGGCGTGCATTCCACAATCCCCTGGAGTTCACCGCTAGCAAAGCTGGGACGCAAAAACGAGGCGATACTTTGACTCTGTCTCTCCCCCTTTCCCACCTCCATCAATTCCCAGAGGGAACCAAAATGCAGGATGGCGCGCTGCGCGGTTGTATCGTGGCGGAGCCGCTCACAGGTCTGCTGCCACATACCAAAACCGGTGGCCCCCGCGACTAACCGCGAACCACTCGTCGACCAAAAGTCGCGGTCGGAAAAACCATAGTCGGCTTTGCGTCGGGCGAGTTCGTGAACGAGGGCGGTTTTGCCAACACCACTCGGACCTACCAGGAGCACGGAACGAGCCTTTCCCCCACCGAGCAGTTCCGCCAAGCGTTCGACCTCTGCGTCCCGCTCGTAGGCCACGGGCAGTGAGAGCCGGTCAAAGCGCTCGGCAACCTGGGGCAAAACCGGTGCCGGCTGCGTCCCATTCTGGCGTTCCTGAATTCGCTGCTTGGTACTAGGAAACTCGAGGGAGAGGCGATGCGGCGTGACGCTAATCCGCTGGCAGCGGGTCAGTTCGACTAGTTTAAGAGCCGAAAAGCCTGTTTCCGAAAAAACGCTGCCGGTTCGAGAAAACAACAAATGAACGCGCACCTGCTCCAAAACAAGCGGCTCCAGGTCGGCAGTTCGATTGCTGAGGATTTCGAGATCGAAAGCCGGGATGTAGACCACGCTCACTTGATTGGCTTGTCGCCATTGCACTACCGGGATGCTCAGTCGCAGCGGTTCTCGCCAAGCGGACGAATTTCGAGGCGGTGGAAGTTCGATCGCCAGGTTCCAAGTTATGACGTCCGCCGCATGACTGGAGCGATAGATGGTTTCAGGGCTGGACCGTAGCAGCGTGGATTCAATGGGCGGCGACAGGTAAGTTCCCACGCTCGACCCCACCTTCGAGAGGTGCCGGAACTCAGGAAACCGAATCGCTTCGCTTAGCTGACAGTCGGGCGCATCAGAAAAATGCTGCGTGACAATCGTGAGGGGAAAAACGACCTGAGGCATACATTTCCGTTTCCAAAATTACTCGTCGGGAACAGCCAGCCAAGAGCCTTAATAGATAATCGTTAACAACTTGAGTTGGCGACAAAAAAAAGGGATCTTTCGGGTTTCCTGTGGGGCGTCGTCGAGCCACGACTCAGTGTGGCTGTCGCCTCAGGATTTTCGGAGCTGAAGTCGCATGGCTTCGGAAGCGTCAAGACAGGCGTCGGGCGCTGGCTGAACTCTTGCGAGTTCAGCTACGGGTTGGAGTTCGGCTACGGGTTGGAGTTCGGCTACGGGTTGGAGTTCAGCGACGGGTTGGAGTTCAGCGACGGGTTGGAGTTCAGCTACGGGTTGGAGTTCGGCTACGGGTTGGAGTTCGGCTACGGGTTGGAGTTCCGCTACGGGTCGCTGGTTCAATTTTCAAATATCTGGTTGTCAAAAATGTGAAAAGGGGTTAAATTCCTCGGGCACGTGAGGTAGCGATCGCGGATATTGCGACCGCTGCAGCGTGAATTACGGGCCTTTTCAGTAGCGACTCGAGTCCCTATGACAACCGAACACTTGCCACTGCCGGCCGACGAAGAGCTGCTCGATCTCTTGCGTCGACATCAGAATCGGTCGATCGACGAGATGGCTCGAGCGATGTCGGTAACCGCCACGGCCGTGCGGCAGCGACTGACTCGACTCATGGCCCAGGGATTCATTCAGCGGTCGGTGGTGCGGGCGGGGCGCGGGCGGCCCAGTCACCGCTACGAGCTCACGCAGGCTGGTCGCCGTCAAGCGGGAGCCAATTTTGGTGACTTGGCAGTCGTGCTGTGGATGGAAATCAAGCAGATCCAGGATCCCGAGGTCCGGCGGGGGCTGTTGCAGCGGCTGTCGGCCCGGATGGCTCAGGCCTACGCGGGTCAAGTCACCGGCCAAGAACTGGCTGCGCGCATGGATTCGCTCGCCGAGCTCTATCGTCAGAAGCGGATTCCGTTTGAAGTTACGTACAACGAGCATCAGCTGCCGGTGCTGAACGCGTTGGCTTGTCCTTATCCGGACTTAGCGGAAATGGATCGATCGATCTGTGCGATGGAGCGGTTGATGTTCACGGAATTACTGGGGGAGCGTGTCGAGTTAACGCAGTGCCGGTTAGATGGCGATGCTTGCTGCCGGTTTGAAGCGAGCACGAATTAGTGGGTAGTAACACGCGTCGAGATGTTTTAACGCAACGGGAAAAACGCCAATGGTTTCGCGTGATGGGCTGCTGACGACCGGTTAGTAGCTTGGTATGCTATCGCCTTTAAGTCGTTACCTGTCAACGCAAATCGTGAGATTGTCACCATGACTCAACCTTGGATTGAAGGACGTTTCGAGGAAGGCTTTATCCTGACCACCGTCGAGCAGGCGATTAACTGGGCGCGGGAGTCCAGTATTTGGCCGATGACGTTTGGTTTGGCCTGCTGCGCGATTGAGATGATGGCGAGCGGAGCGAGTCGCTATGACCTGGACCGATTCGGTGCGGGTGCTTTTCGAGCCACTCCGCGACAGGCGGATTTGATGATTGTGGCGGGCACGGTGACGTACAAGATGGCCAGTCGCGTGCGACGTTTGTACAACCTGATGCCGGAGCCCAAGTTTGTGATTGCCATGGGAGCCTGCACGGTGGGCGGTGGGCCGTACTTTAAGTGGGGCTATCACGTGGTGAAGGGCGTGGATCTGGTGGTGCCGGTGGATGTGTATGTGCCTGGTTGCCCGCCGCGTCCCGAAGCACTGCTGGAAGGCTTAATGCGCATTCAAGATAAGATTCGCGGTCACAAGATCGCGCGTGCTCAGTCGGCACAGCCGCTCGGACTGGGTGTGCTCGGCGAGAAGGTCGCGGACGAGTTGCCGATCCCGCACCACAGCGGTTACGTCGATGCGCCGCAGGATCAGTCACCGCTGACGGATCACCAGAAAATTACGGGCTAGTGCGTGTGCGGCGAGTGCCGCGTGGCGCGCAGCCTGATCATCCTTTACTTGAGTTCCTTGGAACTCGGGAACTGACGACACGATGACCGATACTTTGACGATCACGAACCTCCACGTCTCGGTGAATGACAAGCCGATTTTGCGCGGGGTCAACCTGACGATGAAGCGTGGCGAGACGCATGCACTCATGGGGCCCAACGGTTCCGGCAAGAGCACGTTGGGACTCGTCATCATGGGTCATCCCAACTATCACGTCACGCAAGGCTCCATTGAGCTCAATGGAGTGGACATGCTGGCGATGGAAGCGGACCAGCGAGCGCGCGCTGGAATCTTCATGGCTTTTCAGCGTCCGGTGGCGATTCCCGGAGTGAAGCTGGCGGACTTTTTGCGACATGCGACTACCAATGTGCGCAATCCGGAGCGTAAAGAGGGCGAAGAGCTGCTGCCGATGCGGGAGTTTCGCAAGGAATTGCGATCGAAGATGGAGCATCTGCGGATGAACACCGATTTCGCTCGCCGCTATGTCAACGATGGTTTTTCGGGCGGGGAGATGAAGCGAGCGGAGATTCTGCAGTTGGCGATGTTGCAGCCCAAGTTCGCGGTGCTGGATGAAACCGACAGCGGCCTGGACGCGGATGCGGTTCGTTTAGCGAGTGAAAGTATTGCGGAGATTGGCCGCAAGAACATGGGACTGCTCATCATCACCCACCATGACAAGCTGCTGGAACACAATCCACCCGATTTTACGCACGTCATGTTGGGTGGACGCATCGTGGAAACGGGCGGTGTGGAACTGGCCAACGAGTTGCACACGCAGGGATACGATCGCATTCGTCGGTCGCACCCGACGGCTGATGCTGAGAATCGAGCGATGGTCGAACAGGACGAACCGGCGGTGGTGGCGTAGGACTCACGTTTTCCGCACACCGTCGCAGTTGCTGGTTGGGCAGGTCGGCGGTGGGGCGCAGCGGTGTGTCGGTGGAATGGAGTCTAGCCGCTGGCTAGAGCTCGGGTCGTTCTTTCCCTCCAGATGAATACGTACGCGAATCTGATTCGAATTTTTTCGCTCCTAGCGATAACAAGGTGATCTATGGCAACCGACTTACTCACAGCGGCTCCGCACGACGAGATCGGTGAGATCAATAAGTATGATTTTCGCACCGACTCGAAGCCGGTCTTTCGAGCTCAGAAGGGTCTGAACGCCGACATCGTTTCGCAGATTTCGGAGATGAAAAACGAGCCGGCCTGGATGCGTGATTTTCGCTTGAAGTCGCTCCAGATTTTCGAGAGCAAGCCGATGCCCAAGTGGGGCGGAGACATCGGCGTCAACTTTCAGGACATTTACTATTACCTGAAGCCGACGGACAAGCAGGGGCACAGCTGGGATGACGTGCCGACGGAGATTAAGGACACGTTTGAGAAGCTGGGGATTCCGGAGGCGGAGCGAAAGTTTTTGGCGGGCGTCAAAGCGCAGTTCGAGAGCGAAGTGGTGTATGGATCGCTGAAGGGTGAACTGGCTGATAAGGGCGTGATCTTCACCGACACGGATTCGGCGCTGCGTGAGCATCCCGATCTGGTGAAGGAGTACTTTGCGACGATCATTCCACCGCAAGACAATAAATTTGCGGCGCTCAATTCAGCCGTCTGGTCGGGTGGATCGTTCATTTACATTCCCAAGGGAGTGAAGATCGACTTCCCGCTGCAGGCTTATTTCCGCATCAACGCGGAGAACATGGGGCAGTTCGAGCGGACGCTGATCATCGTTGATGAGGGGGCCGAGGTGCACTATGTCGAGGGCTGTACGGCTCCGATGTATACGACGGAAAGTCTGCATTCCGCCGTGGTGGAAATCATCGTGAAGCGTGGTGCTCGCTGCCGCTATACGACGATTCAAAACTGGGCCAACAACATTTACAACTTGGTGACGAAGCGTGCGGTGGCTTATCGCGATGCCACGATGGAGTGGATTGACGGTAATCTCGGCAGTCACCTCACGATGAAATATCCGGCGGTCTACATGATGGAGCCGGGAGCTCGTGGCGAGATTCTTTCGATTGCATTTGCCAGTCGCGGCCAGCATCAGGATGCGGGCGCGAAGCTCGTGCATTGTGCTCCCAACACCACCGGCCAGATCATCTCGAAATCGATCTCCAAAAATGGTGGTCGTGCGAGCTATCGTGGTTTGGTGCGGGTGGAGAAGGGTGCTAAGAACGCCAAGTCGAACGTGGTTTGCGATGCACTCATCCTGGACGATCACAGTCAGAGCGATACGTTCCCGTACATCGAAGTGGCGGAGCAGGATGCTTCGATCGGTCACGAGGCGAGTGTGTCGAAGATTGGTGAAGAGCAGCTGTTCTATTTAATGAGTCGCGGATTGTCGGAGGCGGAAGCGAGTACGATGATCGTGAACGGTTTCATCGAGCCGCTCGTGAAAGAACTGCCGATGGAGTATGCCGTCGAGATGAACCGTTTGATTCAACTGCAGATGGAAGGATCGGTCGGCTAAAGGCCGGTCCGCGAGCAACTGATGAGTACTACTTCTTCTACTTCCACAACTACTCCTAGTTCACAACCTGCCAGCGGATTCAGCACGGAACGATTCCAGGCTTTTTTAGAGACTCGCCGCGAGCCCGGCTGGCTGTTGGATGCTCGTCGCACGGCGTGGCAGCGATTTCAAGCGATGAGCTGGCCGGATCGCACCGAGGAGGAATGGCTGCGTACCGACATTCGGCTCTTCAAGCTGGATCAGTTTGCATTGCCGCTGGAGCCGACCGCCGCGGATCTTTGCCCGCAGCCCTACTTGAATCGGGAAGGTGCGCTCGGAGGGGCTACCCGCTCACTCAACGGCCACGGTCTCGGTTCGCACTTGGCGACACGCTGGCAATCGCGGGGCGTTATTTTTGGTGAGCTGGATGATCTGATTGGGGATCATGCGGAGCTGCTGAAGAGTTATTTGCAGCAGCGGATTTTGGATGCGGGCGTGGATCGCTTTGCGGCGCTGCAGGATGCTTGCTGGAGTGGCGGTCATGTGCTGTATGTGCCGCGTGGCGTGGTGGTCGACGAGCCGCTGTTGATGCTGGCTGGGATGACGACGGGTGGAGTGGACTTGGGGCGCACGCTGATCGTGTTGGAAGAGGGTGCCGAAGCGACCGTGATGTGTGAGTCGCAGAGTGCGGGACCGCAGGACACCGGTTTTCATTGTGGGGCGACCGAGATCATTCTCAAGCCGGGTGCCAAGCTGCGCTACGTGCATCTGCAGGACTGGGGGCAGGGAGTCTGGCATTTTGCTCATCAAAAGGCGCAGGTTGGACGCGATGCGTCGCTGCAGTGGACCAGTGCCGCGATTGGATCTCGACTGGCCAAAGTGAATCAGCAGGTGGTGCTGGCGCAGCCGGGAGCTGAATGTCAGGTGAACGGGGTGTTGTTCACGGAAGGTCGGCAGCATCTTTCGTATCACACGCTGCAGCATCATCAGGCGCCGCATTGCCGCAGCGACTTTTTGTACAAGGCCGCTTTGCAAGACAAGTCGCGGACGGTGTGGCGGGGCTTGATCAAGGTCGATCAGAAGGCGCAGAAGACGGACGGCTATCAGCGAAATGATAATTTGCTGTTATCGTCGAGTGCTCGCGCGGATTCGATCCCGGGCCTGGAGATTCTAGCTGACGATGTGCGCTGCACGCATGGTTCGACGACGAGCAAGGTGGATGAAGAATTGATTTTCTACGCTCAGTGCCGTGGATTCACGCGACGTGAAGCGGTGCGGGCGATTGTGACGGGATTCTTTCAGCAGATCTTCGATCGAGTAACGATTGAGTCGGTCCGCGAATCGTTGGCGCAGGCCATCGGACGTCGAGTGCGAGAATACGAGTAGGAGTTTGTTTGGCATGTCCGAGTTCATCCAGGTCGCGGTCCTCGCGGAGCTTCCCGATCCCGGCAAGTTGCTCGTCGAAATCGATGAGCGGATCTTGGCGTTGTTTCGTATTCAGGGCGAGATTTTCTGCATCGACGACGTTTGCACGCATGATGGTGGGCCGCTGAGTGATGGTCAGCTGGATGGTTACGAGATTGCGTGTCCAAGGCATGGAGCACGTTTCGATGTGCGTACGGGCTGTGCCAAGACGATGCCGGCGACCGAGAACACAATCGCTCACCAAGTGAAGCTGGAGGGCGACGCGATTTGGGTGCGACTGAATGATGGTTCGCAGTCACCGGCAACGACGGGCGGCTGCTGCAGTCATGATTCAGCAGCTCCTGGCGGAACGTCGAGTGCGGCCAGTGCGTCCGTTGTGGCGACGCTGGTGACGCCTAGTGCCGGAGCTGCTAGCACGAGTACGGGCACAAGTGTTGGCACAAGTACGAACACAAGTACCGCATCAGCGGCGGCTCCTGGCGAGCCTGCTGTCGCAGCTGCGGCAAGTGCTGCGGGAAGTGCGGCGGTCACATCGACGGCTGCGGCGGCCGCGACCATGAGTGCTCCGGTGGCGATCAGCGAGGACTTTGTCCGCGAGGAGCTCAAGCGGGTGATCGACCCGGAACTCTTTGTCAACATCGTCGACCTGGGGCTGGTCTATGTGGTGGATTTGGAGTCGACGGAAGCGGGACGGACAAAGGTCAAGATCGACATGACGATGACCAGTCCGATGTGTCCGGCGGGTCCGCAGATGATTTCCCAGGCCAAGCAGGTGCTCACACAGTTCACCGAAATTGAAGCGGTGGAAGTGCGCATCGTGATGGATCCTCCCTGGGGGCCGGACAAGATGAGTGACGCGGCTCGTGATCAACTAGGCATCTTCTAGTCGTGGACGTTCTGGTCTACGAGCATGCAGTGTCGGGGGCGATGGGAATTCGTCCCGCTCAGCCCACCGCACAGCAGCTGTATGACTGCATTCTGCGTGAAGGCGAAGCGATGTGGCGGGCGGTGGTCGCGGATTTTGCGGCCGTCCCGGGAGTCCGAGTGCACACGCTCGTGGGCGTGAATTTGTCGCAGCCCGTGCCTGAGTCGGTGGTGGCGGAGCGAGTCAGCGAGCCAAATGTGGCGAGTGCGGCGAGTGCAAAGCTGTTTGCGCTCGCGGCTCGGATGCAGGCCGTGATGGTGATTGCTCCGGAATGCGACGGAGTGCTCTGGCAACTGGCTCGCGGTGTGACGGCGGCGGGGGGACGGCTGTGGTCGCCGAGTGCTGAGTTCATTGAAGTGGCGATGGACAAGCAGGAGACGTGTGAGCGACTGCGGCGCGCGGGAGTGCCGGTACCGTTTGGAATTGACCTGTCGGGCGCGACGCGTTTACCGAGCGACTTTCCTTATCCGGCGGTGCTGAAGCCTCGCGATGGTGCCGGTTCTTTTGGTGTGCGCCGAGTTGAGCGGGCTGACGCGGAGAGGTGGCAACTGGAGGAGCAGGCGGCTGGTTGGCGATTGGAGCGCTGGCAGGCGGGGCAATCGGCGAGTGTGGCGGTGCTTGGCGGTCCGGGGCGACGGCTCGTTTTGCCCGCGGCCACTCAGCGGCTGGCGGGGGAAACGGGGTTCGAATATCAAGGTGGTCGATGGCCCGTGGAGGCGGCACTGCAGCGCCGAGCGGCGCGGCTGGCCGACGCGGCACTCGATGCCTTACCACCGACGATTGGTTACGTCGGGATCGATCTGATCTTGGGTGACGATCCCAGCGGCTGCGACGATGTGGTGATCGAGGTGAATCCGCGTTACACGACGTCGTACACGGGGCTCCGCGCGGCATCCCGAGTGAACTTAGCGGAGCTGCTGATCGCTTTACAGTCCCCGGACGACTCGCGGGGAAACCCGCCGCTTGAATTGTCATGGCATCCCGACTCGTTAGAATTCGATGCCGCGGGACGGATCACTCGACGCACAGAGCGTCGGCACTGAGACGAGGGGTGTAGGCCGATGAGTTGGCTGGGGATTGATATAGGCGGGGCGAACATCAAGATCGCGGACGGGGCGGGCTATGCGGCGTCTCATTTCTTTCCGCTGTGGCTGCGCTGGAAACAGTTGGCCGATGAACTACGCCGAGTGATTGCCGAAGCACCGGCGACGGATCATTTAGCCTTCACGATGACGGGGGAATTGGCGGATTGTTATGAGAGTCGTGAAGCGGGGGTGCAGAGTATCTTGCAGGCGATTGAGCAGGCGGTGGACCAGCGGCACACGCGGATTTATCTGCGCGATGGACGGCTTGTGTCGCTGGCCGTGGCGCAGCGTCAGCCACTGCTGGTGGCGGCGGCCAACTGGCATGCACTAGCCCAGTTTGCCGGTCGCTTTGCTCCCGACGGTACTGCTCTGCTGATCGATATTGGCTCCACGACAACCGATCTCATACCGCTGCAGCAGGGCGTTCCCATTAGCCGGTCGGCCACGGATTTGGATCGCTTGCAAAATCAGGAGCTGGTCTATACGGGAGTCGAGCGCAGTCCGGTTTGTGCGCAGGCGGCGCAGGTTCGATATCGTGATCGAGAGGTGATGCTGGCGCAGGAATTTTTTGCCACGATGCTGGATGTCTATTTGATGCTGGAGGAGATTCCCGAGGAGCCGCATGTGACCAACACAGCGGATGGCCGTCCGGCGACGAAGTCCCAGGCTCGGGTACGACTGGGACGTTCGATCTGTGCGGATGGTGACGAGTTTTTATTTGCGGATGCGCAGTCGCTGGCACGGCAGTTAGCGACTGCTCAGCAGGCTCGCATTGTGCAGTCAGGGCACGAGGTAATCGCCCGGATGTCGACTCCACCGACCACGATCATTACGGTGGGACAGGGCGAGTTTCTGGCTCGACGCGTTGCGCACGATATCTGTCCGTCGGCCACGCTCGTTTCGTTGACTCAGCGATCAGGCTCGGTCATTTCGCGCTGCGGTCCGGCTCATGCGCTGGCGGTGCTGGCTCGCGAAGGAAGCGGTCGTCACGATGAGCGAAGCTGATTTCAGATCGCCTCATGATGTCACGTTCACACCGGTGCCGGTGGCGACGCACGTGATTAAGCTGGGCGGCAGTTTGCTTAGTCACCCGCAGTTGGCTGTGCGCTTGCGACAATGGCTCGACGTGCTCTGCAGTGACACTCGTCAGACGGCTGGTCCGTGCACGCGGCTCGTCTGGATTGTGGGAGGTGGGCTGCTGGCGGATGCGATTCGGCAGTGGGATCAGTTGCATCAGTTGGGCGAGCGGCGTTGTCATGAGCTTTGTTTGGAGCTGCTTACGACGACTGCCCGTGTTGCTCAGCCGCTTATCGCGCAGGCCTTAGGCGGCTGCGATAGCAGCGACGGTGGCGGCGACGGTGGCGGCATTGCGGCGCGTGGCGACGTGCGTGACGAGCTGAATGGCGAGGTGAATGCTGAGCTGGCTGCTGGCACCACGGACCTGCCGCTGCTGACAAGTTGGCGGGCGCTGTGGGCTTGGCAGCGGGAGTCGTGGGGCGCAGGAGACTCACGAGATGGCAGCGCTGAAGATGGCCGTGTTCGAGATGCCAGTGTTCGAGATGCCAGTACACCAGTCGTGCACGGTTGTCGCTCGGCGATCTTCGATGTGGGACGCGTGCTGCGTGACGAGCCAGCTGCAGAGCGAGCGGCGGATTTGCCCAGCAGCTGGGAAGTAACGAGTGATACACTTGCCGCTTGGGTGGCCACACGGGTGTCCACACGACTGGGTCAACCGTCCCGTGGCGCCTCATCGCTCGCGGAGCGAACTGCCAGCGGCTATCGTGCTGACGGCACGCAGCTCACGCTGCTCAAGTCGTGTGCTCCGCCGCGACCCGCGACGCGAATTGCCGCTCAGGAGGCGGGGATTGTCGATGCCGCCTTTGGGCGTTTCGCGGCCTCGCTGTCGCGAGTGACTCACGTGCAACTGGTCGGCGACGACCGGTTTGATTTCAGCCGCACCGCGGAATTAAGCGGCTCGCCGGAGGCGTGCTTTCCGGTGGCCGAGCTACGCTGACAGCTCCTGTTCTCACTTCTGAGAGTGAGAACAGGAAACGGTCTAATGCCTCCAGCACGATGCTAGTTCCACCACCAAGTGGCCTGGCTGCGATTGAGTGCTTTGGGGCGAACTTTGGCGATGTCGTCGTTCACGGTCACCTTGCTGGCGACACCGTACGAGTCGACTTGGACGCCGCCCGACGCCGTGATCACGTATTCGCCACCTCGCTTGATGAAGCTGCACTGGGTATCGAGCTGCTTGGGCGTGGGCCACTTCAAGGTGGCATAAGAATCGTCTTTGCCGGTGAGCAGCGGGAATGAAGCGTCCGCTTTACCGAGCAGGTTTTCCTTGTCGATGAGTGCCGTGATGACGCAGATATCCATGATGTTTCGCAGGTCACCAAAGATTGCGTTCTTTTCCGACAGAGCATCGTACTTGGCGGTCATCTGCTTCGCCCATTCCTCGGCGACGTGACTTTTGCGACCGGAGCCGGTCACGGTGCCGTCGGCGGCGATGATGTCATCTTCGGTCATCGCCTTCACGCCGGGACCGCGCAGTTCCCACGTCAAGGAGTCTTCGCTGCGGACCAGCGGTTCGTAATTACAAGCCAGCCACCAACGCGGCATCATGTTGTCGAGTCGCGCCTTCTTGGCGACGAGCAGATCCAAGAAGCCGGGGAAGTTGGCGATTGGGGCCTTTTCCAAGTTCATCGCCAGCCGCTTCATGTGATAGTCGGCGGCCACGAGTACGCGGGCCACGTGGCTATCGGTGGGGATGCCCTTGAGCGTAATTTCTTGGGGGCCGAGCGCCTTTTGAATTCCTTGCAGAGTGTCGGGACGCATCACCTTTTGAGTTTTGAGGAATCGATCGAGCGACTGCCGACCGGCGGGGGTCGGATCAATCGAGCAGCTGATACCTTCGTTGCGTGCCGTTTGCATGCTACGGAAGACGACGATGAGGTCTTCGAGTTGCAGGACGGGACGTCCGGTGGTCACGCCGACTACGTCACCTTGATCGTTGACTTTCCAGCCCTCGCCGGGTCCGACGAGCAGGATATCTTTTTCTTCGGGAACCACGAGCACGTATTGAATACGCTGCAGACCGGCCAGGAACTTCACTTCGTCTGGCAATTCCATCTGCTGATTGTTGCGGACATCGACGAGTGCGGCTTCGAGTCCCTTGAGCGAGACCATGCGCATCTCGACGGGCCGATTCAGTTGATCGGGAGCTCGCTTGACTGTTTTGATGAGTGCTTGCCGGAAGGCGTCGCGATCTTCCACCTTCACGTTGCTGACAACGCCGTTGGGGTCGACCGAAATACCACCGACCGCGCCGTTGCGGAAGCCGTTAAAACCACCGATGGCCACAATGGGCAACATGGCCATTGCGGCCAACAAGGCCAACCCGAGCATTACGCGGGAGGCTGTCTTAAACCCTCGACGAATCGACATAATCCAACTCCTTATTGCCCGCGGCCATCTCGCCCCATCCTCACGACTCAACCCCAAGCTTCTTCAAGCGATCGATCGCAACGGTATGTTGGGAGCGACACGGTGTTGGCGCCCTGGTTGCGCACCGGGACCGGTTCCCAGGTAGACAACCCTTCCTTACACCTGATTCGACCACTCAATGTTGTTACAATAGTTGCGGTCACGAGAATTTGCAATAAAACGCGCGAAACCCCATGCAAGCTTACCTAGTCATCCGCGAAGGGTCGAAATGGACGGACGTCCTGCGTCTCACGCCGGGCCGAACCACCACAGTGGGGCGAGCGACCACGAATCAGATTGTCATCAAGGACGACCGCTGCAGTCGTTATCATTCGGAAATCTTCCACGACAAAGGCCACTGGACGGTACGGGACCTGGATAGTCGCAACGGCACGCTCATCAATGATCAGCGATTCACCGGTGATTACCAGCTGAAACCTCGCGACATTATCACTATCGCCCATGTCCAGTTGGCCTTTTTTGACGACCTGAATCAGGTCTTTCAAGAGAGCTCGGCGGGGCAGGCGGGGCCGCGAGTCGACGCCGCACCCGGCACCGCTCCAACCGCCATTCCACCGCCTCTGGGAGAACCGGAAACGGGTGAAATCGACCTGGAAGGGGGGCCAGACGAACAGGAACGGCCCGCCGCGATTACGCACCGAGCCAATCACAACCGGTTCCTAAAACCGGCGGGGCAGGACGACCTGCGCGGCGAACGAATGGGGCAAATCGCCGCTAAACTCTATCGCCTCGCTTCCGACATGGCGCGCCAAGCCGATGTCGCTCAGGTCGCCCGCGTCGCCCTCGACGGGCTCATCGAGGGCACGCACGTCGACGCGGGGGGCATTTTGCTGGTCGCCCCGAAGATGAAAGGCGATCAGCCAGCGAGCGAATTGCAGCTCATCGCCTCTCGCAGCAACCGCCGCCCCAACTACCACCGGGTCTCCAAGTTTCTGGCCGAAATGGTGCTCCGCGACGGTGAGGGCATCCTGGCGCGAAACGTCGCCGAAGATCAAGCCCTGGGGTCTCCCGATAGTCATGGCGAAATCCATTCCACAGGTGTCATTTGTGCGCCGATTCGACGCGATGGACGGACCATCGGACTGGTCCATCTCTATTCCACGGTCACCGAACGCTCGCCGGACGCCGAGGATCTGGAATTCACGCTCGCGGTAGCGGACAACTTGGCCGTGGCCCTGGCCAGCTTAGCGCGAGCGCAAGAGCTGGCTGAAAATCTTTCGCAGAAGCAGAGCGAGATTTTGCAGCTGCGCTCGCGCCTGGGCGCCGAAAGCGAACTCATCGGTTCCAGCGCCGCGATGCTGGACATTCAGCAAAAGATTTTGCAAGCGGCTCCCAGTCGAGCGACGGTGCTCATTCGCGGTGAAAGTGGAGTGGGCAAGGAGCTGGTGGCGCGGGCGATCCACTTCAACAGTCCGCGGAAAAAGGGACCGTTCGTCTGCCTGAACTGCGCCGCACTCACCGAATCACTCTTGGAGAGCGAACTGTTCGGTCACGAAAAAGGTGCCTTCACGGGCGCGACGGATCGCAAAATTGGCAAGTTCGAAGCTTCGCACCAGGGCACCTTGGTGCTGGACGAGATTGGGGAAATGAGTTTGGCGATTCAAGCCAAGTTCCTCCGGGTACTCGAAGGTCATCCGTTTGAACGAGTGGGTGGTAATCAGCCGATTAAAGTGGATGTGCGCGTGATTGCGGCCACCAATCGCGACTTGGAGCGCGCGGTACAGGAAAAGCAGTTTCGAGCGGATCTGTTTTTTCGCTTGCGGGTCATCGAGATCCAAGTGCCGGCACTCCGCAAACGCGCCGACGATATGCTCGAACTGGCCGCTCACTTTGTGAAACGCTTCAGTCAGGAAACCGGTCGCAAGGTGACGGGGTTTACGCCGGATGCGATTCAGCTACTGCGCACGTACCGCTGGCCAGGCAACGTCCGCGAGCTGAAGAATGTCATCGAGCGCGCGGTGGTGTTGAGTCACCAGGAACTGCTGCGGCCGGAAGATTTGATTCTCACCAGTTTGGCGACGGCGAGTGAATCGGGGGAGGCGATCGTGGCGCAGTCGGTGGAGGAGTACCAGCCGCTATCGCTGGAGGAAGTGGAGCGGCGTCATATTTTGCAGACGCTGCAGTCGACTGGCTGGAACAAAAGCCGAGCCGCCGCGATCCTCGGTATCGAACGCACAACACTTGATCGCAAAATTCACCGCTATCAGTTGTCGTCTAAGTAGTACCGCGGAGGCCGCGCGGGCAGGCACGAAGCTGAATCTGAATAGAGAACCACGAATGTCACGAATTTGACGAATGGACGTGGAGCTATGAGCATCACCCGACTAATCGGGCGCATCTGGATTTCTTGTGGTAACAGCCACACTGAGTCGTTGCTCGACGTCGCCCCATAGGAAACTCG
>JBJSXJ010000292.1:0-42528 GCA_046086325.1 Planctomycetota bacterium | reverse complement strand
ACAACTCGAGCTCAATGCGTGACTTGGCGGGTAGTTCAAACTCGCTGCGCAGTTGCGCACCGACAACGTTGGTGGAGGGTGGGCCTTGGTCGGACCACTGCTTCAGCTTTTCCGGAGAGCGTACCCATTCGACAACTTGCTGAGGATTGTTGGCGAGCGGGTCGATACCCTGCTGGCTGTTTTTGGGCTGAGCGGAATACCAGCCCTTCGTACCTTGCGGGCCAATCACAATCACTTCCGCATTCTGATTGGTGAACATCTGCCGCACAGAATTCGTTGGCATGCGCAAAACGCCAAACCGCGTCGATTCAATTTCCACCGACTCGCGTGTGAGCGATTTGAGGTTGCCATACACCACATCACCCGTGGCGAGCTCGAAACCATGCGTACCGGTCGGCTTCGTGGAAGCGGTGTTTGCGATGGGCAGATAAATGCCAGCTACCTGTTCCCAAGAAACATTCAGCGGCTGGACTAGTCCGCTGGCTTGCCACTGAATGGTGCCGAGCTGATTGACGGTCGTGGCTGCGGCATCCTTTCGCGGCGACTCAATGGAGAGCCAACTTCCCTGCACGTAATCACCGTTGCGCAAGCGGAGCGACACGGCTGCCGGTTCGTCAGCGGCCAGTATCGAACCCAGGGAAGCAACTGCCCAGCCGATCAACAGCGTCACTGGTAACACGAGAGATTTCATGACGGTCCTATCGTTCATAGATCGGCAAAAAGCGAAAGTTAACCGCAAGCGCGAGCAGATTGAGGGCCGTCGACACGGTCACTCCATGATCGCCCGTGAAACTGCCATCCGGCTGTTGCTGCTGTTTCTGTTGTCGTACGAGCAGTTTGTTCCACTTCTCCCAAGCTTCCATGTTGCCTTGAAACAAGGCTTGGGCCTGATAGTAGCGGGTGTAGTCGCGATAGTGATCGTTCGGCGATCCTTCAATGCGTTCGGCGAGGAAACCGATGGTCGCTTTGAACTCGGGGAGATCCTTGCGTCGTGAGATGGAATAGACGAGGGTGGCGATGGAGACGCGAGCGAGCGAATCATCGAAGCCACCCAAGCCGCCACTGTAGGCAACTTGGCCCTTCTCCGACGTACTCTTCTGAAAATAACCAACCGCTTTATCAATCGCCTCATCGGGCACCTCGATGCCGGCATTGCGAGCGGCCAGGAGACCGACAAGGACTGAGCCAGCAACGGAGGTATCAGCGTCTCGTGCGTCGGGCGAGTAGCGCCAGGCACCACGGCCGTTTTTCTTTTGCGAAGTGACGGCCGTGCGAACGGCCAGTTCCAAGGCAGCTCCAATTGTCCGCTGTTTCTCTTTGTTCGAATCGCTCGACCAGAGATTGCGATCATCGACGGTGCCATAGGCTTCGGCTAGTGCCAAGGTGGAGAAGCCATGATGATACATACTTGGGCCGAGATATCCGGTGTTGGCATCCTGGGCCAAAATCATCGCTCGCAACCCACGCCGAATGTTCGCACTGTAGAGCCCGTAATTGGGGTCCTCGCCCGAGGCTAGCAGCACCATCACACACATGCCCGTGACGCCCGGTCCCTGCTCACCACCACCAGCCCAATTGCCGTTGGCATCCTGAGTTTTCACAAGGTAGTCGATGCCACGCTGGTACATCTCACGTACATCGCGCGGTACCACTTCGCCCGTGCGTTCCGACGGTGGCTGAGCAACAGCAATAGGAGTGACGAGTGCAGTTGAGATCAACAGCGCAAGCCACAAAGCGGAATGGCGGACGTATTGCAGTACCGCAGAAAACGTCTTCATCGGAATTCCATTTGCAACTGAAATCATGGAGTGCTATGCAGGGCAACGAGTGCGACCGAGAGCGCAGGCTGAGACGTTAATCGATCACCTGATTTTGCTTCAAATAATTCTGATACTGCCGACCTTGGTTTCGCAGTTTATTAATCATCTCGAGCTGCTCTTTACTCACGGCTGCTTGCCACTTGGCGTCCGGTACCTGACTCATCTGATACATCACGTAGATGTAGTCGAACTGTCCACGCTTACGTGGTGGCGGTCCGGAATCGGAAACCAACTGCACGATCTTGTCGCGTTGTTCGACCGTGAAGGGCGTGTACGATTCCATTTCTGCGACGATCAGTTCGATCTTAGCCAAGTAGTGAAACTTGCGTCGATCGACTTGCCATTCCTCGTACTTCTTGAGCTGCTCTTCGTTCAAAATCAGCGGCATCGACTTGGCGAGCAATGACTGCTCATTGAAGAAGCCTTGTTGCAACCGCTGCTGGAGCGGTCCGATGTCGGTCCAGATTTCGTTGAACTTCTGCTGATCTTTGCGAACGAGCATGAACCGGGCTCGAACTCGTTCCACTTGCTGCTGGAAACGTTGTACATCGCCGCGTCCACAAAGCTCCAGCTTACGCAGTTGATCGTCATTCAGAGCGAAGAATTTACGCATGGAGTCGACGAAGACCTGGAGCTGATCATCAATGCGTTTCTTCGCTTGATCGCGGCCGCCGGTGTTGTTGTAGATCCACATGTCAAAGTTCTCGACACCGATTTCGAAGTTGGCCTGGGCTTGCTGTATTGCTCGCTGCTGCGCATCCATGGCATCTTCTTCTTCGTCCTGCTCCTGCTGCGCTTCCGGTTCGAAATTGACGAACGCTTCTACTTCGTTGACATGGCGAACGAGAACGCCATTCAGATTGACGAACTCTTCGTCGCCAGCTCGTTCATCGCGCATCAGGCCCTGAGCCAACTCGGCAACGATCATGCCGACTTGCTGAGCCAAAAGTTCCGTAATCTGCTGGTAGGTGACCTCTTCGACCGCGTCGTCCCACATCATCATGGGCAGGTCATCAAAGGGACCCTCGAGAGGCATTTCGAACATCATCTGGTCATCATCATCCGCCTCGAGCTCGACGACGGCGGCTGCACCTCGCTCGGGTGCGGCGTCCAGTTCCACCACGCCGACCACTTGCGCTATGACTTGGACCTGCGCGACGACAGCGGCGTCCGCTGCGGGCTTGACTGCCGCTTGGTCCTCTTTTTTCTTTTCCTTCGCTTCGCCATCTTCTTTCGCTTCTTTTTTGGCCTCTTTCTTTTCCTCTTTCGTCTCTTCTTTCTTTTCTTTCTCGTTGTCTTTTTCGTTGTCTTTTTCGTTCTCGTTCGGCTCTTCGGGTTCCACGTTGCCGACCATTCCGGCGAGGAATCCACCCCAGCCCCAGTTACTTAGATCGACCTTAGGAAATTGACCCCAAACTTGTCGCTGCCGCTCGGTGAGCACCGCCGCTAGGGGCTCGCTGGGAATGTTGGGATAGTTCGAACCGTTGTCATGCAGATAGAACTGCAGGTTACGGTGCCAGCTGGAATTCCAGTTTTTATCGAGCACTTCCGCCATCTTGTCGCGCTGCTCGCGAGACAAAAAGAGATCGTGATCCATTTTGGCGAGCAAGCAGAGGATCGCCGCTCTCTTGCGACTCGCCTCGCGTCGCTGCATTGCCGATTCCAGTCGCTGGAATTGTTCCGGCGATAATTCCTCGCGCGTCAGCTTGATAATCTCTTGATTGAAAATTCCTTGCGGGTCGGGCTGCTTGTCGGTCTGCGGATTCCACCGACCGGTCTGCATTTTCTTTTGCCATTCGACCATCGCGGTGACGCTCACCTTCAGCGCCTGTTTGCCACGCTGCTGAATCTTTTTGGTCTGTTCTTCGCTGGGCTGTGCTGATTGCTTAAGCAGATTCATGTGTCCCGAGAGCATGGGACGGAACTGCTGAGTGAAATGAACTTCGAGCTGCTTCCATTGCTCTTGCTGGGCCTCCTCTTCCTCCTTGTTCATCTCCTCCTTTTCCGCCGGTGCCTCATCAGCGGCTTCGACCGCCTCTTCCACCTGAACTTGCACCGCTCCCGGCTGCACTCCAAACACCTGGATCACTCGGCGAAAGACCTCACCCAGGGGCTGGTCTTGAGCCGCAGTTTCCAGAGGCACCAGTGCGAGTGTGAAGCCGACGAGCCCCAGCACTACAGCTAGATGCGGCAACCGCCGAGTGGAAGTGAACCGGTGCGTCCGCCAGACCAGTGGCTGATGCGGACCATCGACGCTCGATCCAGATCGTGAACGTTGGACTTGCATAGTTGAGCCCCGTCTGACTATTTGTTCGAGGAGCGTTTGACGCCTTCGATGCGATTGAAGTACTCATCTAGCCCGGCGCGAAATTCCTCAGGAAGTTTCGGACCAGTTTCACCGGTGGTTTGGGCGGTTCCTCGATCTTCACGAACTTCTCGCTCGTTCTTACCGCGGCCGATCAGCGCCAAGGCGGAATCGGAAGTCGTACCACGACCACCGCCACCCGGAGATGCTCCCCCGCCGCCACCACCACCATTCGGATTAAAGCGTTTCGATTGCAACAGCATTTCGATTACTTCGGTCTCGGCAGCGATCGCAGTCGGTCCCGTCTCGGGTGCTCCGAGAATCACACTCGCCTCGCCCATCACTTGCGAAACCGCTTCCAGCAGTTGCAACTCTTTCCCAAACTCTTCTGGTCCATCGGGCAATTGGCGAATGCGTTCCGCCACCTTATCGATGCGCACGCCCAAGTCGTTTTGATCACTGGCGAGCTTTTCACCCTGTTCCTTGTATTCCTCTTTCTTAAGAGCCGCGCGCGACTGCTCAGCCACGCGAGTTTCCTCGCGCAGATTCATCTCGCCTTCGATGATCTTCAAAACTTCGAGCACGATCGAGGGCGGCAAGCTGCCACGCGACTTCGAGCCGGGACAGGAGCCGCTCGACGATGGCTCCACCAGATCTTCGGCCCAGCGATCAAGCGTGTCGGACCAGAATTCGCATTGAGCAATCGACAGACCACGCTGCTTGGCGATGTCGTCCGAGAGTTGTCGGAGACTACCGACCACATCCTGCTGACGCATCTCATCGAGCACCGCTTTGAAAATCGTCATGCGACGGCGTTCGAAATAGGCCTGCATGTCGTCCATGATATTGGAGACATCCTGGCTACCCTTGAGCTCTTGCTGCGACAGTTCGGATGTGAGCTTCACGATTTGCTCGCGCTTGGGATCGGCGACAGGCTTTGATTCCGGCGTCTCACCCGGCTTCTCTGCCGTACCCGATGGATTTGGATTGGCAGCTGCTTGATCGGGTCCTGGAGTAGGTCGCAGACCGCCGTTGCGTCGTGGTCGAACCACGTTGCCATTGGCATCGACCATGCTCATCTTGGGCTCGGGCTTGTGAGTACCGAACGCCGAGTTGATCGTGGAACCCAAACGTCCGGCAATTCCGTTCTGCATGCGCGAGGCAGCTTTTAAACGTTTTACCAGCGTGGTGCCTTCCAGATTGGCGAGCACCTTGTTGAGCTCCTCCGAGATCTTATCGAATTCGGCTAGCAGGTCTTGCTGAGCGGCAAGTGCTTCATCCAGTTTTTGACCGGCGGGTGGCGGGTCGCCCGATTTGCCACCGCCCACCAAGTTCGTGCTTGGCAGACCTAAACTTGGCTTGCTTTGACCACCCCCCGATTTCTTCTCTTCTTCTTTTTTCAGATCTTTGTTGGGGTCGAGCTGAGTGGATTCCACATCTTGAATGTTGGGAACGCTGGGAGTTTTCTTTTCCTCTTGTGGATCTTTCTGATCACCACTGCCAGCACCGCCAGCGCGATTCTGACCGGCCGTACGATTATCCTCGCTCGGCTTCGACTCACCACCTTTACCGTTCGACTGCTGCGGCTCGCCAGACTTGGGCTTATCCCCCGAGGAATCGCCAGAGGAAGGTTTACCCTCTGATGGTTTGCCAGCGGACGGCTGACCTTTGCTGGGATCACCCTTGGATGCTTGGCCGCTTTGTGGAGCGTCGGCGGCTTGCTTGAGCAAATCGGCCACCGACGGCATGCGCTCGTCCGAAATACCCTTTAAGAGCTGCAGCATCTCCGCCCACTTTTCCAAGTGACCAACGCCGAACTCGGGATTACGAGTAGCCTGACGAACGAGCTCTTCACCAGCATCCACTAAACTCTCCAGGCGCCGACCATTCGCTCGTTCGGCGGCTGACTGCGCATCCAGACGTCGTCGAGTGCTCGGGTCGTCGAGCTCTTCCGCCGTGAGTTCGCGGAGCTGTTTATTGGTTTCGTAGAGCTGCAGTTCGCGGTCGCGCACTTCGAGTGATTGGCGATGCCACTTGTTCAGTTGCTCCGTGATCCAAATGGCATGATCCTCGGGACTGAGGACATAGAGCGTGAATGGTGGCGAGTAACTGCGCGGTCGACCGGGAAAGTAATCTTCAACGAACAGCCGCACTTGAAGTGGCTGCGGGTCGATACCGAGTGCCTTGGCAGAGAACGTGCCGGTGAGGTCCAGCGATTCTTTGTCGCTGCCGCCAGCGGCCAGAATGCGTTCTCCTTGCGCTGGCTTGCTGACGGTCGTCTCATCTAGTCCTCGCCATTCAATTCCCACTCGCTTTACGCCGAAGTCATCTTGCGCACGAACGCTGAACGTCAGTTGCTCTGAGTCCAACACGACCTTTTGCCGCGGCAATCCTTCGCTGGATAACGAGGGAGCTTCATCATCGCGTCCGTTGACACTGAGCTGAAACGGTTCTTTGCCAGAGAGGCCAAATTGGTCGCGCCATTCGAACTGTAACTTGGCTGGACCTTCCACAGCCGACTTGGGACTCGGGATGTTATTGCCATCCGGCTGAGTTGCTTGTCCATTCACTTGAGCACTAGTCAACTCGCGGTTCGCAGTCGCGGTGAAGCCCACTCGACTGCCTTTAACCAGCGTCACACTGCCGCCGCGAACGTCTTTCACCAGCGGCTCGACGCGTTCCAAATAATCCGGCAATTCCACTGCCGCTTTGACGGCGGTTAGTTCGGGTCGCAGGGTGGGATCAAGCTGAACGACGGTCGACAGATCACCGACGCGCAGTTGCAGCGGCATCTGATCGATCTGTCCATTTAAATCGAAATGGTAGCGACCTTCGTGCAGTCGAGCGGTGATGGGTGGTTGCCCAGGCAGCGTGAGCTGCGCGGTGGCGGGACGCCAAGCAGCCGCCTCACTTAGCTGCACACCGAGCTGGAACGGCTCGCCATAGGCAACGACGAGTTCTTGGGGTAGTGCTTCAATTTGGGCGAACGTATAACGCGGTGTGTTGCTCCATGGATTCAAAAAACGTTGCCACGCATTGACGGCAGCACTGGAGGAAAAAAGCCAGAGAGCGCCGCAGGCCAGAACGGCTAGCGCAGCGGTGATCGCTCGGTGACGATGCCGTGGCTGCGGTACAGCGTCGCGGAAGTCACGCCCCTGAGCACGTTCGGCGACTTGGGCAATCGCCGCTTCGCACAAGCGGCGGGAGCGAGCTTGTTCGCTATCGCTATGGGCTAGTTCAATCACACCCAGCAACTGATCGCCAATACTTGGATGTTTCCAAGTCAGCAGGCGAGCGAGTTGGTCGAGATGGCGGCGACGATAGATCCAGCGATGCACGGCCAGCGGCACCAGGGCACAGCCGACGACGGCGGTGAGCAGCAGCAGGCCACGCAGCCAAGCCGGAGTGTCGAAGAGGCGGTCTAGAGCGTAGCTGGCCAGATAGGCCACGCCGACACCCAAGATCGCTCCCGCGACGGCTTCGACGGTCTTCACCGTCCAGAGATGGCGGCGAAACTGCAGGAGCTGAGCCTGCAAACTTTCTGGCAACGTCAGTCGTTCCGTGCGCATGATCAGGCTTCCTTCCGTCACGAACTTAAATCAGACCAACTACTTTTCGTCCGACCCAAAACAGACCTAACAAGAAGATCAATAACCCACCGACCAGTGGATGACTCCAAAGCTGCAATCGTCGTACCATCGGTGGCGGCTCCGTCAAATTCGCCAACGAGTTGATAATCTCATCGGCTTTTTCGACGCTCACCATTCGACCACGTGTGACGCGAGCAATTTCGTCCAGCACTTCAGGTCGAGCGGGTCGACCAACTCGCTCGGCATCGCCGCCTTGTACGAAAAACGAAGCGTTCAAAGTTGCTCCCGTTTGACGGCAGGCCAGCAGCACATCATGTTTGCCCGGCTCGGCCGTCGTGTAGGAACCATTAAAGACACCCCACTCGTCACCCGTGGAAGTCAATCGCACGAGTTCGGTTTTGCCGGACGGCGCCGTCACCTTGGCCGTGACCTCACCTTGCGTGAGCGGTTCACCACCTCGATCCATGACATTGGCGTGCAGCGCGACCGTCTGCCGGACCTGCGGTTGATCAGGCGAATAGTATAGCCGCATCGTTTCGCCCTTCGCCATATTTCGCTGGTAAGCCATCCAGCGAACCACTTGGCCCCAGAACCGATAGTGGTACTTATCTTCGACACCTTTTCGCCAGCGCCAGGCCCCGTCGGTGCCCATGAAGAGCACCTTTCCGGCGCCAAAGGTGCGCGTGACCAAGAGCGGCAAGCGGCCAAATTCGTTCGTCATGTCCTTATGAACGCTCAAGACTTCCGTTCCCGCCTTTGCACGTACGACCGGTGCGTACCACTGAAATCCAGGCAGATCCTCCCAAACTTCGAGATTGTCGTCCTGAGTGTCAGCGAGCTTGGTCAGCAAGCTGCGGCGGCCGGTTTCGGTGAGTTCGAAATGGCCGGGCGTGCGCGAACCCCAGCCCTCCGGTTGGCCCTCGTCGAGCACCACGGGATAGAGCTCGGCCAGGGCTGTGTCCATCAGCGACAACTGCCGTCCCTGCCAGCCGGGCATGAACACCAGCCCACTGGCTTGATGTTCCACCAGACCTTTGAGCAAGCGGCACTGCTCAACGGTGAGCTGGTTGGCATCGGTCCCGACATCACCCAAAAACACCACGTCGTACCGCGACAAATCATCTAGCCCTTCTGGAAACTTGGGAATGTAATCCTTGTTACCACCACCCACCTTACTTAGTCCGGGATGGAAGAGCAGACAGGACACCTCGACGCCGGGATCGCGCGACAACGCATTCCGTAAATAGCGATACTCCCAGCGTGGATACGATTCCACGACCAGCACCTGCAGCTTCTCTTGCCGAATCGCGATCGGCGCGGTGAGTTCATTATTGTCGGTGATGGTTTCTTCGGGATGTTTGGGAACCGTTAACGTCAATGTGAAATCGCCCGTCTCCGTCGGCTTCCAGATCAGCCACTCGCGCGTGCGACTCATCGGTGCCACACGCACTTCCTTGGTGACTTCCGAACCGTCGCTCGCCTTCAGCACCACATTCGTGACATACTCGCGCGGCAGAGCACTATCGATTGTGAACGGCACGCGCACCGTCTTGCCGCTGACACCAAATGTGGGCGCGTCCAAACTGAGCAGTTCCACATCGGGCAAGCGTGTTGGCCGTCCGACTGGCACGGTGAAGATGGGAATACCTTTCATGCGGTAGTGCGCTGCGGCCTGAATCGGTGCCGGTCCGCTGTTCCAGTCACCATCCGAGGCCAGTACCACTCCCACCAAATTCTTCGTCTTGTCGATCGTATCGATGAGCGGGGCATGTAGGTTCGAGCCAGTCGTAGCATCCGTCGCACCGATGGCCGAGACTTTTACTTCAAACCGCTCCTGCAACGATTTCCAGGTCTCTTCTTGCGTCACCTTCTCGACCGATTCCAGTCGTGTTTGCAGCGGTGCATCAGCAGCGGCACCCGTCGTGACATCCCGCGTCTGCATGCTGACGGAATCATCCCACAGCACGGCGATGGTGGGACGAGTGTCCGGGCGCTGCTCTTCGATCCACTCGGGCTGATTGAAAAGAATGGCGACCAGAGTGGCCACGATCACGCGCAGCAGTTCCAGCCAGCCGATGCTGGCTCGATACCCGCTTCGACGCCACGCAAACAGCGAGAGTGCGATCGTCGCGCCGACCAGTAACACGGAAAGCAGCAACGATCCGGTGGTCCACACAAAGGTCAGCGTACGAACAGTCTCGTTCATGACGTCGCTCCTGCTGGCTTGGGAGCGATCTTGGGAATGCAGAGCGCCGCTTCACCTACCAGTGCAATCATCATGACGAGGAGAAAAGAGCGCCATATTTCTTGTACGAGCGTCGCAAAGCTACTCGCGCGATCATCCACTCGGCTGAAATCCAAGCCGGTGAACAGCGACTTCAAATCAGCATCTTCCACGATCCGTGGTTCGTCTTCTTTCGCGGGTCGATTAACGGCTACCAGCAGCGGGCCATCCGAGTAGACTCCGCGCTGATAGGCATAATCGGTGGAGATCGACTCGGCTGGACCAGCGACCCGTGTCCAGGTCGAAATATCACCGAGTCCGGTGAGATCGCCAGCAGCAACATCACGCGTGTCACCGAGCACGGCGGCTCCCGCCATCAACGCTCGCTGAATCATCACATACAGCACGATGCCATTTGCTGTGAAGGTCGAATCGCGTCCCGCTGTCGTCGTGCTGACGAAGTAGATTCCGCCGCGATCCGTCGGCAATCGACCGACCAAAAGCTTGCCACCTTTGAGGCTGGCCAGTGGCAAGAGATCGCCGGCTACCTCGCAGACTCGTCTAACTTTCAATTCACCGAGCGGCAGTGCCGAGCCATCTTTCGTGTTGGCCAGAATATCCTGGTCGCCGCGCCACGACTCCACCCCTAACTCATTTACTGACTCTTCCCAATTCTTCCAGCTTATTCCGGCGAAGGCAGCACTGCCGGGAGTTTCCGGTGGGAAGAACATGACTTGGCCGCCGCGTTCGACCAAGGCGTTGAGCGCTGTCGCCGTCTCGCCAGTCGGTAATGCCGACTGCCAAAGGACGAGTGCTACGGCGGACCAATCAACGCTGGCGAGTTGATCGGACCCCAGCACCTCGACGTTACCAGCCAGCGACGGATCGGGAGCAATTCCGGCGGCGGCCTGTAGCGGCGCAGTGGCCGCCGCTTGATCGGTCACCAAGATGGTCTGTCGTGGTGGTGGTGGTGAGAACACAAAATAGGATTCATTGTCCGCGGGATTTCCGTCGGTCGGTAACGAGACTCGCCCCCAACCACGTTCTTGTGTGGCATCGAGTGGCACGGGATGATCGCGCAGCTCATAGCGATCGCCAGCGAATTCCACTTTAAGTTCCGAGCTAGCGCCTTCGATTTCGATCCGCAGCGGCACGGTGGTCGTGGTGTCGACGGCTTGATCGCGGGTAATGACGAGTGACAGCAGCAGTTCGGCACCTTTCGCCGTACGCTGGCGACGCACGCCGGTCACTCGCACCGCAATGTTATCGGCGGCTCGATCGGCATACGCGAGCAGGTGAAAGCGAATGGCCTGCGGGAACTCGAGAAACGCGCTCCGCAGTCCATCCCAGCGACCGCCTTGTTCGTCCCAATCATTACGGCGCAGATCGGAAGCGATCCAGATCTCAGTGCGACCGGTTTTGTTTTCACGAATGTATTGGCGAGCTGCATCGAGCAGGGCGGGAATGTCAGCCGCAGCACTCGTCGGATCCGCCTCGGGCACGCGTAGTAAATCTTCCGGTTTTTCCAGTTCATGAGGGGTGCGAGATTGACTATCGATCAAGATCCAGCGGTTTGATCGCAGCAGTCGAAACGTGGACGACAACTGTTCCACGGCGGCCCGCAGTTTGGACCGACTGGCACCCGGTTCCTGCTGACTCATGCTCGACGATCGATCCAGCAACACAATCGTCGTATCGATGCGACTGCCAGCGGTCAGTCCCAACCAGCCACTGGCTAGTGGTCGACTGAGTGCGAAGATGAGTCCCATGAGAGCCAGCACTCGCAGAGCGAGGATGAGCCATTGTCGCAGTCGGGCATAGCCGCGAGCCATGCGATTGGCCGCGAGCAGAAACATCATCGCGCCCCAGCGCACCGTCTGGAAACGGCGCTGGTTGATGAGGTGAATGATGATAGGCAGAGCGGCTAGCGGCAAAGCAGCCAAGATCAGCGGTTGAAGTACACTCACCGGCCACCTCTTCGGTTCGCCCGGCCGACAAGAAACCGCATCAACACCTGCTCATAATCTTCGTTGATTTTAATGGGCTGATAATCCAACCCCGACTCGAGAGACACACGCCGAATCTCTTCCAGATAGGTGCGAAGCGCTTGATGGTAACGATCCGCGATGTCGTTCGGCTCCGCAAAAATGGCGGGGCCACCTTCCAGATCGATGAACCGCATCGGGCGACGAAAATCAAAATCGATCTCCTGCGGATCGAGCAGATGAAAGAGTGCCACATCATGCTTGCGAAAGCGGAGGTGCTGAAAGCAACCGCGTAGCTCGGCGGGTTCCACAAAGAAGTCCGAGATGATGACGACGAGTGCTCGTTGCCGGATGGTTTCGGCGAGTTCGTGCAGAGTGGGTACCAGTTGCGTTTCACCCTTCGGTTCAATCTTGTCCATGAGATTGAAGAGTGCGGAGAGGTGAGCGGGGTTACGTCGCGGAGGCAGATGCGTGACAACGCCTTCGGCAACGGCGTTCAAGCCGACGGCATCACCTTGCTGCACGGCGAGGTAACCGAGTGTGGCACCCAGTTTCATCGCATATTCCAGCTTCGTGATGCCTTTGGAACCAAAACCCATCGAACCGCTGCTGTCGATCACCAGACAGCAGCGCAGATTCGTGTCTGATTCGAATTCCTTGACATAGAAGCGATCGCTGCGACCGTAGGCGCGCCAGTCGAGGCGCCGCAGATCGTCGCCCGGTACATACTTGCGATACTCCGCAAACTCCACACTCGAACCACGATGCGGACTCGTATGGCGACCGGAGACATTTCCCAGCATGGGTCGACGCGCGAAGAGCGGCACGGCGGCTAGTCGCGAGGCCGCGCGAGGGTCAAGGAAGGACCGAGTTTTACGATCACCAGACATAGGCCGTCACTACTACTTGTTTAATGGTCGCTAGCGGTTTCGGCCACCAAACGTCGCACAATCTGCTTGGCGTCTACGCCTTCAGCTTGCGCCGCAAACGTCGTAATGATGCGATGCGTCAACACCGGCTCTGCGACCTGCTGAATGTCTTCCAAGCGCACCATATAGCTGCCCATCAAGGCTGCTCGCGCCTTCGCGCCCAAAATCAAACATTGAACTGCTCGCGGACCCGCGCCCCAGGAAACGAGCGGCTTCAGCCACGCCGGAGCGGTACTGCCTTGTGGTCGAGTCTTGCGCACCAGTTTGGCCGCATAGGAATAGATGTGATCGGGCACCGGCACTCGTCGCACCAAATCTTGATGCTGCACGATTTGATTGCCGTTGAGCAGGTGAGCGAGCGACGGCAAGCTACCGCCCGTCGTCGTGCGCGCAATTCGAATTTCTTCATCCTCATTCGGATAATCCAACTCGATTAAAAACATGAAGCGGTCGAGTTGTGCTTCGGGAAGCGGATACGTTCCTTCTTGTTCGACTGGGTTCTGAGTCGCCAAGACGAGAAAAGGCGCCTCCAGTGAAAATGTTTTGCCGACTGCTGTCACACGATGTTCTTGCATTGCTTCGAGCATCGCGGCTTGTGTTTTCGGTGGAGCACGATTGATTTCGTCGGCGAGCACGATGTTGGCGAACACCGGACCACGTACGAATTGAAAATCGCGTCGCCCCGTTTCCGTTTCCTGCAAGATATCGGTGCCGGTGATATCCATCGGCATCAAATCGGGCGTGAACTGAATGCGGTTGAATTTGAGCGACATCGTTTCGGACAGCTTGCTCACGAGCAGTGTCTTCGCGAGTCCCGGCACACCCATGAGCAGCGCATGTCCGCGAGCGAATAAACAGATCGCCAAGCGCTGAATAGTCTCCTGCTGACCCACGATCACTCGACCAAGTTCCTCGGTCAATTGTGCGTAAACGGATCGCAGTTGATCGATTGCTCGCACATCATCTTCGTTCAGCGACTGTACACCACCACTCACATCCACCGGAGAAGCCATGAGATTGTTCCAAACTTCAGAACCAACGACGCAGATAGGATTTCACGAAATCGACAGGCTCTTAAGGTAATCGGTCGCGACCTAAATTGCATCGCTCGGAACCAGCACATTTGCCAAAAATGGTCCTGGTTTTCTCACCGCATTCAAAAAAACTGCCAAAACATCTCGCAACCGTTAGGCGGCGGATACCCGGGCCGCTGGGTACCGGCCGGGGGGCTGAAGGGTGATTGCGCGCAGAGGCAGGGTGGCGCGGGGGGGATCCTGATCGGGCTTTACCCGCGCCAGGATTTACCGTCGCCTCGGGTGCCACAGAGGGCCACTTCCAGGCCCAGTTCGGCGGCCAGCGCGGCTTTGGCCAAAAGTGCTCGATCGGCACTTTCGGCATCGGTCGCGTACGCCACCTGAATGTGGTTGCTTTTGTGGCGCGCCATCATTTGATCGCGTGTAACACCGTAGGTGACCGCATGCATGATCGGCCACTGCGGAGTCGTGGCTTGCCAGCGACGATTGGTTTCCTCGGCCGGCAGTTCCACCACCGCCGCTCGACCCAAATCCATTTTCAGCCGACCATCTTCGATAAAGACGCGCGACCAGACGATTTCGCCCGGCTTGGAAATGCCTTTCAACGTGCCGCCACCACTGGGGAAATACATTGCGGGTTGACGTTCGCTGGAAGCTCCGGACCAGCCACCGACAAAATGTGCTGGCGGAGCGGAACCGCTGATCAGAAACACCCACACGTAATCGTCTACGGTGCCGGTGGGATCGACATCGCCCCAGCGCAGGTCGTGCAGCGTGTTTTCAACCGGTTGTCCCATCGCTTTATGCAAGCGATAGGTGAGCAGTCCATCGAGACCGGCGCATTCATCGACTTCATTGAAATGAGGCAACGGTTCGCCCGCATACAACTCGCGCTTGCCGTCCCGCGATTTCACCGGTGGCCGTTCGCTGTTGTTGAGAGTTCCCTCCACGAGGTCACTGGCGGGTAATAGATCCTTGAGTCCCTGTTGGTACTGGATACCGATCGTCGCGCAGCCGAAGTCATCGGCCAGTCGTACGGCGGCGATATACATTTTGCATTGAGCCAGGATTTGCTGATCGGTGAGATGTTCGGCGTGCTTGGGGCCGGTAACAAACTTCAAGCCGTGCGTCTCCATCCACTGCCGCACCGCCAGTGCCTCAGCGTCTGACACTTGCGTTGTTTCGTGGTAGAGCGCGGACTGGCTCAGGCGTTCCTTATAGACGCCGGTTGGGTTGAGCAGTTCGTCGGGGATGATGGCATTGAACATGCCCATGCAGCCTTCATCGAAGACGCCCATGATCGCTTTCTCGCGACGTAGCTGTTGCGCCAGGGCGCTGGCGAGTTTGCGTTCGCGTCCGGGCACCTTCACATCTTTGTAGCGCACGACATGGCGCGTGGCATGTCGAATCTTGCCTTTCTTCAACCACTTGGCGAGCTGGCTGCGGAATTCGGGCGCCTCAAAATCTTCGCTCCAGAGTGTCGAGTAGTCGACGCCGGCTTTGGTCAGCGAGCCGTTGAGGTTGAGCATGCCGACGAGGCCCGGCCAGGTGCCGGACCAGTTCGCCACGGTCAGAATGGGTCCTTCGTGAGTGATGAGCCCTGGCAGGATGTGATGGGAGTACTGCCAGACTGCTTCGGCCACAATCAGCGGTGCCTGGGGATCGATCTCGGCGAACACCGCCAAGCCTTCCTTCTGCGAACTGATAAAGCCGTGCTGCTGATCTTCACGATAGGGATGAGCGCGGACGAGCTCATAGCCGCTGGCGGCTACCGCGTCGGTCAATGCCGACTCCATCTCTGCCTGAGCCGCCCAGCATTTCTGATTTGCGGACAATCGCAAATCGCCATTGGCGATCAATAACACTTGCTTCTTACCCGCGCGTGGTGTCGCGGCCAACGTTGGCATCTGATACTTCGTCATGGTCCAAAAATCTAACAGGGAAAAGAGGAAAGAAGGTGAGTTCTAGAAAACAGGATCCAGGAAGAGAAAAACTAGGCTTTGAAACAGGCCACCGCATGCGGGGCCGATGTCAGAGTGGGTGGTGCACTGCGACATTGCTCCTCTGCAATCGGGCAACGATCCGCAAATGGACAGCCGGGATAGAAACGATCCGGAGTGGGCACTTCACCCTGCAGCACAATGCGCTGCCGAGTTTTTTCGGCGACTGGATCGGGTAGTGGCGCGGCGGACAGCAGCGCTTGCGTGTAGGGATGTCGCGGTTGAGCGTAGAGTTCACGGGACGATGCCAGCTCCACGATGCGTCCCAAATACATCACGCCGACGCGCTGAGCGATATGTCGCACGACTGCTAGATCATGAGCGATGAATAAATAGGCTAAGCCCAGTCGCTGCTGCAGTTCCATCAGCAGATTGATCACTTGTGCTTGAATAGAAACGTCGAGTGCCGAGATGGGTTCATCGCAAACAATCAGTTCGGGCTGAACCGCGAGGGCTCGGGCAATCCCGACCCGCTGACGCTGACCGCCAGAGAATTCATGCGGATAGCGATTCAAAAATCGGGGATTGAGTCCGACCAGTTCCATCAGTCGCAAGGCTTCTAATTGTCGGTCACGCGGCGAGCTGAGACCGAAAATATCGAGCGGCTCCGTGATGATTTTGCCCACGGTCATGCGTGGGTTAAGTGATGCGAAGGGATCTTGAAAGATCATTTGCACCAGGCGGCGATGCGGCCTCATCGCAGCTTCCGACAATTGATCGAGGCGTTGGCCTTGCAGATAGATTTCACCAGCGGTGGGTCGTACGAGTCCGACGAGTGCTCGGGCGGTTGTTGATTTGCCGCAGCCTGATTCGCCGACCAGCCCCAACGTCTCGCCACGATTCACCGTGAAGTTCACGCCGTCCACCGCTCGCACCACTCCCGATTTACTCCACCACCACGAACCGGTGCGGAAAGGAAAGTGGACTTCCAGTTTGCGGACCTCCAGCAAGGGTGGCGCGGACGAGCGAGAGGTGGCAGTCGTTTCCTGACCGGTCTGCAGCCCTCGTTCCCGCATGGTCGCGGTGGCAGCCATTCGCAGCGTATCAGACATGATGAGTCTCCCGAGGCTTGGTCGTACGAATGTCGACGAAGCAGGCATATTTGCCTGTGCAGGGTGCGGAGGATGCAGAGGATGCGATTGGTCCAGAGGCGCCAGTTTTTCCTTCTGCTGTGGTTTCCGCTCGCATCACCAGCTGTGGTAACTCCACTCGACACCGATCAATCGAGAACGGGCAGCGCGGATGGAATGTACAGCCTGAAGGAGGATCGGCCATGTTTGGTGGCTGACCTTCGATCGCCTGCAGCAATTGTGTCTCTTGCCCATCCCAGCGCGGTACGGACGCCAGCAATCCGCGTGTGTAAGGATGACGCGGCTGCGCGAAGAGCTCTCCCACAGGTGCCTCTTCCACAATGCGACCACCATACATCACGACGACGCGATGACAGGAATTCGCCACGATTCCCAAATCGTGAGTGATGAGCAGAATGGACATGCCTCGTTCGCGCTGCAGTTGCTGCAGCAGTTCCAGAATCTGCGCTTGAATGGTCACGTCGAGTGCCGTGGTGGGTTCATCAGCAATCAACACTTCGGGCTCGCACGACAGCGCCATCGCAATCATGACTCGCTGTCGCATGCCACCCGAAAACTGATGAGGATAATCGTGAATGCGACGAGCGGCACTGGGAATACCCACCTTTTCCAGCATCTCGATCGCATGTCGCTCCGCTTGCTCCGCCGTCCAGCGGAAATGCAATCGAGTCATCTCGCAGAGTTGCTCACCCACGGTAAGGAATGGATTGAGTGCCGTCATCGGATCTTGAAAGATCATCGCGATGCGTCGCCCGCGCGTCTTTTGCATCTGCTCGCGCGAGAGCAGCAAGAGATCATCGTTGCCCAGTAGTACTTGTCCACCGACGATGCGCCCCGGCGGCTGTGGGATCAGGCCCATCATCGCGAGGCTGGTTACAGATTTGCCCGACCCCGACTCGCCCACAATCCCCAGCGTCTCGCCCGGCTGCACGGCAAACGAAATTCCGTTCACCGCCTGTACGACACCATCATCCGTGCGAAACTCGACCCGCAGATCTTTAACTTGCAACATGGAAGGCGTCGGGAGGCTGGAGGAAGGGTGAGGAGTGGGAAGGTGACGAGTGAAAAGGTGACGAGTGAAAAGGTGACGAGTGGGAAGCTGATGGTACTGCGGGGCGGCTACTAGACTATTTCCTGGATGCGAGAAACGCTAGCAGGTCAGCCACTTGCTGCGCGGTGAGGTCGCGAAGGAGCAGGTCGGGCATGAGCGATTGTCGCTGCGGTGCGACCGTCTCCACGTCACTCGCCGCCAACCGAATCTCCTGGTCTTTGGCATCGCGCAGCACGAATTCCTGATCCGTGCGACCGACCATCAGACCCGTCAGCAGTCGCCCGTCATTCGTCTGTACCAAATAACTGACATACTTGGGATCGATGATTTTCGACGGTTCCAGGATCTGTTCGAGCAACGTGTGACGTGGATACTTCGCGCCGATTTTGGAGAGATCGGGGCCTAGTCGCCCACCCACCTCGCCGATTCGATGGCAATTCTTACACTGACCGCCACCACTGGCCTCGAAGATGGTGCGGCCACGTTCCGCATCGCCGGCAAGCTGCAGAATATCGGCGGGTTTGATGACTGAGCCGAGGCGTCGTTCGCGCTCGGCCACGGGCACGAAGCGTTCGAAGATATCACGCAGCAGCGAATTGTCTTTCTTCATCGCCGCGGCGACAACTTCCCCGCGAACGCCGCTGGGCCAATCATCTTCCACGAGTGACCGCGCGATAAGCAGCGCGGAGCCCGTGGATTTAAGTGCTTGCTCAATCAGCTCCGCTCGCTGCTTGGCACGTTCGGCTTTCTGGGCATCGGCTTTTTGGGTATCCGCTTGCGCACTGGCAGGTGCTTTGGATTCATCGAGCTGCTGGAGTCGCCGGACGTTGGCCCAATGCTGCTGATGACGTGGCAACTGCTCGATCCAAGTCTCCAGCAATTTGACCGCTTCGTCGTCGACGATTTCCGATCCAATGTGGGGCATGCGTCCCGACCCTGTTTTAGCGACGCGATAGAACAGCGTAGAGCGGAAGGGATCGCCAGCCGCGAGGATGCGGGCGTCCGTCAAATCGAACGTGCCCTGAGTGGGGCGGACGTCGAGCGTCTTGGTGGCTTCGAGTGGCAGCTCATGCTGTAGTTCGATGTAAGCGGTTCCGCCACCGCCGAGTCGATGACAGTGAGCACAATTCACATGCAGATAGGAACGAGCTCGCGCGTCGACCGATCGTCGCGACTCATACGGATTTGCAAACCGCGGAAAATGATCGGCGAACCAAGTTCGATCGGGTAGTGGTTTCTCGTCAGTCGTCGTCACTCCCGGCAATTCGATCACCTTCAACTGACTCAACCGCCGCAACTGATTGTCGTGCACGGGCGGCCCATGTTCATCACGATTGAGTTGGCCGATTTGAAACGCCAGTGCATATTCGGCCCATTGATTATGACACCGCGCACACTCAACACGACTTGCATAATGCCACGTCTGTGGCTGGGTGTTGTCGCCGAGCGGCTGATCGCGTCCCACAGCTTCGACTAGCTCGGCATCATCTTGTGCTTCGTTCCAGGCATAGGAGTATCCACGCCAGCTCTGACCATCAAAATGCAGCAACTGCGATTCCAGTCGTCGTCCCTGCAGGGAAATCGTTTTCAGCAGCACACTATTGGCTGGAAAGACGAACGAGCTGGAAAACATCGAGCCGGGAATGCCTGTTTTTTGTGGCAGGATTTTGACGGTGGACTTATCGGGTAGAGCGATGTAGCGCTGCGCCTCGGCACCGTCTGACCATTGCGGCACATTCACGGAGAAGGGCACCACACCAGGTGCCACTTCATGATCGGCAGTCGAAGTGAATAAGCCACTCTCACTGAGCTTACGCGGAAATTCGGTCGTCGCCGTGACTGCTTCGTTCTTTACCAATTCATGAATCGTGCCAGCGTCGTAATCGAGCAGCAGTAGTTCGCCGTTGGCATCTTCGGCGAAGGCGACGAGTCGCACGGCCGGTTCGACCAAATCACGCCGTGGTCCGCAGCTCTTGCTCGCTTCATCCCAACGTGCGGCCCAGATGCGCCGGGTCTCCCAGTCGCCGCAAATGTAGTCACCCACCAACTCGGGAAACTTCTTGCCGCGATAGACGAAACCGCCGGTAATCGAAACGCCGTCGGTATGAGGAATTTCGATGGTCGGAGGCAGGATCGGCGTGGGACCAACCTTCCGCTCAACATGTACCGGTTGTCGTCCCTCCACGACGCTCCACCCGTAATTCCCACCACGTTCCGCTCGATAAACCAGCTCCCATAATTCCCAACCCACATCACCAATCCAGAGATCGCCCGTCGCTCGATCAAAACTCATCTTCCACGGATTGCGCAGTCCGTAGCACCAAATCTCACCGCGTGCTCCCGCCAGACTGACAAAGGGATTGTCTTTGGGAATCGAGTACGCCTTCCCTTCATCGGGGTGATCGACATCAATGCGCAGCACGGACGACAAGAGATTGGAAACATCCTGACCGGCGTTGAGTCCATCGGGAGGATTGGCAAAGCCGCCGTCACCCGTGGAGATATAGAGGTAACCATCGGGGCCGAAGGCGAGGCAGCCTCCATTATGTCCACCTTGAAGCCAAGAGATCACGATCTGTTCGCTATCGAGATCAATCGTGGGTGGCTCGGTGGCTTTCACCTGGAACCGCGAGACTCGCGTGCCTTGTGGCAATTGGTTGGGTGTGGGGGAATCCTTGAGCGGTTCGCCTTTCACGACATAGCTCACATAGCAGTAGCGATTCTCGGCAAAGTGTGGATGAAAGGTCAGTCCATAAAGAGCTTCCAGACCATTGACCAGCGAGTTATCGATGCCGGCGGGACGTTCTCGTTTGGTAAGCGCGACGGCGTCCATGACCAGCGCCGGCTCACCAGGATTCTGCATATCAAACGAAAAAATCTTGCCACTCTGCTCACCGACAAACAGGCGCTGAGTGCCGGGGGCGATTTCCATCACCACGGGATTTTTAAATTGAATGGTGGGGAATAGACGCTGAGTGCGATAGGGTGGTGGTGGCTCGGGTGTGCCTTTTACTCGCGATGTCGTCCAGGCCACTCGTTGCCAGCCGTCAACCGCAGAGTCACTGGGCGGGTTACTGGATTCCGGGCCGCGCTGCTGGCCTTGCTGGCTGGTCGCTGCTGTGTGATCACGAGTAGCTTGAGTCGTGTCGCTGCGATCGCGAACAGGTCGTGCACGTTCATCCAGCGGACTCACGAACAGCAACCAGATGGCGACGCTGAGGAGGCAAGCGCTGGTGATTGTTACGGCTAACGGTTGATAGTGGCGCATCGTGTGAACTCCACTTTTCCAATTCATTCCACGTAGACAAACGCATTACTGTTCAAAATCACTCGGCAGAGTGCCGGCAGGCCGTGCAGTTCCGCAAACTCGACCGCCAGCTTTCGTTCATCCTCTCGCGGTGACCTGCCCCACGCGCGGCGAAAAAGTTCCGTCACCAGCGGCTCGGTGGCCACTGGTTTCGCCTCACCGCCAGACGCGGCGGAAGCGGTACCACTCGCTCGCTGCAGATCGCTCGCGAAGGCATCGGACATGCGGAGAATAAACGAGTTATTGAGTAATGACAGCGCTTGGAGTGGTGTGGTGGTGACGCTACGTCGCGGAGTGCTCATGGAGGGATCGGGACAATCGAAGGTATCGAGCAGTTGGTTGTGACCACCGCGGGCCCACGTGCGATAAATGCTGCGTCGCTGATAGGCTGGTCCTTCGGGATCGAGTGGTTCGTAGAACTGTGTGCCTCCGCGTAGGAACGGTCGGAAATCCTGATAACCCGGCCCGTTCATCTGCTGGTTCAACTGACCGGCAACCGCCAGCACGGCGTCGCGCACGAGTTCCGCTTCGAGTCGCCGAGTTGGCATGCGCCATAGCCAGCGATTGTCAGCGTCGACGGCGGTCGCTTCCGCGCGCGGGGCCGATGATTGTCGGAACGTGGACGAGGTCACGAGAATGCGCTGCAGATGTTTGATCGACTGACCGCCCACTCGCAGTTCCGCCGCCAGCCAGTCGAGCAGTTCGGGGTGCGAAGGGGGGCCGCCACTGAAACCAAGATCGTTGGGAGTTGGCACCAGTCCGGCACCGAAGTGATAGTGCCAGAGACGATTTGCTAACGTGCGCGCGGTGAGGGCATTATCCGGGTGAGCCAGCCACTGCGCGAGTCGTTGTCGACGCTGCGCTTCTGGTGCATCGGGAGGAAGTGCGAAGTCGGCGGAGAGACCGATCAGCGACGACAACGCTCCGGCTGAAACGGCATCCGCCGGCTGCAGCGGATTACCACGTCGCAGCACATGGGTGACGGGAGCATTCTGCGGAGTGATGGCGAAGACTTTACCGGTTCGACGTCGTTCCAACTGATCGCGAATCGCAGTTAGTTGTGGCCCGATTGCCGCTCGCTCGCCACGTTCCGTCTCACTGAGCTCAGCCAGTAATTCAGCTTCGGTTACGTAGTCGGACTGATGAGCGGCAGCGGCGGCGATCTCTTCGGCCGCGAGTGCTCGATCATACAGGGCGGCGCGCAAGAGGGTGCCGGCGAGCATTCGATTGCCGCCGACGGGGCTGTGTCGCAAGCCGAATACAACTTGTGTTTTGCTGGCTTCGTACGTTTGCAGGCTGGTTTGATAAGGCTTGCCGTAAGGTCTTCCATCCACATAGCCGGTGATCTGGCCATTCTTGTGATAGGTGATGGCGACGTGCACGGGCCGCTCTTTCGCTTGCAGCTCTTCGGTGCCTTGAAAGAATTGAGTGCGACTGAAACCGTTGCTGCCGGCCATCCAGTGCGCCGGATTCTGTTCGCCGAAGACGATCGCATCGAACAGGCCACCATCGGTTGTTTGCACGGAAATCAGACCGCCACCGCGCTGCGTCAGATTCGACAACTGGGCGACCGCAATGAGTGTCTTTTCGGTGAGGTTTTGGGGGAGCGTGGGAGTCGCGGCGTAGGCGTCTTGTCCGTCCAGGATGAGCCCGACAGCTTCGCGCTTGGCTGCTCCTTGCAGCGTCGCATGCAGCGTTCCGACTTGGTCTTGTAGGCTCTTCGTAAATTCCCAGGCGGCGAGTGGCTGTGGGGCTAGCGGTCGCTGAGCAACGGGCTGTTTTTGTCGACGTGTCAGCACCGCGCGCCGCGCACGATCATCCAGCTCGCGCTGCCGCTGAGTCAGTCGAGTGATTTGCTCGTCGAGACTCTGCGACTGTTCGTTCGCCACGGGCAAGGGACGTTCGCCACGTCGCACGCCGCTGAGTGCGGAAGCGAGCCGAT
This sequence comes from Planctomycetota bacterium, assembly GCA_046086325.1. Taxonomy (GTDB): domain Bacteria; phylum Planctomycetota; class Planctomycetia; order Pirellulales; family Pirellulaceae; genus JBJSXJ01. The sequence goes on along the minus strand of JBJSXJ010000292.1, from coordinate 19,250 downwards.
AGTAATCTTGCTGAGTGATGGCGTCGAATTTGTGATCGTGACAACGGGCACATTGCACGGTGAGTCCGACGAATGATTGACCAACGATGCCGACGAGATCTTCGAGTTCATCCTGGCGCATGATCTGTCGCATCGTCTCACCGGCAGGCGTGAGTCCATCGAATGCGCCACCTACCAGAAAGCCGGTCGCGATGATCGCTTGCGGATCATTGGGACGGAGTAAATCTCCGGCCACTTGAAGCGCGATGAATTCGTCATAGGACAAATCTTCATTGAAGGCGCGAATCACCCAATCTCGATAGGGCCAAGCATTGGGCCGCAAGCGGTCATACTCGAAGCCATCGCTCTCGCCGAAATGAGCGACGTCGAGCCAATGACGGGCCCAGCGCTCGCCGTAATGCGGCGAGGCAAGTAGTCGATCGACCAGCCGTTCATAGGCATCGGGCGCTGCATCCGCGAGGAACTCGTCGACGAGTTCGGGCGTTGGAGGCAAGCCAATGAGATCGAAGGATAGACGTCGCGCGAGGACTCGACGGTCTGCTTCCACCGACGGCGTGAGCGATTTTGTTTGCAGGGTAGCGCGAATGAACGCATCCACCGTTCCGCGCGACGCGGCGATCGAGGAGGGGCTGCGTGGTGCGGCGGGATTCGATGCGACCGGAGTTGGTGCGGCGACTCGCTGGAGCGGCTGCAAGGCCCACCAATCAGACCCACCACGACGCTCACTGGAATAGCGCACCGGGTTGATCGGATCAGTGCCCCAGCGAGCACCGCCGGTGAGCCAGCGTTCGAGTAGTTGTTTTTCGTTTGCGGCGAGCGGTTTTTTGGGCGGCATTTCGTCGGCCGACACTCGCTGCCAAAGGGTGCCGTCGAGTGGCTTATCGCTGAGGGCGGGTGTGCCGCTTTCGCCACCCTGCAGCGCGGTGGCTCGACGAGTCAGATCGAGTCCACCTTTTTTTTCGTTAGCATCGTGGCATTCGAGGCAGCGTCGCGCAAGTAGCGGAGCGATGTCGCGATCAAAATCGATGGCGGCTGGTGCGTCCTTACTGGGAGGCTGTGCGTGAGCCGTATGCTGGAGGTTCAAGCTGAACCAGCTACTGGCGGCGTCACTTCCTGGATGAATGGCGATACTGTGAGCGGCGCCCCAAGCCAGTGTCGCCGCTGCCCAGAGCCAAAGGGCTGCGGTGAGCTTGTTGTTCGTCGACTTGCCAGCGGCAACCGTCACGCGCTTCCTCATCGACGCCCCTTTGCTAGCAACAATAAAACGAGTTACCTGTTGGAGGAATCGTGGTTCGCTACACGACTTGGAAAGTCGTGCGACGTCGGTCAGCCTCTCCGAATTGACAAGTTCCCGCGGCTCTCACCCTAACCGATTGCCGGAATGATTTCACCATGGATCAGGTCGGCATGAGTCTGGCGAGCACGGATGAGGTGAGGACGACCGGCCGCCACCATAACTTCGGCCGCGAGCGGCTTGGAGTTGTAGTTGGAAGCCATGACGAAGCCGTAGGCACCAGCGCACTCGATCACCAGATAGTCTCCCACCTGGGCGACGGGCAACGAGCGCTGGCAGACGAAGCCACCTTCTTCCTGAGTGAAAATATCGCCCGACTCACACAGTGGGCCGCCGACCACCACGGGGCGTTCGGGAACATCCTGCGGGCCGCGGGCATGCGCGATCGACATCGGATGATAGGAACCATAGAGGATAGGTCGAGCCAGATTGTTGAAGCCAGCATCGAGCAAGTAGAAGGTGTTGTCGCCTTGCTGCTTGACCGAGCGAATCTCCGTCAGCAAGAAGCCGCTCTCGGCCACCAGATAGCGACCAGGTTCAATCTCCAGCGAGATTTTATGACCAAAGCGATCCTCGAGACGTTTACGGGTGGCGTCCCAGAGTTTGAAATATTGATCAAGGTCGACGTAGGTCTGCTTGGAGTGGTAAGCGATCGGCAAACCGCCGCCGGCGCTGATCGTCGTTACGCTCCGGCCCACTTCCAGCACGGTCTTCTCCATGGCGCCGCACACTTGCGCTAGATGCTCCAGATCGGTACCGGAGCCGATATGCATGTGAATGCCGCTCACCGCCATCCCGTGGTGGTCGACTCGGCGCAGGCAGTCACCCAGTGACTCGTGCCAAATACCATGCTTCGACTGCTGGCCGCCGGTATTCGTTTTCTGACTGTGGCCATGACCAAAGCCGGGATTGATTCGCATCGTGATCGAACGGCCGGGTGCTCGTTCGCCCAGCTGATCGATCATGTCGGGCGAGCCCACATTGACGGGCAGATTATGTCGGATGACCAGCTCCAGCGACTCACGATCGAAAATGTCAGCGGTGTAGACGACGGGTGCCGGTTCACCATGCAGCGGATAACCAGCCGCGACAGCTCGATGAATCTCACCGGCACTCACCGCATCCACGACGACGCCGGCTTGGCGTGCGAGTGCGAGGATCGCAATGTTGGAACAGGCTTTTTGGGCAAAGCGAATCACATCGAACGCGCGCAAATCATCGATGCGTTGCCGAATTTTAGCAGCATCATAAATGTAGGTTGGCGTACCAAACTGCTTCGCCAACTCGACAACAGGCACGCCAGCAATCTCTTGACGGGACGTCGGGAAAGTTCCAACCGTAGGCATAATGGTTTTGGGGTAGAAAGGTTAATCGTTGTTCTGCGAGGGGCGAACGGTTCGCCCTTCGAGTCAGCCGCGGGGCTGATCAAACAAAAAAACGATACTCGCCAGAACGCATCTTGGCGAGTATCGCTCGGTTTATTTCATGTCGCTGTACCGCGACCGATTCGCCGCGCTTGGAATCTCCCGCGCGGCGGTCGTAGCCACATTCGTTAGTTTCCGCCCTGCGCGGCCTTGGAAACTTCACCGATCATTTGCAGCAAACCACTACCGAACTCGATTCGCACGGTCGAACCGCGTTCAATTTGCTGGACCTGGAAGAGGACGTGATCGTTGCCATCCGACTTCTTGGCGGCGTCAGCCAGAATCTTCGTCTGCGGATTGCTTTCCACCTTGGCCGCTAGCGCCGCGAAGGGACCAACCATCAACTTGGCGTAGGCCGGAATCTTGTCGTCGCCGGTCGACTTGGCATCCAGACCGCTCTTGAGCACCTTGACTCCATCCGAGCCGAGTCCCAGATAGGCGGCATCTTTGCCGAAGCCCAGCACGAGCTGCGCCTGTTCGCCAATCACCTTGGCTGCCTGCGGATCGAACACGGGCACATCGACCGTATGAATGTTCACGCCGTTATGCGAGGCCACATCCAACTTGATCGTGGGCACGCCGGGCAGATTACGCACCAGTTCCACAATGCGCTTCACGCCTTTTTCGATCTTCAGCCCGTCGGCCACGTGACCGCCGAGCAAAAACTCGACGTGATCACTGACGTGCACGGCCCCGGCCGCTTCCAGCTTCCCTTTTTCCACCGTCTGCTTGGCGACATCCAGGAAGTCCTCGACCGAGGCCTTCACGGCGTCGCGCGTCTGCTGATCGGGCAGACGCGTGTCGTTGTCGATTTCCTTCAGTGCCTGCTCGCGACCTTGAGCGATCAGCTTCAGATACTGCTCGATAGCCGACTTGGCCAACACGGAGCGGAAATGCATTTTGGCGGCCGGATCGCCGGCGACGAGTCCGCCGAATAGCGACTTGCCGAGATCCTGTCCGGCCATTTCTTTCGCCAGGTCGGTGCCATCGCGAGCGGTAGCCGAGAATTCCAAGGCGATGTTCTTCGCTTGAGCATCGATCGCAAAACCGATCGTCATCTGCTCGGCCTGTTCGATGAAATCGACTACTCCCTTCATCGCTTCCTTGCCGATCGCTTCCGCCGCTTTCTGCTCGTCGTCACCCAAGCCGTTGTTTTGCCGCATCGCTTGGTCAAAACCCATGCGCATGTTGCTGACAATCAGATCGCGAAACTCGGCTGGAATGTTTTCCATGTTGAGCCGCACGGCGATGTCATATTTCTTGTCGAGTCCCACGAGAGCTTTGGTCGGATCGTCGGGCAACTTGGCCAAATGATCGCGATCTTGAGCGATGAAGGCGTAGCCCTGATGTTCTTTGACGTACATCGGTTGAGCGCGATCGGCACCGACTTCGAGGACGCCGTCGCCGATTTCCTTCGGAGTGCCGATGCGGTCACGGAACGTGCCGAGCATCGCTTTGAGGTTCGTGACCGGAATGAAGCCGACGATCTTCGGGCCGGCGTCGGTCATCGCCACGTAGCCACCGGCGGGCTTGGTCTTGTCGATGCCGTTGGTGTAGATACCGGCCATGCCGATCGCCACTTTACCGGCGTCACCCTGGCCGGCTAGTTCCGTCATCATGCCAATGTCGCTGGTGATCTCGGACAATTTATTGATCGCGATGACAACGACCGGTTTTTCTTCCTGAGCTTGAATGGCTTGCGGCAGGCTGCCGACTGCCAGCACTGCTACGGAAAGCAGCGGCAGTAGTCTGGCCGACCAATTACGAAGTTGCTTGAACACAGCGAGTTGACTCCTTGAGTGGCTGCAGAATGAAACTGCGATGATGAGAAATAAGAAACCGTCAGCATGCACTACCCGGACAGCACCCGCGCGGTTTCACGGACTGGGTGCGTTTAAGCGGAACGGACGGTTGTCCGGCGGTCGCTCGACGGGAGCTCGAATTTAACGTTCGCGGAAGACGATTCGACCGCGGCTGAGGTCATACGGTGAGAGTTCAACCTTCACCTTATCACCGGGCACGATACGGATGAAATTCTTGCGCATGCGGCCAGCGACGTGCGCCATCACCTCGCCACCCGTCTCCAATTGCACTCGAAATCGAGTGTTGGCCAGTGCTTGCGTCACTGTGCCATTGACTTCAAAAGCCTCTTCTTTCGTCCCCATGCATCACTCCCAAGAGCCTGTCGTTGGAACCCGTCAACTCGACAGGCTCACTGCGAGCCCTAAATCTTAGCAACTCAAGCGATTCCGTCCAGATGTAAGGAAATTACCTCGAGCTGTGTGCGGTCAGCCAGTGCGCGTGGAGCTTGGAACCCAAGCCTGACAGATTGCCCAGACTACCCAGCCGTTCGTAGGAAGTCGGACAGCTAATTGCTGCCGGCTTCCGTCGATAAAACTTGTCATCTGCGCCGTGCCGTAACTATACTGCCAAGCTGGACGGAGCAGAGCGTTGGAATTTCATGAGCACGTTGTTCTCAAGGTGGTTCACCATGACAGGTCGTTTTACGCTGCAAGCGTCCTTCTGCACGGCCGCGGCACTCGCGTTGGCGTTACTGCCCTCATCCTGGGCTCGTGGCCAAGCGCCAGCGGCGGCGAATCGGCCTCGCCCCCTGCCGCCCGGACTGCTCACCGTAATTCCGTCGACGGCTGAAAAACGCGAAGCCTTTACCGATCAGATCCCGCTGCTGGAATTGATGGCCGAGGCCAAGGATTTGGAATGGACGCCTAATTTCATCGCGAAATCCGAAACGCTGCTGGAGAAGGCGAAATCGCAGGTGGTCCGGCGGGAGATTTGGAACTTGGAGTTTGCCTTTAAGCCGCTGCGCCGGATCAATGTCGACATTCCCCAGCCGTCGGGCAAGATGCAGCGGAAGCAGATTTGGTACATGGTCTATCGCGTGAAAAACACGGGCAAAGACCTGCGTCCAAAGGCTCAAAAGGATGAGACCTACGATCACCTAACGTTTGATAGCGAAACGGTATCCGCCGACCAGCGGCGATTTCTGCCGCAGTTCGTGATGCATGGTCGAGTGCTGCTGGAGGGTAAGTACCAGACGAAGGAATATCTCGATCGCATCATCCCGTCGGCGGTCGAAGCGATTCAAGCTCGCGAAGTGAATGGCCGCAAGCTGCTCAACACCGTCGAGATCACGCGTGTGGGAGTGCCGCTGAGTGACGAGCAGAATGATCGCAGCGTCTGGGGCGTAGTGACCTGGGAAGACTTAGATCCTCGAACCGACTTTTTCAGCGTCTTCATCCAGGGGCTGACGAACGCTTACCAGTTCCGGGACACTCCGGGCGCTTACCAAGCTGGGGATCCGCCCGGTAAAGGTCGCCGCTTCGTCTATAAAACCCTGCAGCTCAATTTCCATCGACAAGGGGATGCGCTGCTGGAGCATGAAGAAGAGATTCGGTATGGCGTGCCGCTGGAGTCTCGAAAGATCGAGCAGGAGCGGTTGCTCGACATCTATGGACTCAAAGAACCCCTTGATCACCTCTGGGTTTATCGGTAAAAGTGACAGATTACCAGGGTCTTCCCTGGTGTGTATGGGTGTTGTTCAGCTCTGCGATTGATGGGGAGATGCCGTCATGGCACATAAAAAGGGTCAAGGTTCTAGCCGCAACGGTCGTGACTCGAACGGTCAGCGTCGTGGCGTGAAGCGTTTTGGCGGCGAAGCGGTAACGGCGGGTAGCATTCTGGTCCGCCAAGTCGGTACGGTGTTCCAAGCGGGCGCCAATGTCGGCACCGGTAAGGACTACACGCTGTTCGCACTCACCGACGGATTCGTGAAATTCGATCGTGCTGGTCGTCGAGTGAACATTGTGGCGAGTGCCAACTAGGCTCTGAAATCGCTGCAGTTAGCCCATCGTTTGTGAGACGGCCGCCGCTGTTCTAGGTGCGGCCGTAGTGATGGATGGCCGAGTTTTCTGAGGGTCGGGCGGTCTCTGACGCTCCGCCATGGAGGCGTCGTAGGACATGTTTGTTGATCGCGTCGAAATCGAACTACAAGCCGGCCGTGGGGGCGATGGCTGCGTCAGCTTTCGTCGCGAAAAATATGTCCCCTATGGCGGCCCCGATGGGGGCGATGGCGGCGACGGCGGTAGCATCATCCTGTCGGTTGAAACCGGGGTGAATAATCTTTCCGACTTCGCTCAGCGTCGAGTGTGGAAGGCGGGTTCTGGTGAGAAGGGACATGGAGCGAACTGCGCGGGACGCAGCGCCCACGACGTCGTACTACCCGTCCCACCCGGTACGCTCGTGATCGATGCCCGCGAAGGCTTCGTCATCAAAGATCTCACCACGCTCGGCGACCGCTTTGTGGCCGCTCGTGGCGGCAAAGGTGGGCATGGTAACGTCCGGTTCAAGACGAGTACCAATCGAGCTCCGCGGCAAGCGGAACCCGGCGAAGAAGGCGAACGCCGAGCGGTGATATTGGAACTGAAAGTGATCGCCGACGTGGGGCTCCTGGGTAAACCGAACGCCGGTAAAAGTACGCTGCTGAGTCGACTTTCACGGGCTCGACCGGAAATTGCCGACTACCCGTTCACGACCAAACATCCCAACCTCGGCATCGTTCGTCTGGATGCTGATCGCTCCTTCGTCATGGCCGATATCCCCGGACTCATCGAAGGCGCACACGTCGGTGTGGGGCTGGGGCATGAGTTTCTCCGGCACATCGAGCGAGCGGGCATTCTGGTCCACTTGCTCGAACCCGTTCCGTTCGACGGCACGGACCCGCTGGAGAATTATCGCGCGATTCGCGATGAACTGTTGCAGTACAACGCTCAGCTAGGTGATCGGCCGGAAATCGTTGCCGTGACGAAAGCCGAATTACCGGGTGCGGCCGAAATGCGTGATCAAGTGGCTGCCGAACTCGATCGCCCTGTGCTGCTGATTTCTGCCGTCACCGGACAGGGACTCAACCAACTCACCGCTGCGATCGCGGAACGGCTGGCGATCGCCAGCTCATCATGAACCGCTCCCTGCTCGCTGTCGACATCGGCAACTCGGCCATCAAAGTGGCCCGCTTCGGCTTCTTTCCAGCCCCAGCACCCGCTGTCGCCGCTGCCGCAGCCGACCACAACGTAACGACGAACTTGCCGGAACCGCTGGCGTTGCTGGAGTGGCGGACGAGCGACGAGCCGATTTGGTTTCCGGCGGACTGGTTACCCAGCAGCTCTGCGTTGTGGGTGGTGTCTAGTGTGAATCGTGGCGGCTGGGAACGCATACGGAACTGGGTCACCGAGCATCGCCCGTCGGATGAACTGCGAACGCTCACCTATCGCGACTTGGCATTGACGGTGGCGGTGGATTATCCCGAGCGAGTGGGAATGGATCGATTGCTTACGGCGGTCGCGGCGAACCGATTGCGACAGGCCGATCGGCCCGCCATTGTGATCGACGCCGGAACCGCACTCAAAGTGCACGCCGTCAACGAGCAGGGTGAGTTTGTGGGAGGGGCGATTCTGCCGGGGCTGGGAATTGCCGCGCGCACTCTGGCTGGCAACACCGATCTGTTACCGCTCGTGAATGTGTTAACCGACGGCCAATCGCCCCAGGCCCTCGGGAGAAACACCGAACAAGCAATCCAAAGCGGTCTCTACTGGGGCGCGATCGGAGCCGTGAAAGAACTCGTCGCCAGGATGCGCGTTGAGCTGTCCCAGGATAGGAATGCTGCTAGGTCTGAATCCAAGACCGGAGCGTTGTCACGCGCAAGCGCCGCAGTGAACGTGGATGGCGTCGGAGTGGACCTGTTTGTGACGGGCGGCGACGCTGGCAGCCTCGTTCCACTACTCGATCTGCCAGCCACCTACATCCCCCACCTCTGCCTGCGCGCCGTAGCCTTGCAAGCCTTGCAAATCAGTTAGTCCGAGTCCTGAAAAATCGTTGTAGCTTATAGGACACTGGTAACACCTGAGCCCGATGGTTGGCCTACCACATAGTCCGCTCATAGGGTGCAGACACCGTGGCGACGGCGGCCTGGGAACTGGTCTCGCACGGAGACTCGGCGGCATGGAACAGCTCGTGATGGGGAGGCTGTTTCTGACTCTCCCGGTGGATTCTGGCGAGCACTCGCGGTACAAAATCGGCTCGTATCGTGTCGCTCACCTGTTGATCAAGGAGTAGGCCTGTGAATCATTTGGATTGGTTTCGTTCCTGTTTGCATCTGTCGGGATTCGGGTCCACCATCTCGTCGATGGCCATGATGTTGGCTCTGGTACCACTCGCACTCGCCACCGTCGCGCAAGCGGATGATCGAGATCGATTTGAAGCGGGAACCTTCACCGATGCAGCCGGCACGAAGCTGCTCTACCGACTCCTCAAGCCCAAAGATTACGACGCCACCAAGAAATATCCACTCGTGCTTTTCCTGCATGGAGCGGGTGAACGTGGCAATAACAACTCCGCACAACTCGTCCATGGCATGGCCGACTTTGCCAGCGACAAGATCATGGCGAGCTATCCTGCGTTTGTGCTGGCGCCGCAGTGTCCGACCGGTGATAAGTGGGTCGACGTCGATTGGTCGGCTGCCAAGCATGACATGCCGGAAAAGCCCGCCTCTCCCATGCGTTTGACGCTGGCCGTCATCGAAAAACTGCGCAAAGATTTCTCCATCGACTCCGATCGACTCTACATCACCGGCCTGTCGATGGGTGGCTACGGCACGTGGGATGCCATTCAGCGTCATCCGAATCTGTTCGCCGCAGCCGCTCCCATTTGCGGCGGGGGTGATCCTAAACTAGCCAGCAAGATTGGGAAGCTGCCGATCTGGGCCTTTCATGGTGACAAAGACACGGCCGTGAAAGTCGAGCGTTCGCGAGAAATGATCGACGCCATCAAAGCGGCCGGCGGCTCACCCAAATACACGGAATATCCCGGAGTGGGTCACGATTCCTGGACCGCTACCTACAAGAATCCAGAATTCTACCAATGGCTGTTCGCTCAGCGGCGCCCCGCACCCGCAGCGAAGTAAGCAACTCTTCCCCCATCACGTCTCGATCGCTCCTTCACTTACGGCCAGGATGAATCATGAACTTACCACGGCGCTACGCACTCCTTCGCACCACAGCGCAATTTGGTTGGACGCTGCTCACCCTGCTCGCCGCCAATCTAATACAGCCGTCGCTGACCGCGCCGTATTCGCGGCAGCTACACGGTACCGCCTGTGCGGCGGCTGAACCGAGTGCCTCGGGAGCGGATCGAGGGATTGCGGATTTCACGAAACTATCGGCGGAGACAGACTGGCCCTGGTGGCGCGGTCCCGCTCGCAATGGCATCGCCGCTGCCAGCGCAAAAGCTCCACCGACCACCTGGAGTGACTCGCAAAACGTGATTTGGAAAACGGCCGTGCCCGGCCGCGGCCATTCGTCACCCATCATCGTTCGTGATCGAGTGTTCCTGACGACCGCGCAAAACAAAACGCAAGTTCATTCCGTCTTGGGATTCGATCGAGCGACCGGGAAATTGCTCTGGCAACAAGACGTCAGCCAAGGTGGCTTTCCCGCTCACAATCACCCGAAAAATACCGAGGCGACCAGTACGTTGGCGAGCGACGGAGAACGACTCATCGCTACATTTTTTCACCATGAGACCGTCGAAGCCATCGCACTCGACTTTGATGGCCAAGTCCAGTGGCGTCAGAAAGCCGGTTCCTTCAACCCTCGTCGCTATGAATATGGCTACGCACCATCACCACTGCTGTATCGCAATTCCGTGATCATAGCGATGGAGTATGACGGCGACAGTAGCATCGTCGCACTCGAACGCAGCTCCGGTAAGTCTCTCTGGCGCACGCCGCGTCCGGCGAACATTTCCTTCTCCTCACCCGTAATCGCTCATCTGGCAGGTGAAGATCAACTGCTGATGAGTGGTGGTGAAAAAATTACGTCCTTGAATCCCGCGACCGGAAAGGCGCTCTGGAGTACCGAGGGGACAGCAACCGCTACCTGTGGCACGATTGTCTGGGACGGTGACACCATTTTCGCGAGTGGCGGATATCCTCAATCTGAAACGGTCGCGGTGAAAGCAGATGGATCCGGTCAGGTGCTCTGGCGCAACAATCAGAGATGCTACGAGCAATCGATGCTCGCCGTCGACGGCTACCTCTATGCACTCACCGATAACGGCGTCGTCTTTTGTTGGCGAGCGACTGATGGACAAGAGCAGTGGAAAAAACGTCTCCAAGGTCCTGTAAGTTCCTCACCGGTGCTCGCTGGCGGTCATATCTACTGGTCGAATGAAGGTGGCATCACGTACGTCTTCAAGCCGAATCCCAAGGAGCTGGAAATCGTGGCGGAGAACCGCTTAGGCGATGATGGCTTCGCGAGTCCTGCGGTCGTCGGCAATCGCCTGTTCCTCCGCGGCTCCAAAGGCAGCGGCGATATGCGACAGGAATTCCTGTATTGCTTGGGGATGCAATAGCAGAGAGGGCACGGAGAAGGCTTTGAAACACAGAGGCACAAAGATCACAGAGAATGCTTTGAAACATAGAGGCACAGAGATCACAGAGAATGCTTTGAAACACAGAGATCACAGAGACGGGGATTTCTCTGTGCTCTCTGTGCCTCTGTGTTTTAAATCCTCCTGCCTCTTACCACCCACCACCCGCCACGCACCACCCGCCCCGCACCCCTATTTCCCGGCTTTCGGTGGTTCGGTCACGAGTAGTTGCAGTGGGCGACTGGCTTGTGAAACGAGCGTATTAGGGCGAGTGGCTACTTTGTCATCTTTCGCGAACGGCACTTGTGCTTGTCCTTGCACGCTGATCGTGTACAAGCCAGCGCGCATGTTGGCCGGACATTGCAGCGGCACCGTGATCTCAGTGGCGTTCCCCGCAATTTCCAGATTTTGCATCTGTAAGCCGTTGGGAAAAGCTAGTGGCGTAACCGTGATACTGCCACGAAAATCAGGCCAGCGGCGAGTGGCGATCAGCTTCACTTCGACTTTCTCACCTGCCTGCACGGTCACCATTTCCGCCGCGAAGCGCAAGGCGTACGGCGCGGTATCGCGAATGGCGACGGCCAGTTGCCGTGTGGGGCGACTGGCAGGCATATTCGTATCGGTCCAGACTCGAGTGGTCGATCGCACGTCGCGTACGATTTCCGTTTCACCAACTTTGCCGCGTGCGGTCAACGAAATGAATCCCGTCCACTCTGCTGCTGTTTCGTCAGCCGTCAGCACCACGATGCCGGATGTACCATGAATCGTGGTAGGAACAAGATGCAAACCCGCGGGTAACGATTCTGCGGAAATCGTCACTGGGCCATTAAAGCTTCCCGAGTGATGAATGACGACATCCAGGTGAGTTTCTCCACCACGGCCCACGGTCACTCCGCCAGGCCCGGGGTTTTGGCGATGAATGACCGCCGCCTGAAAATCACCAGCACTTGCGCGTAGCGACAACACATACTGATACCTTGAGCCGCCGCGGCGATAACGATCTTGCACCAGCAGTCGATACTTCTGCTTAGCGTTAAGTGACACGTTGCCGGATGGGTCACGCAAATGTCCATCGAACGCATTCACTCGATGACCAAAGTCATCCAGCTCTGTCACTCGATTGCCCTTCTCATCAAACACTGCCACGTACGGGTCCGCTCGGCCCGCAATTCGTTCACAGTAGACATCGAGTGCGTAGTTGCCGGCGGTCTCCACTTCCACTTCATACCAATCGGCATCACGGGGCTGATCAAACTGAGCACTCACCATTGCCGGTAAGGTAAGCCGCTGTGGTTTTTCGCGATCATCGTTCGGCTCTTGTTCGACGACTACCGGCTGATCGGTGACCACGACGGGCACCGCGGAGAGTAATTCCTGTGGCAGACCGGCAATCAACTGAAAGCCGGTGAGGGTTCCCGTCGCAGCAGTGGGAAGGGTGGAATGATCGGTGGGATGAGAGCTGAAAACAAATTTGCCGCGTGTGAGCAGGTCGGCGGGCGGATTAACGGCCACTCGAAGTTGGCTGAGTGGCAGGTCGTTCATCGTTCGTCCGGAGGGTTCGCCACCGGGCAGATTGCGACCGAAGACCAGAGCGGACGTGGTCGTGCCCACCTGAAAGGCACGTGGATGAACATTTTCGAGGTGCGGCAAATCACTGATGATGAGCTGATAGGGATGACCGCCGCGAAACGAGAGATCACTGACCGTCACCACGTACTCATCGTCGGCGGGAGCGATGAAATCAATGAAAGGGTCGCGACCATGATAGTCACCGTTGCTCGCCAGCGACTGACCTCCACGAGTCGTCACGGTGAGCGTCGCGTCCATGGCCGAGTCGAGTCGGCCGGCCTGACACTGCAGCGTCACTCGCTGCCCCTTCTTGAGTGCCACTCGATATTGATCCTGATCGTTTTGATCAGACGCACCATGAACAGCAGAGTTGACTGGAACGAGTTGCGATTGATCGAGTTTATTATTCGGTTCGACTTCGGCGATATCTTGTAAGCCGCGAGTGACAGCGATCAGGCGCGGATTGCTCACTCCAAATCGTCCCACCAGACGAACGTCATACGTGCCGCTGGGCACATCTGCGTTCACCGTGATGCGAAAGGTACGCTCTTTGCCTTCGACCAACGTCGCTTGCAAACCGGGATGATCAAAGAGCAGCGTTTTCACATCTTCGATATCGTTTCCTGCGATCTGAACATCGAAGGAAGTACCGGCCGCTCCGCCCAGCGGCTGCAGGCGATCGAAACGAATGGATGGCAATTCCGCTCGAGCCGCCACGGGCAGCAGCCCAAGTGCGAGACAGAGCGCGAGACCAAGCGGCAGTGTGAACGGAAAAATGGTGGCGACGCAACGCCAGCCGAGCTGCACGAACTTGGTTCGTCCAGCGAATCGCGACGAGGAACTGGTCATGAGCGTGTACCTGGAATTAGCCGATGAGTTCGGCGATGGGCTGACCTTCATTCAGGATCGGCAAGGGGCGATTCGCCTGGTCGAAGAAGACATGGCGATGATTGATACCCAGCGCGTGATACATCGTCGAAAGGACGCAACCGGGAGTGTACGCTTTGGTCGTAGGATATTCGGCTTTGTCGCTGGTCGTGCCGATGGCCTGACCCATTTTCAGTCCACCACCTGCATAAAGAACCGACATCGCACCCGGCCAGTGATCACGTCCCGCCCCGCCATTGATGCGCGGCGTGCGTCCAAACTCGCCAAACGACATCACCAGCACATCCTCCTGTAGACCGCGTTGATGCAAGTCGCTGACGAGTGCCGAGACGGCTCGATCATACTTGGGCAACAAGTTGTCTTTGAGCTGTTTGAAGTTGTCGCCGTGCGTGTCCCAGCCGCCGCCCGCTTGGATGGCGACAAACGTTACTCCCGCTTCGACCAACCGTCGCGCCAACAGGCAGCTCTGACCTAAATCGTGCCGACCATAGGTATCTCGCAAACGCGGATCTTCTGCTTGAATGTTGAAGGCCTGCTGCGCTTTATTACTCGTCACCATTTCCAGCGCGTCGCGATAGAACTGATCGAGGCCGGCGATGTCGCCTTTCGTGTCGACGTCGCGACGAATACCGTCGAGTTGTTTGAGGAGATTTTCACGACGATCGAGACGCGTCACGTCCACTCGGCCGGGCAGCTTCAAGTTGCGTACCTGAAAGCCATCGGCACTGGGATCGCTGTCGGGTGAGAAGGGGTTATACGATGAGCCGAGGTAGGCTGCTTTGCCCAGTCCGAGTGGTCGTGGGAGATTGACGTAGGCGGGCAGTCCGGGCTGATTCGCTCCTTTCATTTTGGCAACGACCGAACCCAGGCAGGGATAAATATTGTCATTCACTTCGATCGTGGGCTGCCAGCCGGTGAGCATCCACTGCGAGCCCATGCCGTGGCCGGCATTCGTGTGATAAGCAGAACGAACGATCGACAGCTTATCCATGATCTTCGCTTGCAGCGGTAAATGCTCACCGATGTCGATGCCAGGCACGTTCGTCGCAATCGGACGAAACTCACCACGAAATTCAGCCGGTGCATCCGGCTTCAAATCGTACATGTCGAGATGACTGGGTCCACCCGCAAGCCAGACCAAGATCACAGACTTGGGTCGAGTGGGAGCTGCTCCTGCGGCACGAAGTCGCAGCAGGTCGGGCAGCGCCAGAGCGCCAATTCCCAGTCCACCCAGTTGCAAAAAGCCACGTCGCTGTAGGCCCGTTTTCGAAGCGTTAGTTGAGCTGGTATCGATGTGCAACATGGTGCAGGGTCCTGGAAGTTAGTTGCTGGTTGCTAGTTGCTGGTTGTTAGTTGCTAGTTGTTAGTTGTCGGAGGAACGATCTTCCCATTTTGCGGGGACGGGAATTGCTTCGTCAGCACCGGGCCACGGTGGCATCGTGATCCCGACGGCTGTCAGCGCGCCCTGCGAGGAAGCTCGAAATTGAAAGTGAGTGCCCAGAGGAATCGTGAGGCAGATGCCGGGTGCCAGCGTGACGATCTCTTCCGATTCATCCAGCTTGCGCCACATGATTCCCTCACCACTGAGGATGTACCAGATTTCCTCCACGGTGCGATGCTTGATCGCCGCGGACACTCGACCGGCCGCCAATTCAAAATGCGCCATGCTGCCACCGCTCAGTTGCAATAGCACGCGCACGTCGGAACCATCCGGCGCGACGATCGTCGGTTGAGCGGGGAGCGGCAAAGTATCAAAGCGCTTCATGCTAGTGATTGAACATGAATTCTTTAGTGTTCAGGAGTGTCCAGAGAATATCTTCCGTCGCCTTGGTGCGATCGGTTTCGGTTTCCAAATAGGTCATCGTGGTTTTGAGTTCGCTCGCGGTGGGAAAACGACTCAGCGTGGCCAGGTACAGTTCTTGTACGAGTTGATCGGGAGGTGATTTGGCTTTCGTGAGTCGAGCGATCCGGCCGTCACCGGCAGAGAGTTTGTTTTCAATCTCATCGGAATTCTTCAGCAGCAGCACTTGCGCGAGTGTGGCACCGGTCGAGCGTTCACATTCACAACTGGTAACGCGACGCGGGCGGTCGAAGGTATCGAGAAAATACGAACCAAAACCTTCGTGAGGTAAATCGACGGCGCGGGCTTGGGAACTCACACCATTAAAGCGTGTCTTCATGTCGGTGGCTTGATCGACCGCATCCAGAAAGACTTCGGCCAGCATCCGTCGAGCATAAAAGCGAGCAAAGTTTTGGCGATCATGTTCGTTGCCCGCCTGCGGGTCACTCGACAGCTGATACACCTGACTGTTGACGATCGTGCGAATCACATGCTTCATATCGAACTTGTGAGCGATGAAGTCTTGCGAGAGGGCCGCGAGCAACTCGGGGTTCGTCGGTGGATTCGTCGCTCGCAGATCATCCACTTCATGGACCAGTCCACGGCCGAGGAAATGGCCCCAGAGTCGATTGACGAGCACGGGAGCGAAGAAGGGGTTTTCCGGTCGAGCCATCCAGTCGACGAGTCCATGGCGCGGATCTTCGTCGGCGGTGAACTGCGCCACCTTGCCGTCTAGATATTTGGGCTCCGGCGTTTTTCCGGTCAGCGGATGACGTTCGCCGGTCGTGGGTGTGGCCGAAGCATAGTACGGTGGTGGCTGACCGAATCCTTTCCGACCCAGTCGAGTGAAGAAGCCTGCGAGCCCGAAGTAGTCGTCTTGTCCCCAGCGTTCATAGGGATGGTGATGACAGCGTGCACATTGCAGTCGGATGCCAAGAAAAACTTGAGCGGTATCGGCAGTGACTTGATGCAGTTGGTCGTCTCGACTTTGCCAATACCAATTGATTGCCGGAGCGTCTTGCCACTCGCCAGATGCGGCGACGATGCCGCGCACAAATTCATCATAGGGACGATTGCGAGCCAGCATTTCCTTTATCCAGTTATGAAACGCATAGGCCGCTTGATCAGCTCCCGCCAGATTCGAATTGCGCAAGATGGCTCCCCAGCGAAGCGCGAAGAATGCGGGGTAATCGGGTGACTCCAGGAGTCGTTCCACGAGGGCGGGGCGTTTATTCGGATTCTGATCGGCGAGGAACTGCCGAGCTTCGTCGACCGTTGGCAAGCGCCCACACAAATCAATCGTCACTCGGCGGAGATACGTGGCATCGTCACAGCGCGGAGAGGGGAGCAGTCCGAGTTTGCGCCATTTGTCGGCGGCTAGTCGGTCGACGTAATTGCCAGGGTGGAAATTGGGGATTTCGGCGATTGGCTGGCCGTGCGGCAGAATGGCGCGAAACACCGCCACTTGGCCCATGAAGCGGGCCATGATCGCCGCTTCACCACGCTCTTTACCGGTGCGCACGATACCAGCATCATCGACGGCGGCGACCACATCGAGGTTACTGGAAAACTGGGCGCGAGCGGTGACATCACGGCGGCTGCCGTCGCTGTAAAAGGCAGTGGCTGCGAGGGGCAGAGTTTCACCCGGCTGAAAAACTTTTTCGGTAGGGGTCAGTTCAAGACGGACAAGTTTTGGTGCGTCGGGACGAGCGGGCTTGGCACCGGCTGCAATCCACGCTCGAACCGTCTGATAATCGGCTCCATCCGGCTCCCAGCGCCGACCACCACCATGTGGTACTTGGCCGGACGCCTTCGCCAGCAGCAGGCTATGTTCGGGAGCGGCTGCGAACAGACGTCGTCCGCGGGCTTGATTCACAATCGCTTCGTAATCGAAGAGTGGATCGAAGCCGAAGAGTGACAATTTAAATCCGTTCTGACCGCTCGCCTTACCATGGCAGCCGCCGGCATTGCAGCCGTGGCGACTGAGCAGCGGCACGATATCAAGTGCGAAATCGGGGACCGGCTCTGCAGCAGTGTTGGCAGCAGCAGTGGTGGTGCTAGTGGCAGTGTTGGTAGTGGTCGCGGGTGTGCTGCCTGGCAGGCGCGCGGGCGGGGTCAGGGTGCAGGCGAGTGCGAGCAGGCAGCCGATGAATAGCGAGGGCCAGTGACGCTGGATGAGATTGAAGACCGGACGAAGGACCTGGTGAGGAGCAGGGTGAGGGGCAGGGTGAGGAGCAGGCTGAAGGTCCTTGTGAGCGGGCGTCAGGCGAGGCGGATTCGCAGACATGGCAAAGTTAACCTGCTACGATACGAGCGGTGAGTGTTGGCGGGGGTGCGATGGGTAGGTAGGACTCTGGATCCTACTCAAATCTTCGGATGGAAGCAACGAAAAGCATGAATTGCTTCTGGCTGGGCAGACCAAGTGGTAAGTGATTTGAAGGTCAGCAGATGAAGTCATTGATCGGCATTTTGGCATCGCTGGTTTTGGTGGTCGGCGGCGTCATCGCAGGCATGTTCTATCTACGAGCGCAAGCGATCGCCACCTACGGCACTCCGGCAGCACTGGAGGAGTGGGGCGAATGGCGTTCGGCGGCCGCGACGCAAGCGGCCGAGCAGCGGCCGGTGGAACGAAAGATTCCGAAGAGTGCCGAGCCACCGGCGCTGGTTTTGATGCGCGACTATTTCCCCGCCTGTACGGCCGCCGCAGCCGCCGCGGCCGCTGGCTGTTATCTCGTCTTCGCGTTTCTGCTACGGGGTGTATTGGCCGGTCACAGGGGCCACGCTGATTCCGCTCAGCCTACCAATCAGCCCGAGAGAAAATTCGCACCAGAACGCCCGTAACTACTTGGAGAGGCAACGTCTTCATGAGCCTGTCCTGGTTCACCGACAACCGGAATTTTGGGGGCCGCGAGTTGGCGAATTGTTGAGGGCATCCCACCATTCGGATCGCGTCCTCGCGCCGAGAGGTAGCGGTATCGGCGTAAGCCGTCCGGCCGCCAAGAGGTAGCGGTACCGGCGTAAGCCGTCCGGCCGCCGAGAGGTAGCGGTAGCGGCGTAAGCCGTCCGGCCGCCAAGAGCTAGCGGTATCGGCGTAAGCCGTCCGGCCGCCAAGAGGTAGCGGTATCGGCGTAAGCCGTCCGGCCGCCAAGAGGTAGCGGTAGCGGCGTAAGCCGTCCGGCCGCCGAGAGCTAGCGGTATCGGCGTAAGCCGTCCGGCCGCCGAGAGCTAGCGGTATCGGCGTAAGCCGTCCGGCCGCCGAGAGGTAGCGGTACCGGCGTAAGCCGTCCGGCCGCCAAGAGGTAGCGGTACCGGCGTAAGCCGTCCGGCCGGAACGCCGAACCACTCTCCACCACCGCCGTAGGGCTCACGCCCGTACCGCTAAAAAAGGTCATCGCGCCGAGAGGTAGCGGTACCGGCGTAAGCCGTCCGGCCGGAACTCCGAACCGCTCTCCACCGCCGCCGGAGGGCTCACGCCCATACCGCTACTTGAACGCCGCCGGAGGGCTCACGCCCAAACCGCTAAAAAAGGTCCTCGCGCCGAGAGATAGCGGTATCGGCGTAAGCCGTCCGGCCGGAACTCCGAACCACTCTCCACCGCCGCCGGAGGGTTCACGCCCAAACCGCTAAAAAAGGTCCTCGCGCCGAGAGGTAGCGGTATCGGCGTAAGCCGTCCGGCCGCCGAGAGGTAGCGGTATCGGCGTAAGCCGTCCGGCCGCCGAGAACTAGCGGTATCGGCGTAAGCCGTCCGGCTGGAGCGAAGCAACTGGAAGAGCGTAATACAGGTGAAGAGTAT
>JBJSXJ010000291.1:0-6177 GCA_046086325.1 Planctomycetota bacterium | reverse complement strand
ACTAGCTGAACTCGTCAGAGTTCAGCCAATTCACCCCGCAGCCGACAACGCAGGGCAACTGAAGTCTTGCGACTTCAGCTACGACGCTGCCGCTAATCCTGTCCGCACTAGCTGAACTCGCCAGAGTTCAGCCGATTCACCCCGCAGCCGGCAACGCAGGGCAACTGAAGTCTTGCGACTTCAGCTACGACGCTGCCGCTTGGCTAACTACACAAAAAAAGTCAGCCTCGATTTCATGAACCGAAGGACTGACTTTTAATTTTGTTTCGGGCTTCTGAAGATAGCTGCGCCTGTTTCAGCCGTCGACGAGCCTTTTACTGCGACGTTCGCCAAAAACTACTTCGGGAGAATGACGCTGTCGATCACATGGATCACGCCGTTCGACGTCTCGATGTCCGTCTTGACAACATTTGCGGCATCAATCTTCACCTTGCCATCGGCAACGGTGATCTTGGCCGACGAGCCCTGTACGGTCTTGGCTTCCTTCAAGCCGACCACGTCCTTCGCCATCACTTTTCCTGGAACGACGTGGTAGGTCAGCACGGCGATCAGCTTCTTCTTGTTTTCTGGCTTTAGAAGGTCTTCCACGGTGCCCTTAGGCAGCTTCGCAAAAGCCTCATCGGTCGGTGCAAACACGGTGAACGGACCTTTGCCCTTCAGCGTCTCAACCAATTCAGCCGCCTTGACGGCAGCAACCAGCGTCTTGAAGCTACCCGCTCCCACAGCCGTATCAACGATGTCTTTTTCCGCTGCCTGAGCAAACCCAGCCACGAAGGTCATCGCTGCCACCGCCAACATTCCCATTAACTTCTTCATAATTCGTCCCCATTTTAGAAAAGTGTTTAACCATCACCGAGGATAATACCGAAATGGGGCTGACCTCATAACCAATAAAAAACGTTGCACGAACGCACGGTCTCCGGGTAACGACAGCGATCAGTATGTCGAGAGCCGCCGTTATTCAAGACTATACGGGAGTCCAAGCGATGTCAAGGATTGCGATTTTGGGAGCGACCGGTTCGATTGGCAGTACCCTGGCGCGACGCTTGGCAGGCCAAGGAAAACAGCTGATTCTCGTCGGCCGAAACGAAGAAAAACTCGCCAAGCTAACGCAGGAACTGAGTCAGCCATCGTGCGTGGTCGACATGTGTCGCAGCGAGTCGCTAGAAAGTGAACTGCGAAATGTCACCGAGAAACACGGGCCACTCGTCGGCTTGGTAAACTGCATCGGCTCGGTGCTTTTAAAACCCGCTCATGCCACGGCGGACGACGACTTTCGAGCGATCGTCGAAACGAACCTGTTCTCGGCCTTCGCCGCCATAAAGGTGGGCGCCAAACTGATGCGAGCCGGGGGCGGCTCGATCATCCTGTTCGCTTCCGCCGCCGCTGAAATCGGCATCCAGAATCATGAAGCGATTGCTGCCGCGAAAGCGGGCGTGATTGGCATCGGTCGCTCCGCAGCCGCAACCTACGCACCTCACAACCTGCGTGTGAATGTGGTAAGTCCTGGACTTATCCGCACAGAACTGACACGTCGAATTTGGGAGATTCCTGCTAATGCAGCAGCCTCCACTCAAATGCATGCCCTAGGACGGCTGGGCGAGCCGCATCAAGTCGCGTCGCTCGTGAATTGGCTGCTGGAACCCGAGAATGACTGGGTGACCGGGCAAGTGATCGGTATCGACGGGGGACTGGGGCACGTTCTCGCGCGTCCTACGGCGCCGCGTCCGACACCTTAAGCTTGCCGTCCTGCTGAGTAACTTTCAAACCGCTGTCGCGCAGAGCGATGCGTAAGATTTCTTCGAGCGTTACCATGTCCACTTCAAAAGAAACGCGACGATTGAGGCGTGGTACTTGGTCGGGATCATATTCCAATCCAACCTGCAACGTATCCGCGATCGCTTTCAGCACGCCCCCCAACGGCTGGTTCTCAACCTTGAGCGAATAGCGTTTTTCCTGCTTCGGTCCCACTTGATTGCGGCGAACTTTCTCACCCCGCAGCACCCGCTGAATCGACTCATGATCCTCGTACGGACCGCGAACCAGTAGCTGTGCACCGTCCACGCGCAGAGCACTTTGGCCGAACTTATCGGCCAGATCTGCCACCACTTTTGCTGGCGATCCTTTCACCGCATAACGTTTCTCGTACTGAATCGGATTCGGCCACGACACCAATTCGATCGTTTCATCTGCCAAGTTCAAAGCGAAGCTTTTCTCGAAACCGGCCAACAGCAAACTCAAACGGTCACTCCACGGAAGTGCCGGCAGTTGAGCTTCGGGCCAGAGGTCATGAGGAATGTGGGATTCGAGTTTGATCACGCGCAGCCCAGCCTCGTCCGCCAACGACTGAATCAAGTCTCGGGGAGTAGCCAGGCGCGACCAAGCCAATGGTTTCTCAGACTGCAATTTGCGTTTACGTTCCGCCGTAATCTGGCTCGACTTTAGTTCTTCGATCTCCTGGCGTCGTACGGCCGCGACCGTCGCGAGTACCTGACTGGTACTGGTGGGCCCAAAGTAAATCACCGATCCAACTCGGCAAACACCCATCGAAGCACGCTGTGCGATGCGCTGGCAAAGTTCATCCAGGGTGATATCGGACGCTTGTAACGTCAGCTGCTGTTCCGGATCGATGCGGCGGTCAAGAAAGATGGCGGTGCGTTGGTTGATGGCCAAATTTCGCAGTGCCGCACGACAGGGATTACCCGACCAACTTACTCCCGTGACACTCTCCCACTGATTGATAAAGTCGGCTCCGCGCTTCCAGTTGATCGGCTCATCTGCCAGGCAATCAGAATTCGCCACACAACCGCACGCCAGGATGATCTCCAGCGACAGCAGTACAAGTGACAGCAGCCGAAGCGCGAAGCGAGGCAAAGTGTGACGATGAGGGAGCATAATCGGGGACATGCCTCGCGAACGCGTGTGAAGATACAAAAGCTTTACGGGTGAGTGAAAACAGACAAAGGGCGAAGACATTAATTACGATTCCATTGTTAGGGAAGGGGTACCAACAGAAAAGCAGAAAATTGCCATTTTCACTCGATTCCGCGCATTGTTCCCGACGCAACTCGCAACTATGCTCGCCTTAGTAGTCGCGAGATCGGATGCGGTCCCCAATGTTTTGAGACGCGTCGATCTGGACACTGATGAGGAACTCCCAAACGTGGCACAGTCGCTTCGCCGTCCGGTTCTCACGACGATGTATCTGCGTTACCTGAACGATGAAGATACCGCTGGTTTCGTGAACGCGGTATCCCAACGTTACACGGTTGCAGTGCTGGAAAAAATCGTTCTCCAAGGTTCCTTGTTGGCTCGTCGCGCGGCGACGATGGCGCTCGGGTTCCTGGGGGATATTGATTCGACGCCAGTTATGACCCGAGCCCTGCATGATCAGGACTGTGGTGTCCGCTTACTGGCCGAGACTGGTTTACGCGAGTTGTGGTGTCGGGACGGGGGTGACGGCCAGCGTGAGCGATTGCGAATCCTGGTCCATTTAAATTTGTCCGAACTGTACGATGTCGCAGTCGAAGCGGCGGACGAGCTGATCGCGGCATCGCCCTGGATCGCCGAGGCCTGGAATCAACGAGCGATCGCGCTCTTCAACCTGCAGGAATTCGATGATTCGGCACGCGACTGCGAACAGGCACTCGCTCGCAATCCGTATCATTACGCCGCTGCGGTGGGGCTGGCAAATTGCCATCTGGAACGTAAGAATCCTAAGCAGGCACTCGTGGCCTTTCGCCACGCCTTGGAACTCAACCCCGACCTGGACTCCGTACGTTCCCAAATCGAACTACTCGAGCAGGAAATTGAAGACTCCCGCGAAAAATGGCAGTAGTCGACGTCAGTTTTATCATCTTGTGCTGGAATAGCCGTCAGCATCTCGACGGTGTTCTCTCGAGTATCGTCGCCGATCTTTCTGCTGCGGGTCAGTCCTTTGAAGTCATTGTTATTGACAATGGTTCGCGTGACGACTCGCTGGCCTATCTCCGCGAATGGCAACAGCGCTTGAGTTCCCTGGTCGTCGTGCCGCTCGGCTGCAACACAGGGACCACCTTCTCCCGCAACATCGGCCTGCGGATGGCACGCGGCCGCACGATTTGTGTGCTCGATTCCGACATTACCTTTTCACAGCCCCAGACGCTCCGGCGGCTCATCGACGTCCTCGACAAATATCCCCAAGCGGGCATTGTGGCTCCGAGCCTGGTTTATCCCTCGGGCAATTACCAAAAGTCGTGCGATCGTTTTCCTACGGTGATGCACAAGATTAAACGGCGTTTGTTTCTGCGGCAGATGGAAGCAGCCGAGGCGCGGCGCTGGCAGGAGCTGCATCAACATGCCGGTGGTACGTCCAGCGATGGCGGAACGGCTTTTTTCGGCGACGCGCTGGTCGAGCCCGGTAGGATTGATCCGCAAGTTGCTCGGGAAGTGCCCTACGCCATCAGTGCCTTTTGGGTCTTTCGCCGCAGCCTGATCGATTCCATCGGCCTACTCGATGACAACATCTTTTACGCGCCAGAGGACGCTGATTATTGTCTCCGCGCTTGGCTGGCGGGCTGGTGGGTCTTGCATGTCAGTTCCGTTCAGGCAACGCATCACGCCCAGGAAATCAGCCGCAAGAAGCTTTTTAGTCGCTCGTCGCTGAGCCATACGCACGGCCTGCTTTACTATTTCTGGAAACATCGATACGCGTTTCGGCTGAGCGGTTTACTGCGTCGAGTGCGGACGGCGGTGCGGACTTGGAAACCTGATTGAGTCCCGCCGGGGACTGCTTCCTTTTCCAGGTTGCTGCTATGCTATGGCCGGAAATGGGCCGAGCGAGTAGGTGATCTGACCGAGTAAGAAAAGGGAGTTTCGTATGATGCAAGTTGTTTGCCAGCAGCGTGAAGGATGTAGCCAAATCCCAGCTGCCGTGACACCGGTTTCCCCGTGGTATGCTCATCCAAGGCCAGCGTCAGTCACGTACGGTCGACTGCTCGCACTATTCATCGCACTATTCATCGCACTCTGCGTCCCAGCTTTCGCCCAGGCGCAGCCCAAACCGGAGCTCGCGCCCGCAGCTCAGCAACCGCCCACTGCGGCGCCCACTGCGGCGCCCACTGCGGCGCCCACTGCGGCGCCAGCTGCGACCAGCGATGCCTCGGCCGCAGATCCCTACGTCCCACGTGAGGGCATTTCTGGCTCACTGCAAATTGTCGGCTCGACGACCGTTCAACAAGCGGCAGCACTTTGGGCAGATGGCTTTTCAGGCTTCCATCCCGAGGTGAAGTTTGCGATTGACTGCCGCGGCTCAGAGCTGGCCATTCCCAAACTGGCGAAAGGTGGCAACGTGATTGCCGTCTTCAGTCGAGCGATTGAGCCAGCTGAGCTGGCCACGTGGCGAAAGGATATCGACAGCTCTTTTCAGGTCATCACGATTGGTCATGATCCGGTCGCCGTCGTCGTGCATCCCGACAACCCGCTCGCGGTCCTGTCGTGGAACCCCGAGAGCAAGCCGTCGTTGTTGGCGAAACTTGCTGCTGCACCCAACGCTGATGCACCGGCGCCATCCAAAGATGCCGCACCGGCGTCACCAGCCGTTCGCTGGGGCGATTTGGGCGTGACCGGTGATTTGGCCGACAAACCAATCACCATTTATGCACTCGACAACACACACGGTACGCGGCGCTACGTCGATCAATTATTGCAGTCAGCAGGCGACAACGCCGCACGAATCATCACCGCCAAAAAGAATCAGACAGAGCTGATCGCTGCCGTTCGTGGTGATCGTCAAGCGCTGGGGTTTGTGCGTGCTACCGTCGCGAACGTTCCTGGACTTAAGGTCGTTGCCGTTCAGCGTGCGGAGGGACCGGCGATTAACCCGCTGGCCGCCGATTCCGCCGAACGTGACTATCCACTCGTGCGACCACTCACCCTGCTCGTGTCACTCGGCGAAAAAGAAAAGCCGAATCAGCTGTCGATCGAGTTCGTGTCGTATGTGCTCAGTCGCTTAGGACAAATTGACTTGGTCAAAGATGGGCTGTCGCCACTGAGTCGTCCGCAGATACAAGCTCAACAGGAACTCCTCGGACAGGAGCGACTGCGATGAAAAGTGCACACAATCAGCATTGCCCCGGCTCACGAAAAGGAATTGAGATGAACGAGACATGTAGCCTGCGCGGTGGAGTGGAGTGTGAA
>JBJSXJ010000290.1:0-6427 GCA_046086325.1 Planctomycetota bacterium | reverse complement strand
CTCGGCCGACATTTTACTGGTCGTGGGCGCGAGCATCAGATTGATCATGCCATCGATGTCGCCCGCCAAGATGTGATCGCGACCAATGATGGCGACCGTTTGAGCCGGTGCAAACTCGCGCGTCGCCTCTGCTGCCGACGGCAGATCGTCGATTAATTCGGCCGTGCGAGTTTGTTCGTGACGACTATCGATACCGGCCGCAGCTTTCTCAACGGTGCGCGTGTCGTACGGGTCGATCTTGGAATTGCCGTTCAAGCCACGGGTGGGCTCATCTTGCAGCGATCCGCGCGGACCGGTGGCACGCGGAGCGGTGGCACGCGGGGCGGTGGCACGCGGGGCGGGGCCGGTAGCGGGACGCGTGGGCTTGGATGACTGAGTTGGTTGTTCGGTGGAATCCAGACGCCGGACTGATGGCAGAGGGCGTGCTTCGTCCAAACCACCCGCTCGTGCTTGAGCGCGGTTGGCCGGTAACGCATCGCGATCATCGCTGCTGGCTCGAGCGACTGCGGCGGCAGCAGCGGCCGGTGAGGCAGCCAGCGCGGGCGAGTTACCCGTGGCTGGTTTGGCCGCAGTAGCTTTCGAAGCACCCGAAGCTGAGCCACCGGAACTAGTCGCCGCCAGTGGGTTCTTGACCCAGTCGGTCGGGCTGGACCGCCCCTTACCGCTGCTTCGGCAGCCCACGGCCATCTGCAGCGCAGGACCAATCAATAAGACCAGAATCAGGCAGTATCGATACGGAGTTTGCGCCACGGCAGCACCAGCGGGTAAATCTACGGGACGGGTGCGGGATTCTAGCGCCGAGTCAATTTGGTCGCAACACCGATTTTGCGAGTGCTAAATAGCCTTGTGGATCGGCTAATTGGAGAGGCACGGTAAGATAGGCATGTCGGTCGTCGACCACTCGCAGCTTACCCTGACGCAAACGTGCCAGCTGTTCCATCCGTCGGCGGTCCCGATACGCAAACACCAAGTACTTGCCTTCCACTCGAATCGCAGAAACTTGCCACACGGTGGCGTCCAGCTTGAGCTGCGCCAGTTCCAGTTGGCGTTTGGCCGGTGCCGGCAGGGGGCCAAAGCGATCGTTCAGTTCCGCTTGCAAGAGCGACACTTCCTGGACCGATTGAATGCGCGAGATGCGGCGATAGAGGTCAATTTTTTGACGCAAATCGGGGATGTAGTCGTCTGGTAAATAGGCTTTTCCAGGCAGGTGAATATCGACGTCGATATCGAGTCGAGTGGGCAATTTCTTTAAGTCACGAACCGCCGCCTCCAGCATCTGGCAATAGAGTTCATAACCCACGGCAGCAATGTGGCCACTTTGCTGAGAGCCCAACAAATTTCCCGCTCCTCGAATTTCCAGATCGCGCATCGAGATGGCGAATCCCGCGCCCATGTTACTGAACTCTTCAATCGCATGGAGTCGCCGAGCCGCATTAGGGGTGACATACTTCGCGGGATCGATGAGCAGGTAGCAATAGGCATGATGCTTGTAGCGTCCCACTCGACCACGCAACTGATGCAGATCGGCTAGTCCATACCGATCAGCCTCATCAATGAAAATCGTATTGGCATTGGGAATATCCAGTCCACTTTCCACGATGGTTGTGGCGACCAGGATATCGAAGCGATGGGCTACGAAATCGAGCATGACTTGTTCAAGTTCATGTTCATTCATTTGCCCGTGACCCACTCGCATGCGAGCTTCCGGAACAAGCATCCGCAGCTTGTTCGTCACCTCCTCCATGTCGCCCACTCGATTGTGAACGAAGTAGATCTGCCCGCCGCGATTGAGTTCGCGCAGAATGGCATGTCGAATGAGTTCCGGCTGATAGCGAGTCACTTTTGTTTCGACCGCCACGCGTTCTTCGGGCGGAGTCTCCAGATTCACGATGTCGCGGACGCCGACGAGTGACATGTGGAGCGTGCGCGGGATCGGTGTCGCTGACAGCGTCAACACATCAACCGTCGTCTTGAGCGCTTTGAGTCGTTCCTTTACTTCCACTCCAAATCGCTGTTCTTCATCAATGATCACCAGCCCTAGATTGTGAAACTGCACATCTTGAGAAGCGAGTCGATGCGTGCCGATCACGATGTCGACGCTGCCAGCAGAGAGCCCCTCGAGAATCGTGCGTTCCTCATCGGCGGGACAGAAGCGACTGAGTCGAGCGATCTTAAACGGGAATTCGGCCATGCGGCGGCGAAACGATTGATAGTGCTGCTCGGCCAAAATGGTCGTCGGCACCAGTACCGCGACTTGATAGCCGTTGTCGACGGCTTTGAATGCGGCGCGCATCGCCACTTCGGTTTTACCATAGCCGACGTCACCGCAGAGCAGGCGATCCATCGGACGGTTGCGTTCCATGTCGCCTTTAATCGCCTCGATGGCCGCCAATTGATCGGGTGTTTCCTGATAGGGAAACGAGGAATCGAAGGCCCGCTGCCAATCCGAGTCGGGACTGAATTCAATGCCCGCTCGACTACGACGAGCGGCTTGCACTTCGAGGAGCTCCACGGCCATGTCGGCTACGGCTGCTTGCGTCGCTTTCTTCTGGCGACTCCAGGTCTGCCCGCCAATCTTGGCCAGCTTGGGACGACTCTTGGAACCGCCCACATACTTTTGCACCAGTTCAATGCGGGCTGCTGGCACATACATTTTCGTGCCCTCATCGAATTCAATTTCCAGGTGCTCCATCGCGTGGCCCTGTTTTTCGATGAGCTTCAAGCCGCGATAGCGACCGATGCCATGCGACAGATGGACAACGAGGTCGCCGTCGTTCAGGTCCAAGAAGCTGTCAATCGCTTTCCCCAGATGGCGACGGGGCGTGCGTTTGAGTTCTTCCCGTCGAAACAGCTCGGCGCCGGTGAGCACAATTTCCTGGGCGGCTGGCAGCGCAAAGCCCGCTCGTAAGTCTCCCTCTACAAAGTTCACGCGGCCCGCGCGCACCACCGTTGTCTCGGCAAAAATGTCGCGCAGACGCTGGATCTCAGCCGCCGTGCGTGCCAGCAGCGTTACCGAGTTCTCACCCACAACGCGCTGGAACTCCTCGCGCACTCGCTGAAAGTCCCCGCTGAACCGTTCAATGGAACCGATGCCCAACCGGCACGTGACATCGTCAGCCGCTTCCGCCAGATTGACAACCTGAGCAATTCCACAGCGGCCGGCAGCACGCTGGATGTCGGCCAGCGCATGATAGCCAGCCGGTGCCTCCAGCAAACTCAAATAATGCTGCGCCGCATCATGAATCTGTCGTGGTTCGATCCAGAGCCACCAGCTGTTTGCCGGGAGGTAGTCCGCGAGTTGCCCACGTCCCGACTCCTGGGGGCGAAAGATCGTGATTTCCAGAGCCGGTAACTGGCCCAGGCTCCGCTGGGTAGCAACGTCAAAGCTGCGGATCGATTCCACCTGATCATCAAAGAGCTCGACGCGCACTGGACTTTCCCAGTCCGGCGCAAACAGATCCAGGATCCCGCCACGATGCGAGAACTCGCCTGGCATCGCCACAGCCGTCGTGGGCTGAAAACGATTCTCTACTAGCCAGCGCAGCAGTTCGTCGATATCGAGCTGCTGACCGAGTTGGAGGCGTCGAGTCGAATTGAGCAAAGCCTGCGGTAGAGGAACCGGTTGCAACAAACTTTGAATGCTGGTCGCAACGATGGGCGCGGTCGTCGTGGACTGCGAGTGCGCTGTTGCTGCCCCTGCCAAGGTTTTGAGAACTCGCAAACGTTCGCCCAGCGTTTCGTCGGTAGCGGTCTGTTCCACCAGCTCCACTTCGGCGGCTGGGAATCGCAGGCAGCGGTGATTCGTAAAATGAGCGATGTCGCCCGCCAACTCCTCAACGTCTGCCACTTGAGCGCAAACTGCGATCACGGGACCCGGGGCCAGCTCGGCCAGCGCGGCGGCGACCAGTGCCGTAGACGACCCCCAAATGCCTTCGACGGTCACTCGCTGCCGCGCCGTGAGCGCGGTCACGATGGACTTAAAATCGGCTGTGCCTTGCAGCCAGTGGGTGAGGCGCGCGAGCGCAGCAGACGACGGTCGCGCTGCGGCACGCTGGGGTGTCTCTAATGTCAAACCGGTGTCCCTCCTTGTCTGCTGCCCCTCTCCTTAACCGCAGATTGATGCGATTGGCAATAGCAGAGCTTATGTGCCAGCGGTGTTTTTTGAAACACAGAGTCTTTTTTTGAAACACAGAGTCTTTTTTTAAAACACAGAGTCTTTTTTTAAAACACAGAGGCACAGAGGTCACAGAGGAGATAGTGAAACAATCTAGAAACGACTGTCCTGGGGAGAATTCCAGTGTTTTCCTCTGTGTTCTCTGTGCCTCTGTGTTTTAAATCCTCTGTGCTCTCTGTGCCTCTGTGTTTCAAATCCTCTGTGTTCTCTGTGCCTCTGTGTTTCAAATCCTCTGTGACCTCTGTGCCTCTGTGTTTTAAATCCTAAGTGCCTCTGTTTTGGTGACTACGGGCAACGGATTCGCATACGAACCTATTCGGCTACTGCCAGATGCGGCCGGCCAGGAGTGCGGCGGGTGGGACGAGCAGCACCAGAGGTAGCCAAGCGGCCACGGCCGGACTGGCAAGATAGAGTGAACCGAGTGCGTGGCAGGCCAGGGTAACACCGACGAAGAGCAGCACGACGAGCAGGGCCCAGCCGATCGCTACAAAGATGTTTCGATGCTCACGCCCAAATACCAGTGGCAGTCCGAGCATGAACAGCGTCATATCGAGCAGTGGCTGAATGAGTCGCGCGTGGACTCGTACGCGAGTCGCGGCACTATAGTCGACGTTTGCACTGCGCAGGCCCTCGATGAGGTCGAAGACGGACGCGAGCTCCGACCAGAGCGGACCGGCGGATAACTGTTCAAAGCGAACCGCCGTCACGAGAAAACCTTGCTCGGGACCAAGCCAATCGCAATCCTTCGGCGTGAGCAGTACGGGCTCTCCGTGAATACGTCCCGAGTTGAGCTGCGCGAAGTTGGCTGGTTTTTCGATGTTTTCCAGCAAGTAACCACCTGGCCGGTCCGCTTGTGGCTCTTGATACCGAGCTTGCCGCGCTAGGAGTCGTTGTCCGAACGCTGAGAGGGCCGGAGGCAAGCCGATTTTTGGTGATTCGATGCGTCGTTCCGCTCCGACTGCGGCTCGACCATCCAGAAAAACGTCAGTGCGATTGTCGTACATCGGTGTGAGCGGGCGAGCGTTTTCGCCGCGCAGATTCTGGGCGTTGTAGATCAATTGGGAACGCACTTTGGGCAGCAGCACTTCACGATTCACCACCCCAAAAACACTCACCAGTGTGGCCGCAATAACGAGCGGACGAATGACGCGTGTGGGAGAAATTCCGCCAGCGACAATCGCCGTAAGCTCGTTAGTGCGCTGCAAACATGCGATGGTGTACATGCCGGCGATGAGCGACAGAATTGGTCCTAGTCGGTCGAAGAATTGCAGCACGCGGGGACCAAAATAGTCCAGCAGCACGTGCAGAAAACTACCCTCTTGTTTGCCGTAATTGAGGAACTCATCAAAGTTGTTCGCGGTATCGACCATGACATACAGCCCCATCAGGCTGAAAAAGCCGACGAACAGCACCTTAAAAAAGAGCTGCAGCAGATAGCGATCGATAATGGTCATGAGAGTAGATCCGTTGACGGCCAGCGTCGGCACGATAGGCTGATTCATAGTGGGAGGTCAAGATCGACCAGCCGAGCGACTCGGATCGCAGGGATCGTGAAAACCGAGTCGCAAGGGAGCACCAACCAAAGAAATTCGGGGCGATGATGGAGTGTCGTGATGCGCGCAAACTCTCGCCTCAGCCTTGCTCGAGAGGGGCTTTCTCGATGGGTTGGGACCGCTTGGCGGTTAGGAATAAGGCCGTTTGTCAGTCGGTCACTGGACCTGCTTTTGCCGCCCAGTTGTGCGTGGTGTGGAGTGGCTGGAGTGGGTTCCGATCCGCTGTTTTGCGCGGATTGTCTGCGGCAGTTTACGGCGATGTTACCGGAGCGGCGGCGGTGCGAGCAGTGTGCGGCTCCGCTCCGCTCGGTCGGCCCGGTGCCGCTCCCCTGCCCTTATTGCACGCGTCGCACGTATCGCTTTGAGCGGGCTTGGGTACTGGGCGACTACCGCGGAGCTTTGCGCGAGGCGGTGGTGAAGATGAAACAGGCCGTGCATGAGCCTCTGACGCTGCAAATGGGACGACTCGTGGGACAGCGACTGTCCGCTGAAGGTTGGGCAGAGGGATGTGAGTTCGTCGTCGCGTTGCCAGCGCACTGGTGGCGGCGCTGGACGCGCGGTACCAGCGGTCCCGAACTGCTCGCCGAACAGGTCGCTAGGCAACTTCAGTTGCCGCTATTGCGACGCGTGCTGCATTGTCGTCGCCCCACGAAGAAGCAGGGTACCTTGTCTCCGCACCAGCGCTGGCTCAACGTCCACA
>JBJSXJ010000289.1:0-15348 GCA_046086325.1 Planctomycetota bacterium | reverse complement strand
CTGGAAAATGACTGGGCAGCGACGAGTCTGGGATGGTAGAGTAGCAGCACGGCGAGCGTGCGAGAGTGTTACCTTCCGGCAGCGGAACCTGTGGGCGTTTCCCCAGCGATTCGTGCGGTTGACGACTATCTCCGCACATGGGATCCCTGTGAGCTGGAAGACTTGGAGGAGCTGTTCGCGTCGTGGTAGTTGGTGAACGCTGCCATCGAGCGCCGCATCAGAGCGAGTTCGGTTTGGACGGCGCGTGACTGGACGGGCGAATTATCGGACGGCGAATTATCGGACGGCGAATTATTGGACGGGCGGTAATCGTTCCATCGTCGTCAAAGCGGGCAGATAGGCTGAAGGCTGCACGAGATTCTTGGTGGCGCGTTGGCTGGTGACCGGTTGTGGACGGGGTGTAGCCTGGCGACCTTCTTGATAGACCGGTTGCGGGCCGGCATCGGGTGTCGCGGCATGCGGGGCGGCAGCGCTGTTTGCCCGCGGTTGTCGTTCGGTCTCGATTGCATCCAAGTGCTGCTGGAGGCGCGTCAATTTTTCCTGTAGCTGACGTTCGGCGAGATCGAGACGCTGGATGCGCGCGGTGAGTTCTTCGGAGAGCTGAGCGTCGGTTGGGGTGAGTGTCTGCGAGAACTGACCTTTCGTGCAGTCACGAGGGGTAAGGTTGCGCGAGCGCGGCGCATCGGCCGGTTCCTCGGGAGGACCACTACGATCGGAGGGCGGTAGCGAGCGATCGGTGGCCGGCAGAGAGCGTGGCGCGGCCTGAGGTGCGACGACTTGAGGTAGACCGGCCTGGGGCATGAGGCCTACGCCCATCGCCATGGCCGGCACACTGGCCACCTGTCCTGCAAATTGACCATGGTGTTCGACGAAAGGAGCCGTCGCCGAATCGACTCGCATGTGAGCACCGCGACTTGCTCGATAGAGGCTGGGAAGTTCGATCGAAGGCATGGCAAGTCGGATGGATGGCAAGGTGATGGCCATGCCGTTGACACCCCAGCCACGCGATTCACCGACGGTCACACCGGAGCGCGGCGGTGCGACATAGGTCCCTTGGGGACCGAGCAGCTCTCGATTTTCGGGGCCGAGTTGCAGGTCGCGATTATTCGTCGTGGGCGGCAACTCGCGTGGGGTGCGTGCCGGCGGCTCGGTGCAGTCGGTAGGGGGACTGCAGCGTGGGCAGCGGCAGGGAGGTGGTAGGCGACCGGAGTCCGTGCAATGCTCCGCTGCTGCGGGCTTCACCGCAAATGGCTGCTGAGCCCAGGATGGGGCGGAGCCGAGGGAGAGTAGTGCGGCGAAACAGGAGCTAATCGTGAGGATGCGACGCATGGTGATCGCTCCATGGATGGTGGGCTGGGTTCAAATGCGGATGGGCAGGACACTCGGTTGAGGGGCGAGCGCTGCCTTGTGAGTATCGTCCGATAGATTGGGTGGCATGAATAAAACCGGTATGCTTGATAACCGGGGTTGTTCTGAGTGCTGGCGAGTTATGGAGTTAAGAGGTTGGCTGGTCGAGCACCGTGCGAGGTGGAAACCGGGTATCAGGAGTCGTTAGATTCTGCCCTGTTTTGCTATTTTCCCAGGTTTCGACGGCAGACAACTTGATAAGTCTGAATTAGCATGAAGAATTCAGCTCCATCGCTAGGCCCCGGGGCCGAAGCCAACGGAGTCATGCGGCGATGAGCAGGGATGCGAGCTCGGCGTAAGTATCTAAACTAGGTATTGTTTGACATTTGAGGAGTCCGTCTGATGCGATCTCGCAATTTCTTGCTGCTTATTGTGGTGGGGCTTGGTTTTAGTTTCGGGAGCGAGCAGGCGTTCGCGCAGGCACCTTGGCGCACGCATTATGTGAAACGAGACGGACTGTTTCATGTCGAGAAGTATCGCACGGGAAACGGGATTACCAATAACGGATTGGTGTTCCTGCAAACGCTCACCGAGGCAGCTGCACCGGTGGTTGCCGGGTTAACTCGGGATCTGGATGCGAAGAGTGGACAGCGCGAGTTGGATAATTCTTGGGAGGAGAATTACAACTCTGAGCAATCGCGGGCCACGGAGATTTACGATCGCTTGATCGAGCTGCGTGACCGCTGGGACGAGGCTCCGGCCAGTGCGCCGGCTGCCAGTGCGCCGGCTGCCAGTACCGCTGGTGCTGCCAGTACCGCTGGTGCTGCCGACTCGAAGCGCCTCCCGGTGGCGGATCCACGCGGCAGGAACCGCCGTCGCCCGGAATGAGCGGGCGCTATGTTCTTCGTCAAGCTGCTCCTGGGGATGTCTGTTGCTGTGGATGCCTGTTGCTGAGGGGCCTGGTAAATCTTGCTGGTTATGACTGTCAGTCTGGATCGTCAAGAAACTGGCAATTCGAGTGTCCAGGTCTACCGACGTTAGGGATGAGTCGTCATCCGCGATGGTAGCCTTGGTTTCAGGTCCACAGGAACAGAACATGAAAGTTTCCTTAAGTCATTTAGCGCTGGCGATTTCTTTGTTGGTACCAGGATTCGTTGGGGCGGGTGAGCAGAATTGTGGAGCGGATGAGCGAGCGACGAACTGCCGTCCTGCTGCGCATCGCGGACTTTGTATCCAACGTCATCACGGTCATTCGCATTGCTGCTGCCGGGACACGGGCAGCTATGAGCCGCAATCGCGTGGCACTCGATCGTTCGCTCCGGCGGCGGCACCGCGAGCGATGGTGGTGGAATCGATGCCCGCCATGCTCATTCAGCCGCAGTATTTTGCGATGCCGATGATGGCTCCGGTGAGCACTCGGCAGATCTCCATTCCCGAGTCCCGGAGCATGAACGAACCAAACTGTGCCGGCTCGAGTGAGCGACTGGATGCGCTGGAGCGAAAGGTAGAGATGCTCGACAGCCGCATGAAAACGATCCTCGACGCGATTGAAGTACAGACGGATTTGCTGACTCGCATCCGAGACAATGGTGTGCCTGCTCGCACTCCAGCATCGCGCGCTCCAGCGAAGTAATTGGGTCCATCCGGGTTTCTGGTGGTGACAGCCGCACTGAGTCGTTGCTCGACATCGACCCCGAGGGAAATCAGGACGGACCAGTAATTTACCGCTGCGGTAATTCTTATACCGTGCTGGTCCTATTTCGCAGGCGGTCAGCCGCATAGGGCGCACCCAGCGAATCATGCTTGGAATCACGGCCTTGCTGTTGTATAAAGTCCCCACGTTTGGGACTTTATTACCAACTTTTAGCGAGGAGCTGATCATGGCGAAGTTCGCGTTCTGCATTGGGATCAATGATTATCCTGGCTCAGGAAATGATCTGGCGGGCTGCGTAAATGATGTGAAGGACTGGGCGGCCTTATTGAAGGCGCGTGGTTTCA
This sequence comes from Planctomycetota bacterium, assembly GCA_046086325.1. Classification (GTDB taxonomy): domain Bacteria; phylum Planctomycetota; class Planctomycetia; order Pirellulales; family Pirellulaceae; genus JBJSXJ01. The sequence continues at coordinate 12,003 of JBJSXJ010000289.1, read as the reverse complement.
CGGTCACGACGCTCCTGGATTCCGCAGCGACGGGCAAGGCGATGCGGGCTGGCATGGCGGAGACGATTGCCCAGGCGAAGGCGGGCGATCAAGTGGTCATTCAGTATTCGGGTCACGGCTCCTTCGTGCCGGACAAGAATGGTGATGAGCCGGACGGGTATGACGAGTGTCTTTGCCCGTATGACATTTTTTCCAAAGGGCCGCTCATCGACGACGAACTCTCCAAGATTTTTGCCGCTCGCGCGGACGGTGTGCGGCTGGTCTTTATTTCGGACTCCTGCCATTCCGGCACGGTGGCTCGATTTTCGCCTATTGAATCGGCGGCACTGGGCAAGGGTAAAGTTCCCAAGATCACGCGCGCCCGCTTTTTGCCTCCGAGCACGTTTTTATCGGAGAGCCAGGTGAAGACGATGGGGGTGCGGAAGGTGCGTTCGGCGTCGGCACCGGGCAGTTTCTATGCGCTGCTCTTGTCGGGCTGCCAGGATTCCGAGACGAGTGCCGATGCTTGGTTCGCTGGTCGACCGAATGGAGCGTTTACGTTTTCGGCGCTGAAAGCGCTAGAGACGCTCGAGGAGACGGCCACCTATCAAGATTGGTACAACGCGATTCGCAAACGGTTGCCTTCGTCTGCTTATGTACAAACGCCCAACATCAACGGTTCTGCGACGATGAAGGCGTGGAAGGTATTCAGCTAGATTTCTTGAATAGCAGCCGGCGAAAACGTGCGAAGAGCGACGGTTTTTCCGTCGCTTTCCCGTTCGTCTGCAGAAATTCGTCGAGATCGTCAGCCAATTGAGCGGCGGAGCTGTGGCGGAACTGGGGTACAGGCTGGAGTGCTCTGAGGCAGATTTCCTCGAGTTTCGTAGGAATGCGGCGATGGTCGGTTTGCACTGGCGCCGGCGGTTTTTGCCGCCTTTCTACCGCTTCTCCAAAGTCTGATCCGCCGAAGGGACAATCTCCGGTGAGCAGAAAATAGAGGATCGAGCCGATGCCGTGGACATCGCTGAGAGGCGACGCGATTCCATCCAGTTGCTCGGGACTCGTCCAGCGATAAGTGCCACGAAATCGCGTCACTCCATAATGGGTGACGGAGATTTCTCCGACGGAGCCGGGATTCAGATAGATAGCCAAACCAAAATCGAGCACTTTGATGCGTTTTTCGGCCGTGAGCATGACGTTGTTGGGCGTGAGATCCCGGTGCACGACTTGTTTCTCGTGCGAATGCGCGAATTGAATCGCGCGAGCAATATCGCGACACCACTCCGCCGCGACTGTCGGTTCGGGTAGGCCTTGCTGAGCAACGTGTTCAGTGAGCGTGCTCCCGTGGATCAACTCGTAGGCAATATAAGCTTGTCCATCGAAGGTGCCATGATCGTAGATGCCGACGATGAGCGGATGTTTTAGCGAAGCACTCATCCGTGCTTCACGAACAAATCGTTTGTGTTGTTCTTCGAAATTAAATCGCAGCAGTTTGAGAGCCACATCGCGCCGCAGGCTTGTATCACGAGCGCGCCACACTTCGGCCCAGCCGCCTTGTCCCAGTAGTTTGTCGACTACGTAGCGGTCAGGGACGGTCATCGTGGGGCGTACCCTAGCTGAGGTCGGGCTGTTTGTCGAATCAGAAAAATCAGTGCTCTTGGAGGAAGTTAGGTCGGTGAATTTCAGGAGCTCTTCCCGCCAGAGGCGAATGCTGCCGGGGCGGTCATCTGGCTTGAAGGCGAGTGATCGTTCACAAAAATCGGCCAAATCAGTCGGTAATTCGGGGCGAAATAGTTGAGCAGCTGGCGGAGTTTTATGCCTTAATTCCATTGCCGCTCGAGCGGTGGTAGCCGGCGGAAATGGTGGCTGGCCGGTGAGAACAAAGTAGAGTAACGCTCCGAGCTGAAAGACTTGGCTGCTGGGGCTCATATCACCCGCGAGCTGCTCGGGGCTGCTCCAGCAGAAATCAACAAAATCAGCTGGCGTGCGTCGCTGGCAATCTTCAGGCAGGGGAGATGCAAGGCCTACAGGAACGTCCTCAGCGCTGCTCCAGCGGCACAGGGGAAAGACTCCTAGTCGTGAATTGAGCAGCTTGATGTTTCCGTTCGGTGTGATGAGGAACTGTTGGGGGCGCAGGTCGCGATAGAGAGGTTGATCGTGCTCGTGGGCGGCGGCGAGCATATCGGCGATATTGAGGCACCAGCGGACGGCTTGCTGGAGTGAAACTCTTTTCCGTTGAACTAGTTCGAGCAATGTTTCGCCGGTGAGTAGCTCGTGGACGACAAAGCCGCTGCCCTGGGCTAATCCTTGATCGTAGATGGGGATGACGTGTGGGTTGGAGAATTTCGCAGCAATCCAGCATTCTTTATAAAACTGTTCGAATTCCTCATGGTCGACGAACTCCAAGAAGCGCACGATGACCGCTCGTCGGAACCGGCGATCATCGGCTTCGTAGGCATTTCCGGCGAGGTCGTTGCGCAGCTCCCTTCGCAGACGGTATCGGTCTCCGTAGAGGACCGGTACGTCCGGCTCGCTGCCACCGATGATTTCGCGGATCTCCGCTTCGAGCTCTGAGAAATCCGCTCGGTAATCATCGAAGCTGATGATTTCAGCGCGGCGCGTCCGCAGCTCGACGTCTTTCGCGATGAGTGCGAGGGTGAAGAGTGGCTGGGCGGCGGTGGGAATCGCGGCGATGTAGTCCCGAATCACGGGCCGCTCTTCGGCCAAGAAGTCGTAATGGTAATCCGCCACGACTTCTTGCAATTGAGCGGTGATGATGCCTAGCTGCCAGTCGAGCGTTTCGTCTGCCGATCGCTGACGCGATAGTTCTTGCCGTGAGTACAGATGCCGCTGCGAATGAATCCAGGCTAGCAGTTCGTGGAATTGATCACGATCATCTGCTGCAGTCTCTGAGTCAGGTCGCACAGCGTCATGTTGTTGGTGACGCTGTAGAAGTTTTTGTAGCGCTATCAAGCCCGTCGGCGAGTCTTTCCGTACCCGGACCTCTTCCAAGAGTTCACCGGCACGGTCATGGCTGTCATCGGCGACGGTGGGTGGTGGATTCATTACTAAGCTCAAAAGCGCAGGGTTTCAACACTACCCGGGGATATTGTCCGTCAGCGGCATCAATGAAGTGCTAACGGGCGGATCAAAAACACTCTTGAAGCCGGCATCTTCATATCGGACATAAACGCCAATTCTAAGCTTCCTGCCAACGACTAATCCTTTAATCGTGTCTGTAACGCTAGCCGGAGGCGGTTTGGGCACCGGCTTCTCGATAACCGCAGCAAAATCACTCACGACAAATTCCGTGGCGCGGTCATATTGCCATATAAGTTTATATCCGGCAAATACACAACCTGGCCTTGAGGCAAAGATGACGACATCCAAGTCACCGGTCTTGGTTCGTCCATCAGGCTGCAATTTAACGTTGTAGAGCTCCCACGAAACCTTAGCAGCAGGCGCCGGCATTGCACCTCCTGGAACTGGGGTGAATTTAAACGGATCTGGATCGATGTAAACTTCTCCAACTTGTGGTACTTCACCACTCATGTTCATACTCCTCAGTTAAGACGGTCAGTAAATGACAACAATCGATAAATCGTCAACGACTATTCCTGATAAACAATCTTTCGTTTGACATTACGGACTTCACAGCCATCAGTTCCTGCAGCCCACACAAATAATCCATGTACGATTTGGTTTTGCTCATTCGCGGGCGAAATTGGCCATTCTTTTAAAAGATTTTCATTAATGATGTTCAAGCAGTCTCGGCCGTCGATTACCAGGGACGTGACATGATTTGCGGCAACGGTACACTCCAGCGGTATCCAGTAATTGGCTGTTTGGCAAGGAAACTGGAATTCTTCTTGGTGGTTTTCTTGTCCCGGAATTCGTCGAAGCTCCTCACCCTCATCGGTGAGTGTCAATTCGAGTCTTGCCAGTCGATGATAAGCTACTAGCAGTTTGGGCTCTTCGATTGGAGATTGGCCTTGCTCACGCAGTCGATCCAGGAAGATTACATGTTGCTGTTTGTGCTTTTCACTTAAATTCCGCGATCCCAGAAAAATCCCGAATTTCGGGTCGTCCCCATGAGGACGGATTTCCAGGGAGAGCGTAAACGATTTAATTGCCTTCTCGCGATATTCAAACGGAGTCGCTTTAAACTCAATAAGAGTGATTCCCTCTGGCTTTATCTCCGTGATTCCTGTGCGGAGCCATGGAATGAATCCGGTTTCTTTGATCGCACCAAGGGATCCATATAAAACCTTGAATTCCTGAGTGGAAAGTCGAGAAAATCCCTGCTTCCTGTCGTGGGACTCATCTAATCGACGAGCGACGGTTAAAGTTGCGAAAAAAAGAATCGCGGGCAGTAGGCAGAGGGTGGTAATTGCCACCGATTTGCGGACAACACCCAGCTTACGCTTTGTGACCTGCCGAGGATTGAAGTTCTGATTAACTCCCAGAAACTGATCGAGTTGGTCGGCCAGTTCTTTGGCATTGGTTTGGCGATCGCTTGGCTTGTGCTGGAGCGCCTGCAGGCAAATGTTTTCGAGTATGGACGAAATCTCCGGCGCACCGATTGCGCGACGGATCTGATTGATAGAACCAGGTTCCCCGGTGCTGGGTTCCAAAAGCTCAGTGGTGGTATTTAGATCGGCAGGCTGGGGACTGGGCATGATCGTTGGATCAGACGGGGCCTGTCGAGTGAGCGAGTAATAAAGAATTGAGCCGATGAGGTAAATGTCGCTGGCAAACGTCGCTTTTTCACGAAATTGCTCGGGGGCAGCCCAGCGTCTGGTACCAACAAAGTGGAATTCGTTCGACAAGGAGTTATCGTCGTGTCCGAGTGGCGTTAAACTTCTCCCGAGGCCAAAGTCGATCACTTTGATTTTATTGGAGGAGATTTGCAGCATGACGTTATCGGGCTTTAAATCGCGGTGGATTACCCCCTGCTCATGTGCATGCTGCATCGCCCGTGCGATGTCACGGCACCACGCCGCCGCCTGTTCAATGCTCGGCAGTTCTGTTTCAATCTGCCTTCTGAGATCGTGCCCCTCGATAAACTCGTAAGCAATGTACGGCCGGCCCTGTTTGCTACTGGCCCGGATGTCGCGGATCTCGACGATGTGCTCGTGGTTGAGATCACGCAGCAGGCTCGGTTCCCGAGATGCGCGCCATTCATGATGGGGCCCAACCTTGAGCAATTTGATTGCGATCTTGCGCTGGGTCCGTACGTCTCTTGCTTCCCAAACTGTCCCCTGGCCGCCCCCTTTCAGTTCCCGTACCAATTCGTACCGGCTGTCAATGAAGTCCCCAGGGGCCTCTTGGCCTTCCTGCGGTTCTGGGAAAGGCGTTTCCGAAGCAGTTCTGCTAGCCTGTTCCTCGGCCGAGGGTAACGCGGGAGACGCTGCTGGTACGGGAGCGTTGTGAGGTTGAGATTGGCTCGGTTCGGTATTCGATGGCGGTGCGGTGTCTCTGTCCTGCTCCTCAACAGGTTCTGCTGGGGCCCTCCCCCATTCGCGGTGCAGCGCGTCGAGCACCCGCTCACAGGCCTCGTCGAATTCTGACGCATCATCTCTCATCAATCAGCCAACTCCGCTGGCATTCGTTTCCGCCGTTCGTCTACGAATTTATCTTAATCGGATCCTTGCTTTCGGGCGGAAAGGTTGCCGCTTTGCCGCTGTTTTGCGATATCTCTCAACTAATCGCAAGGAATTTCGCTTCCCGGACAAAAATTTTCGCCCGAAATGGAAAAAAAATCCGGCGCTGGGCAGGAAGTCGGAGAGGTTGTCGGTTCGCGAACTGACGTCACGGGAGCTGCCAGGGTCGAGTTGTTGGTGGAAATCGCAGCGGGACTTTGCGGCTGGGTAAGTCCTTGGTCATAAAGATCGATCTGTACCGCACTTAACTTGATCTGCTGGTTTGAAACTACGGGCGCAGGTTGGGCCCAGATGAGGGCGACGGTGGTGGTCGCTACGAGTGCCAGCAGCAGCCAGGGCGCCAGCTGCCAGCGCTTCGCCCAAATCAACCGCTGATAATTGAAACATTTTTTCGAACTGTTTTGCGGTCGCATAAAACCTTCCCACCTTGAAAAAGTAGTGCCATCGCTCCAGGGTGAGTCACACGTTCCTTCCGCCCCCCCCCGTACTAAGACAATCGAAGGTTCGGCCAAGGTTGCGACAAAAGGCGGTTTTTCAGATTCTCTGTAATCCAGGTTTGACGAAACAAGATTCGCGACTTACCATCTTCCTCTCGCTGGGCAGCGCCAGTTCTACCAGTTCAATCTGAGGAACTTGCGACGGTTATCCTTCGCTCCTTCTTTCTTTGAGGTGCAACATGGCGAATGATCGTGACATCGCGGAAATGTGGCGGCTGTTTCTTTTGGCCATTGAGGGAGACAAAGAAGCTTGGGCGATCTTGGTACTGAAGCATTTTGACGACGATGTACGCCGTTGGGTGAGTAAGAAATATCCTTCTGCCTTTGCTGACCAGTCGGAAGTACTCTCGCTTCTGAGTACTTCACCCATTAAGCGATGGTGTGAAGATGAAGTAGCTGAGAAGAAGCAGATCACGGATACTGAAATACAGTTCAGGCTGATGCGAAAGGTGGTCATGCGCGTTACGGACTGCCGAGCGGTAGATCTCCTTCGAAAAAACATTCTGAATCAAGATCATGACGATAAGCTGAAGGATGCCATACGTGACCAGGTTAAAGATCCTCCCGTCGGACCGAAAGGTGAGGTTTCGCCTTCTGAAGTAGCCATGGACAAAGAAAGCCTGCAAAGCGACGAAAAGGCCATTTATCTAGCTGCTGAAGAACTGCGGGAAAACGACCAATGGATTGTCCATCTCTGGTTAAATTGCCAGCGCCCCAGCCAGTCTGATTTGGCGTTCCGAAAAAAAGTCGCCGAGGAATTTGATTCGTCCCTGGAAGCGGCCAGCAAACGACTCCAACGAACCTTTGAAAAACTGGAGGACAAGATCCGTTTGGTACAAGATAGGAGGCGAATCGATAAGCGGCGCAGAAGAGAGCAAGTAAGTATTCCATCACCGCGGCTGTTGAAGAAACTTTCAGCAGACGAACGTTGGATCATCGAAACGTTTCATCGATACAATCGCGACCTAAGCCAAACCGACCAAGCGGTGATGATCAAGTTCCAGTGTTCTGAAACGAATGCCGCGCGGATGGTTCAGCAAGCTCGGAGAGATTGGAATATAATTCTCCAAGAAGACGACTCGTCGCTGGTCTAGCTGCTGCGTTGCCGTGGTGCCTGCTGCGTTGCCGTGATGCCTGCTGCGTTGCCTTGGTAGCGGGTCAGCTGGTATTATGCCCGCATGACACACGGATTGAATCCACCTCAGGAGGAGGCGGTTCGCACGCTACGCGGGCCGCTGTTGGTGCTGGCGGGCGCAGGCTCGGGGAAAACTCGAGTCGTGACGTTTCGTATTGCGGAGCTGATCCGGCACGGCACGAGCCCGGATCGAATTCTCGCGGTCACCTTCACCAATAAAGCGGCCGCGGAGATGCTCGAACGCGTCACCCACCTGCTCGGCAAACGACAAAAACTTCGTCCGCAGGTCTCGACCTTTCATGCCCACTGCGTCCGTGTGCTGCGGCGCCATATCACTCGTTTGGGCTACCCGGAACGCTTTGCGATTTACGATCGAGGTGACCAGGAAAGTATCGCGCGCGGCGTGCTCCGCGAAATCAAAGTGCCCAGTGAACTGCTGCGGCCCGGCGACTTGCTCAACTTCATCAGCCGCTGGAAGACCATGTCGGTCCGGCCTCCCGAGGCGGCCAAGGTAGCGTCCAGCGACAAAGAACATCTCGCTGCCATGGGTTATCGTCGTTACCAGCGGGCACTCAAGAATGCTGGCGCCGTCGACTTCGATGATCTACTGCTTTGCACCGAAGATCTGTTCAGTAATTTTCCGGATGTACGGCAAGCGGAGGCGGGCCGCTTCGATCATCTCTTGGTCGATGAATATCAAGACACCAACGGCAGCCAATATCGCATCGTCAAGGCGCTGGCCGGTGGTCATCGCAATCTCTGTGTGGTGGGGGATGATGATCAGTCGATCTATGGTTGGCGGGGAGCGGAAGTCGAACACATTTTACGATTCAAACAGGACTGGCCGGATGCGAAGGTGGTGCGGCTGGAGCAAAACTATCGCTCGACTGCCGCCATCCTCGACTTCGCCAATCGACTCATCGCTTTCAATCGCAAACGCCACGACAAAAAGCTCATCGCCGCCCGGCCTAATGGCGAGCCTCCTCGGATTGAACAATTCAATGATGAATTGACCGAGGCGCAGGGCGTGGTGGCGAGCATCATGCGGCGCCTGCAGGATCCGGGCGTCGAGCCGCGTGATATCGCGATCTTGTTTCGGACCAATGAGCAGCCGCGCGCCTTTGAAACAGAACTCCGGCGACATAAGCTCCCGTATGTCCTGGTGGGTGGCATGTCATTTTTTGATCGCAAAGAGGTGCGGGATTTAATCGCCTATCTGCGCGTCATCGACACTCCCCGCGATGAAGTCGCACTCTTGCGAGTCATCAATAATCCGCCGCGCGGGATTGGAGCGAAAACCGTCGAAACCCTGATCGCTCACGCCGTGCAAGCTGGCGTGCCGCTGTGGGAGATTATCAGTGCCGAGCCGAATTCGAGCCTTTTACCGAGTAACTTGCTGCCGGCCAGCGCTTGGCCTGCCGTGCAAAATTTTGTGCGTTTGATTCAGCAGCTGCAGCAGCAGGCGCCACAGCAGTCGATCTCGGCGCTCCTGCGACAAATCGTCGAACGAGTAGGGTATGAAGGGGAGCTGCAGCGGCTGTACCCGGATCCCAGTGAGTTCTCGACACGCTGGTCGGCGGTCGAGGAAGTGGTGAACGCGGCCGGCTCGTATGAAAGCCGTGAGACGAAGCCAGAGTTGGGCGAGTTTTTAAATGAGCTCGTACTGGGGGATCGGGATGACACGGATGAAAAAGAGAAACAGCTCAAACGCAACGCGATTGCGCTGATGACGCTGCATGCTGCCAAGGGTCTGGAGTTTCCGCAAGTCTACATGGTGGGCATGGAAGAGGGCTTTTTGCCTCATCATCGCGCGGTGGCGGCCGAAGGTGATTCCATCGACGAAGAGCGCCGCTTGTGCTACGTCGGAATCACGCGAGCGCAAGAACGACTGACGCTCTCCCTGGCACTAACACGAATGAAATGGGGTCGCCCACGCGATACCATTCCCAGCCGTTTTCTCTACGAGATTTCCGGGCAGCCCGAAAAGTTTGCGGCGCTGGTGGCTGAGCGGCGCGCGGCCGAACGGCGCAAGTCGGCCGCGGCGGGGCGCGAGTCCAGTGGACCATACAAAAAGAAAGGTCGCACATGAGTGAGTTGCCCTCAGGGAAAGTAGCGATTGTTACCGGCGCTGGCTCTGGGATTGGACGAGCCACGGCGCTAGGGCTGGTACGAGCCGGGTACCGCGTGGTGCTGGCCGGGCGGCGACGTGAAACGCTGGTCGAGACCGTTCGTTTGGCGGCTGTCAACTCGGGTGGCAGCGAGTCGCAAATGCTGGTTTGTCCAACGGATGTGGGCGATGCCTCGTCGGTGCAAAATCTATTCGAGCAGACCGTGGCGACCTACGGCCGCGTTGATCTGCTGTTCAACAATGCGGGTACCAATGTTCCTCCCGTACCACTGGATGAACTGGACGTGGAGTCTTGGCAGCGAGTGGTGGCCGCGAATTTGACTGGCCCGTTTCTTTGCACTCGAGAAGCGTTTCGAGTGATGAAGCGGCAGTCACCCGGTGGCGGTCGCATCATCAACAACGGGTCCGTTTCCGCTCACGCGCCACGTCCCAACTCGGCGCCCTACACGGCAACCAAGCATGCGATTACGGGACTGACGAAATCCACGGCACTCGATGGTCGACCTTGGCAGATTACTTGTGGTCAAATCGACATCGGAAACGCTCACACCGATATGACGGAGCGCATGAAGAGCGGCGTGCCGCAAGCTAATGGCACGCAGGCGGTGGAGCCAACGATGGATGTTGCGGCGGTGGTGCAAGCGGTACTTTACATGGACAGCTTGCCGCTCGATGCCAACGTTTTATTCTTGACGGTTATGGCTTCGTCGATGCCTTTGGTGGGACGCGGTTAGCGAGCAGCTTTTTCATCGCCAGCCCCATCGCGTCGCCGATGAGGTAGTAGGTTTCGGCGCTAGTATTCCAGTGGTAACCTTGCCCCGTGGGCGACTCTTCGGGAGTTCGCCAGAAGGATTGTGTCGGGACGAAGGCGACATTCCCCTCGAACTCTGGCCGTTCGGCGGCCGCGCGCTGAGCCTTCATGAGCGATAGGGCGCGGGGATGTTTTTCCTCGGGGCCGCTCATGCCTGTTTCCGCGATGACGAACGGCAGTTTTTCGGTCTTCAGATCGCGACGCATGTCCTGAATGAAATGCACCATGTTGCTTTCATATTCGCCGTTGAACTTGTCGTTAATGCGGTCGTTCCAGCCTTGATGCCAGCCAAAACCGAGGATTTCATAACCCTGAGAGTCGGGGACGAGTGAGTTCACTTGGCTGAGTGCTTTTTGCGTGAGCGACAAGGTTTCACGATAGTACTTACCCACAATATCAGGATTAGAAGCGATGTCGGCATCGCCTTTTTCGCCGAGTGAATAGGGGATTTTTCCGGCGCTCGGCGGTCGGAAATCGACGGCGAGGCTTTTTCCACCCCACGCACATTTGATGAGCAGCACGGGTTCGGGGAACAAGTCGCCCATGATCCAGCCGAATCCCAGTTCAGGGCCGATGCGATCCTCGCGGGCACCGTAGCCGACGGTCAGTTTCCCTTGTCGCTCGAGGTAGGAAATCCAGACGTCGGAGCGTGTTGCCCAGCGTTTGTCGGTGTCCAGGAGGTGAGCGAAGCGTGCGGCGGTGGCGGGCTGCTGCGTGAGATACTCCAGTGATCCTTTACCACCATTTCGTTTTGCGTCGGCGGCGATGAACCCCTGCCCTTCCATGTTCGATTGTCCCGCCAAGATGAAAACTTTTACTTTGCCTTTGGCTGGCGGCGAGTTGCTGACGGTGGTGTTGTCCGCGGGCGGTGCAGCGCTCGCGCGAACAGTTGTCAGCAATCCACAACTTAGGCAGAGCAAGAGCCAAAAGGTTGGCTGGAGGAAACGCTTCATGTTGGTTTTCCAATCAGGGAATGGGGAGGATGATGGCCATGGAAGGTATCGCCCCGCGGCACTAACGGACCACGGCGCTGGCGGCTTTGAGGCAAATTTTCTCGTCTGTTGAGCGCTAGGGTATAGCGGTTGCGGTCGCCCGCTGCCAGAACTCTCCCAGAGGAACTCAAATTACGGGGTCGCGGCACGGGGATCGGTCTTTATCGCAGAGAGAAGTGGGCAGTGCCGCGATGTTCAAGACGCGAGGATAGGTTTTTTTAGGTTTGTCAGCGATTAGCGTGGGGTAATGATCGTACGACGGACTTCCAGTCCGTCGCACTGGATACCTCGACGGACTAGAAGTCCGTCGTACCTGTTTTGTACGACGGACTTCCAGTCCGTCGCGCGGGCGATCCTCGCCGTTCGTGGGCGGGATCCTACTGGGCGGGATCCTACTTGGAAACTCAACAAACGCTCGATAGGAACGAACAGCACCCTTTTTCTTCACGTTCGGCTGCTTTTTCGCCGCTTGGTTCGGCGTTGGAATTGCAGGGTAAGTACAATGGGAGACGTCGCATCGACGCGGGCGATATTCACGTCGCGATTTAGAAAGTGAAGAGGTGTTTATGCGCGGGTACTTAATTCGCTGGCTGCTGGTGTTTGTGGTGGTGGGCGTCGAGGCTACTTTGGTCCGGCCGCTGCTCGCTGCACCTCCCAGTCCAGAGTCTTCCACCGCTCCCGCTGCCAGCGCTTCCTCTCCCACGGCTACCCCCGCAAGCGCTGCGGCAGCGTCGCGCGCGACTGCATTGCCCGAGCACCTGCGGCGGCGACTGGAAAAAGTGCCGCCGGAACTGGCGG
>JBJSXJ010000288.1:0-12160 GCA_046086325.1 Planctomycetota bacterium | reverse complement strand
GTACCGGCGGCTGGTGGCAGAGGTGTAGGCATGATGGTGCTAGTCGTTTTCGTAGGCAAATGGCTAAAAAGAAATAATTCTGTTCTGGCCGGTGATAAATAGCGACATTCTTGACCGTTACACGGATGGCGGGGTTGGTTTTTCATCAACTGTGGATAGCACGTTGGGCCACCACCCAATCCGATGAGACAATTCGCATCTTCAAGCCTGTGATCGTGCGAGTAAGATCCGTCGTGCACAGTAATTTACTGTGGTAACAGTGATTATTCATTGTTAAAAAACAACCCCGCCTTTTTTTCTTTTCCGGTTGCACGGTCGTGGCCGGTGCTTTATGCGCTGATCGTATTTCACGAATGCGAGTGTCGATTGGGGTCGCGATCAGAGTGACGCTGATCCAAGTGCAGGTGCAGTCGCGGCAAATGTTTTAGCAAGCGTTCCACTCCTGCGTCCGTCACTTGCGCTTCGTCTAGATAGAGTGACTGCAGTTGAGTCGCCGTCTGGAGATGTTCGAGTCCAGCGTCCGTGATCGGTACCTGGATCAAATGCAGAAACAGAAGGTGGCGGGCACTGGCGATTTCGCTAAACGCGGCATCGGTGAGTTGCGGGCTGCCCAGCCGCAAAAGTTCGAGTTGCGGTAGCTCGAGCAAGCTTTGAAATCCTGCGTTCGTCAGATCGGCCTGGGGCAAATTCAGTCGGCGGAGCGACGACAGCTTGCTTAATTCACGTGCCCCGACGTCGGTGATGACGGCGCCGCGTAGCCGTAGATGTTCTAGTCGAGGGAGCTGGGTGAGCGCTTGGAGGCCGCGGTCGGTCACGCAGGTTTCATCCAGAATCAACTCGCGCAGCGTCTCCAGGTTGGCAAGTTGCTGCAGCTGGTGATCCTGGACGAGTTGATCGGCGATCTCGATGCGCGTGGCTTGACCCGCACGAACTAGCTCGAGTTGTTCGAGCCAGGCATTCCGCTGTTGCTCGCGACAGCCAACTTGAGAGACCAGCCAGCAGCCAGCCAGCAGCATAAACAGCGCTCGTCGAATCCAGACAGTCATAGCGGCAAAACTCGGCGGTTGTTTCATTTCTTACGATTGGTCAGGTGCATGATATTTCGCTCGAAATCGATCGATATCATTCTGTCGCCCCATCATGACCAGTGTCTGACCGGGTTGCATGCGAAAGTCGGCGTTGGGCGCTAGTTGCATCGAGCTGTCGGCGCTTTTAACGCATAAGATCAAAATCTGAAAACTCGCATGGGCCGCGGAATCTCGCACCGTGCGTCCGGCCAGTGGCGAATCGGTGGTGATTTCCATTTCGTCATAAGCGACGCCGTGGAGATTCGATTCGGACATGAGTTCAAACATGTCGGCGGTGGAGGGACGCGTGATCAAGCGGGCCATTTGCTGGGCACCACTTGTCGCAGGCATGACCACGCGATTGGCGCCGGCATGTTGCAGTTTGCGCACGGACGAGCGATGTTCGGCTCGTGCCACAATTAAACAGTGAGGATTCAGATTGCGGCCGGTGAGCGTGATGAAGACGTTGCTGGCATCCTGCGGCAAAGCGGTCACCAGCACGCGCGCTCGACCAACACCAGCTCCGATCAAAACTTCGTCGCTCGTGGCATCTCCGACCATGAACAAGTAGTCACGCTGCTCGGCATCGGCGGTGCGCTGCGCATCTTGATCAATTACCACAAATTCCAGGTTTTGACGTGCTAGTTCGGCGGCGAGGATTTGGCCAATCCGACCGAATCCACAGATGATTACATGGCCGGTGAGTTTGTCGATGTCACGGGCGCGGCGGTTATGCCCGAGGACCTGTTTGAGTTCTCCTTCGAGTACCATTTCCAGTAATCCTCCGAAGGTGTAGAAGGCGGATGAAATTCCAAAGATGATGACGGCGATGGTGAGCAGCTGAACTGCGGCGGGGGCCGTACTTTTTTCTCCATAGCCAACGCTGAAGATCGTAATCACGACCATCCAGAGCGCCTCGAGCCAGCTGTAGCCGAGGAGCCGATAACCGACCACTCCACAAAGGACCACGATCGACAGGAAGCCGATGCCACGTCGGGCCCGGTTAAGTGCCGACGTCATGTGTGGTAGTCAGCGTTGACGTGAATGTATTCGTGCCCGAGATCACTGGTCCAGAAACGACAGTCCGCGTCCCCTTCCCCCAGTTGCAGCTCGATCCAGGTATCACGTTGCTCCTTCATCGATCGCGACACATCCGCCGCCGAAAACTCGACCGGCGCTCCCGCGCGATAAAGCTGTGTACCGTTGAGCGTCAGATGGACTTTGCTGGGGTCAAAGGCCACTCCGGCATAGCCGGCAGCCGACACAATGCGTCCCCAGTTGGGATCGTTTCCGCAAATCGCAGTCTTCACTAGCGCGCTCTCCGCAATCGTCTTGGCGATCCGGTGAGCATCTTCTCGCGCACGGCAGCCACGCACGTCGATCGTGACGAGATGCGATGAGCCTTCGCCGTCATCGGGAATCTGTTTCGCTAATTCGATGCAGATCTCCTGCAGCGCATCCTGGAATCGTTGGCGATCCTCAAAGGAGAACGGGGGAGTCCCGGCAGCGCCACTGGCCAGTAGCACCACCGTGTCATTCGTGCTCATGTGTCCTTCCACACTGATGCAGTTGAAACTGCGCGCCACCGCGTGACTCAACATGTCCTGCGCATCGGCGGGAGAGAGGGAAGCGTCGGTGAGGATGATGCCGAGCATGGTGGCCATACTGGGACCGATCATGCCGGCCCCTTTGCACATCCCCGCCAAACGCACTTCACGGCCAGCGATCGTGACCGTCCGCGAGGCGATTTTATGACTTTTGTCCGTCGTCATGATCCCCTGGGAGGCGGCCAGGAACGCGGCTTCGTCGTCTCCCAATTGGGCCGCCGCCAGTCGTGCGCCCGTGGCAATCTTCTCCATCGGCAGAAAGACACCAATGATGCCGGTTGACATGACGAGTGCTTGTTCGGGCCGGGCGCCACAGGCTTCCGCGGCGACCGCAGCCATGGCGCGGGCGTCCGCCAGTCCGCGATCGCCGGTACAGGCATTGGCATTGCCTGAATTGACCGCGATGACACGAATGTCGGCCGATGGTGTGCGAGTTCGATCGAGCTGGACGGGTGCCGCGACTACCAGATTGGTCGTGTAGACACCGGCAGCCACTGCCCCTTCGGCACAATGCACGATTGTAAAGTCGCGTTTGGAGGCATCGCGTTTGATTCCGCACGAAACACCAGCCAAACGAAACCCGCGTGGAACCAACATGCTTTCCCCTCTCCTTGTCGATTGATTTGTTACAGCAGCGCCGTCGTCTCGTCGAATTGATACATCCAATTCAGATTCTGGACCGCTGCTCCCGCCGCACCCTTGATCAGGTTATCGATGCAACTGATCGTGATGATCCGACCACGCACCACTCGCACCGTCACATCACAAAAATTCGTGCCGCTCACATCCTTCGTAGCGGGTAAGGTTTCACGAACTCGCACAAAGGGTTTCCCCTGATAAAACGATCGCAGTAGTTCGATTAACTCTGCTTCGGTAACGGCGCGTTTGGGCACCGAGTAGGCGGTGGTGAGGATCCCACGATCCATGGGAATGAGATGCGGAGTGAAGATCACGGAAACATCACGCTGTGTGGCACGCTGCAGCACATCATCAATTTCTGGCATGTGGCGATGTTGCCCCACACCATAAGCGGCCAAGCTTTCATTGCATTCGGGAAAGTGAGTGGTCAATTTGGGCGTACGTCCCGCGCCACTCACACCACTTTTCGAATCCACAATAATATCCTGCGACTCGATGAGATCTGCCGATAACAGCGGCGCGAGGGCGAGGATGGCTGAAGTGGGATAACAGCCCGGATTCGCCACCAGCTTAGCCGGAGTGATTTGGCTGCCGAAGAGTTCTGGTAGGCCATAGACAGTCGAGCCTAACCGAGTTGGATCGGGATGCTGATGCTCATACCATTTCTCATACAACCCAGCCGAACTTAAACGATAGTCGGCGCTGAAGTCGACCACCCGCGCTCCGGCCGCCACTAAGGGTGCACAAATTTCTGCCGAAGCGGCGTGCGGCAAACAGCTGAACACGACATCGCAGCGAGCGGCGATCGCGGTCGGTTCCAAATCCTCCAGATGCAAGTCCAGCCGCGTCGCGAGAGTTGGATGGACGGTACTCAGATGCGGTCGATCCTTTTGGCGACTCGTCAATGTCGTAATCTGAACCGCGGGATGCCGCAGTAAAATCTTCATCAGCTCCAATGCGGTGTAGCCAGTCGCGCCAAGTATTCCGGCTCGTAGAATTTTAGCTGCCATCGATCCGTCTCTTGCTCCAGCGCACCGTCGTTCGTTTTCAATCTCGTGATGAAACGCCCGCCGAGGTGGAGAGTTGCCAGTGGGATTGGAAAGAGCGGTTAGTATATCGCCCTGGCGACCGTCGCCAAGTCAGGACAGAGGCCAGTTCACGGTGGAAAGTAACTCCTGCACCTCACCCAGGATCGAACTGGTGGCACCCCAAATTCGACGCTCGGCCCATTGCAGATGCGGCGTGAGGAAGTCGACACCAAAACGATTAATCGTATGCTCACCCCGTAGTTTGGGATTGGACAGCTCAGCGCAGGGAAACTCGAGGATCTCGGAAACCTCATCGGGATTCGGCTGAAACTGCAAGCCCTCGTCGGCAATCGCCAGCCAAGGCTCAACTAAAAAGTTGCTGACGTAGATATAAACCGGACTAAGCGGACCCACGATGCGGTACCTTGTGGAGTCCACCCCGATCTCTTCAGACGTTTCGCGGATGGCACATTGACAAGCATTTTCATTCGCCTGTCGACTGCCACCAGGCAGCGCCACTTGGCCCGCATGAGCACGCATCGTCGACGGGCGTACGATGAGCGGAATGAACCAGTGCCGTGGACTACGAGCAAGAATCACCATGACGGACGCCGCCCGGTGGTTCCACGGCGCGGGACCTGCATGACGGCCGTAGGACAGGCGGTGCGCCCAGTGTCGATGCGCAGGTGCTCGCTGGGACCAGCCAAGCCCCGTTCCAGCAGCTAGTCGTTGTCGCAGTAGAAACTCGGCATCCATCGCAATCCTTCACTTGCTTCCAGGTGTTGGGGCAGCTTGAGGCGGAATCTTGAACACCAGAAAACAGGCGGATGATCGGTCGCCCGCAGACTGATAAACCAGCGGCCAGTCGGGAAGCTCGAGCGGCGTTTCTGCCTGTCGAGCCAGAAAATAATCGAGGACGATGTAATCGCAATCGAACTGCCGTGCTAGTTCCAGCAAACGCTCTGGTTCGTGAGCCAGCAATCCCACGGGTCCCGTATTGGGTGGATACAGGAGCTCACGACGATCCTGCCATCGAATCACGTGCCGCGCATCCTGCGGAATGTCTTTAACGTTCACCGCTTCCGCGCGCCCCGCATACCATTTGAACGTCATTTGATTGCGGGGAGTCAAAAATCGCGTGCCGAGCGGCGTCTGCTCGCCAATCCACCGACAGGTGCTGCGCCACTCGCGCGCCACGCGCGGGACGTCGCTGCGCGAGAGCCAGCCGAGGTCCGCCAGTCGACCTAGTTGCAGGTCAATCGGGTCGGGCGACAAGAGCCCGGAATGGCGCGCATGGTGCCAGTTCGCCACCAGAGCGAACAGGCCGAGCAGGGTGAGACCCAGGGTTGCCAGTCTGGGCCGGGCGATTCGCCATCCCATCAGCGCAGCTCCCGTGGCAAGCGCCACTCCGGCCGGCAACATCGCATCACTCAGGCGAAACCAGTAGTACTTAAGGAACGTGGCCGCCAACTCCCAGTCACTCAGCCATAACTGGTCCAGCACGGCGCCGACGATCGCCAGCACAACGGCACCTCCGACAAATCCTCGCAGCGGACGCTGTCCCAAATGGTCACTACGCAGGTGGCAGGGCGTTAACATTCCCACGACCAGCCACACGACGAGCAGTGCTGTGTGGGCGAGAATATCCGGCCAGCGCAGCGCATGAAACAGGAGATGGTGGGGAAGACGCGCGAAAACGTAAATCCAGTTTGCTTCCAGTACGACAACCGGATCCTGACCGCGCGTTAGTCCAAGGGCCGGCCAGAGGCCAGGCAGTGCCAGCAGAATCGCTCCCGCTGCGGCAGGTAATAAAGAGAGCATCGCTGGTCGCCGCGTTCCCACACTCAACCAAGCCATCACCGCCAGCACCAGCGACCAGCCTCCGACCAGCACGTGGCACGATGTGGCGAGTCCCAGGATGAGCAATCCCGTCGACCAGCGCTGCCGGATGAAACGCGATATCGCCCAAAAAACACAGGCATACGAGAGCCCTTTCGCCTCCACACCGCCCACCACCCATTCTCCCGCCATCGCGCCATATTCCAGCAGCACCAGCCAAACGGCCGCCGTCCACAGGCTGAGCCAGCGCCAGGGAACAGCTGCGTAACTGAGCCGCTGCCAACCGGCTGCCAGGGCTAGCCAACTGACCGCCCGCGCCACCCACGCCGCGACCGGTAACGGAAAACAAACGGTGAGCCACCCCAGGATCCAGTAGAACACGCCATGCGCGTCGAGCGACTCGAGAAACAGATCTCCCGCCGCCCAAGTCGGCTGCCAGTAATGGCGCGCCTTCGACAAATAATGGGCTTCATTGACCGCCGGCGGAGCGCTGCCGGCGTAGACCAAGAATAGCAAGAAGATCGCCGCCACCTCACCTGTTCGATCCCGCCAGGGCTGATCGCGCCAGCCGCCTTGCTGAGCGACCGGACAGCCGACAGCCGAGTCGTTCGCGGCACGCTGGAACGCCTCCCGAGACTCCGCATCAACCTTATGGGGTGTCGTTACCGAATGGTCACTGGGCACGAAAATTGTTCCGAAGCTAGCTGATCCAAACCGCAATCCAACGCCAAAAAAATTGTACTCGATTCCAGCTTCTCATTGTATTTCTGAATATGGTATCGAATTCGTTGACTTTAACTCAGCTCGCGTTTAAATTACCTCCGCTCAATCAAAGACTGCGCCAGCGTAGCGCTGATGTCGGATGCCGCGTTACACTCGCGGACTTAGCGGTGCGAGTTGGGGCCGGTTTTACGTCTGATAAGAAGTTGGTAGGAAACCGCTTCTTGATTTCTAACTTTGCTTGGACGCACGGCCAACCGTTAGTTGTATACCGATGGCGTCCCGTTACCTCGAAGCATTCCCCCTGGGCAGTTCTGTCGCGCGCTACCGCGACATGGGGCTTCGTGTGCGTAACAAACGCTATCGCCCAATCCGTCTGGAACAACTTGACCCTCGCATTCTGCTCGCCGGCGATACCGACACAGACCTTTTTTTGTCCGCGGTTTTGATGACCGATGGGGACTCCAAACGGTCCGGTCTGAGCGAGCCGATGATGGGATTGGACGGAGTGACCGTCGACGATGAACGGTCCCCTCCCATCGCCGTCGCCAGCGTTTGGAATGACTCAAATTGGTGGGACGATGAGGTGCTTTCGACTGGCCCTTCCTCCCCCGATCAGGCGGTGGAAGCCGACCAGTTCTTTACAATCGAGGGCTTCGAGTTAAACCCCTCAGACGAGTTAGTTTTTGAGGGTGGCTGCGACGCTGCTGAGCCCGCCGAATCACCGGTGGCTTGTATGCCGAAAACGGCACCCTTTTTCGGGGACTCGGCCGACATAGAGCCGCCGCTCCTGGCTGACTGCGAAATCGCCGTCGCCAGTTTCGACTTCGAACAGAAAGGTGACCTCTACGCCTGCAGCGACCCTGAGTTGATGGTGAAACCAGTGGCTTTCGCCACCGAGTTTTCGGATCCCGAAAACGTCGACTCCACGGTCGAATCCGGGATCAGCTGGATGGCTGCCCCTCCCCGGGAAGTCCTGGCACGCGGTCCACCCGAGACCGCCACCGCCTTGATGGCCGTGCCACTGACAAAAGTGAATACCACGTTTGCAACGGTGCTGCCACGATTGGCGATGTTCAATGCAAATCCTTACGAGGTATTTGCTTACGACGATCTAATGTCTGCGGCCGCTAAGCTGCGAGGTGCTTCGTCGCTCTCGACGGAAGTCCATTTGTCTCCCCGAGATCCGCTGTTTATAACGACAGCGTTAACAATTCTCGCCCAGGATCGCATGACCGGCTCCGGGACAGTCTATGGTGACGTCTACAATGGTGGCCTGATCAGCCCAGGTAACTCTCCGGGAAAAGTATCGGTCGCCGGTAACTTGGTGCTGGGGCGAGCAGGTGAGCTGCGGATCGAAATTGGCGGAACGTCGCCCGCCGACCCTGGATCCTTCCAAGATATCGGCGGGCAACTGAACCCCGAGCCAACGGGCACATCGCCACCGCTGGATCGTTACGACCAAGTCGCGGTTCAAGGCAACTTGGTGCTGGGCGGCTCACTCAAGATTGACCTCATCAACGGCTTCCAGCCAACGGTGGGACAATCGTTCGACATCATCACATTCGGGGGGGATTACTCTGGCGATTTCGATCGTTATCTAGGCCTCGTCGGCGGAGGCTATTTCTTCAAGCCGATGATCGCCGGAGGCAAGCTGACACTGGTGGTTCATGCGAGCGCCGACAGTCAACCCAGACCCGTCATCTTCATTCCTGGCTTCGGTGGAACTCAGGCTGCCGATAGCACGGCGGCCGGCATGAAGGAGTGGTTTTTAAATCGCGGTCCGGATCCCAGCAAGTTGGTGCTGGAACCGCTCTCCAACGCCTATTCGGATTTCGTCCAAACGCTCGTCAATGTCGGATACACGGTCGGGGTCGATCTGTTCGTGGTCACATGGGACTGGCGAGTTCCGGTCGCGTTGTCGGACAGCGTACTCGACGGTGTCCTGCGTCTGGCCAGTAAACCGGGCTACGACATCCAAGACACCACCTATGAATCAGGACTCGACTACCTCGGCGGGATCCTAAAGCAGGCCAGTTTGACCTGGCAGTCTCTGCGTGGAAGCTTCCCGCCGAAGGTGGATATCGTAACTCATAGTACGGGTGGTTTGGTGGCTCGCAGCTACCTCCAGTCCGACCTTTATCAAGCCAACGATGCGACTCCCGACACGCTGCCTGAGCTGCAGAATCTGATTCAGGTGGGTGTGCCCAATCAGGGAACCGGAGCGACCTTCAATTACCTATTGGACAATTTCCGGCAAAAGTCGGGATCACGGTTGATCGGCCGATCTCTGGACATCGCGTTTGAATACCTACGATCGGGTGAGCTGATTCGGAATCCTGGCGCGAACGACACGCTGCGTTTCGCGGATTTACAGGGCAGCACGGAGGCTCAAAAGCGGTTCAATTTTATCGGTCGTTATATTCAAACGTTGACCGACCTCATGGCAACCTATGAGTTCCTGGACAGCGACGCCGATGGTCAGTTCGAGACGATGACGCTGGCGGGCCCGGCAGAAAGCGGCCAGGTTTTGACGCCCGCCGTCCCCCTGCCCCGTGCGAATCGCCTGCTGCTGGACTTGAATTTTCTCGGGCCCGCAACCTTTGCCTCCATCCCAGCCAAGACGCGGATCGTCTACAGCGATGATGTGACGGATCAGGCCGATCGCATCGTGGGTCGGACCGGTTTTCAGCCCTCGCTGGGTATCGCCAACGAACTGCTGCCGTTCTCGGAACTCATCGGCCACCTGCCGAAAGCGGGGGAAAGGTGGTTCAGTCATGAACTTGTGCCGGGCGGAGGTGATGGTACGGTAGCGGCGATTTCCGCTTCCGGCGGCTTCAGTTCCGCCCAGCTTGTGCACCTCAAAGCCACCGATGCCGGTCGCACGCAGCCCCTAAGCCACTCCGAGCTGATGCAGGATGTCTACTCGCAGCAGCAGATCGTGCGGGAGCTCACAGGCAACCTACCGGCGGCCAGTCAGATTTCCACGAATCGGTTACTGCCGGTCGTTCAATCCGCTCAGATTTTAATCGATCGTGGCCTGATCAACCCGGTGGACTACGCACGGGAAGGTTATTCGCGAATAAGAGACTTGGTGGGATCGCTTAAAGACACCGTATCGGACGCTCTGAATAAAAAACTGCCACTCATTAATCGCAGTGTCAACGAGTTGCTGTTTAATGACCGAAATCCGCTGCAAGGAATTGGCTTTGATTTCTTTGATCAATTTGCCAGTAAAGTCACGGGGCTAACCGATGCACTCACCTTGTCCGCGCTGGAAACTCGCATTGAAAACTTACTGGGAATTCAGCCCGACCAATTCGCTATTCAGTTACAGAATTCGCAGCTCACCTTAAGCTTCAACTTCGACCTGTCCCGTAGTTTGGACTACCAGTTAGCACTCGATTCCAGCTTTCCTGTGCAGGGCAACATTCCGCTTACGCTGGGCTTGAGACTCAACACTGGATTCTCGCTGACGCTTAATTTCAGCGATTATCTGGCCGACCCGAAACTCGGATTCGGCACCAATAGTTTGGCGATTACGTTGGACCGTTTTCAGGCCAGTGCGAGTCTGGATTCCAATGCGGTAAATCTGGCGCTGGATGTTGATGGACTGGGAACATTACAAGTCTCCAACGGCACGGCCCATGTTCAGGGGCTGCTCGATGTCGCCTTTAGTTCCCCGTCAAAAAGCTTCAGTGTGGCTGAATTACTAACGGTCAATTCCTTTCAGAATCTAGTGTCATTCAATCCGGTGGTGCCGCTTAGTTTCGTCTTGCCTGTGACGCTCACGATCAACACCACGCCCTTGAAACTGCAAGGGGCGGCCGACTTGAAACTGAGTTCAGCGAATTTATTAGACGGCAAACTGCCAGCCGTCTTCCTGCAAGGCACGGTAACGCAACTAAATCTCTTTGATGTGATCAAGACCGGGCCGGGTTTTACTTCCGCCGATATCACGTTGCCCGTTCGTACCGTGGATGTGGACACCAATGGCGATGGGGTGATCGATCTACCCGCCGCTCGGCTTGATGGATTCGCGCTAAATGTTGCTAGTAACTCACCCGTGACGGTGCATTTTGGCGAGGTGGGAGATCTCCGGGTCAGTGGCAAACTAGCACTGGCAACGGTCACACCAGCCGGGGCTTCTACCTATCGCTATCTAGCGTTACGGATGGGCGACGTGGTCACTCAGCTGGTTGCCGGAACCCCGAGCATTGGACTGTCGGGAGATTTTCAAATCGCCCACTTGAATATCAACATGGCCGCATCCGGATTCACTCGCCTGAACTGGTCGACAGCGCTCGATTTCAATGGCGATCGACGGCCTGATTTGTTCGACCCTGGTCAGTTACTGGCCAGCATGCCAAGCCTTCCGATCGACTTTGATCGCGCGCTCCGCTACTCCGTGGCGGGAAGCATCATTGGCACTGGGGCGGATGGAAAATTCCTAATTGCTGGGCCGCTGACTCTGAGTGGAGCGGCGGATTTCGCGCTCAGTCGTCGTACCGTGGACGTCGATACGAATGACGACGGAAATACGGATTTACTGCAAGCGGAACTGAACGAGGTAGCGGTCAAAGTCACTTCCAGTCTGGTGACGGTCGAAGTGACTAATGTCGCTAAATTGGATGTTACGAGCGGCATTTTGGCAGTCGCCACGGTGACTCCGGCGGGCAGTTCGACTGCCAGATATGTCGCACTTCGTATGGGGAATGTAACAACTATTTCCCGTGCGGTTTCGCCGAGTATCAATTTGTCGGGCACCGTGACGGTGAAGTCACTGGACTATAACTCGTCGGCTACGGGCTTCGTGCGCCTGAATTGGTCTAAGGCTTTTGATTTTGAGCGTGATGGAGCCGCAAACTCGATTGATCCCGCTGCAATGCTCCCAGTACAGCAGTCCTTACCGCTTAATTTTACCTCGTCGTTTTCGCTCCGCATGATCGGCGCCGTCGCGAGCGCTGGAGCCGACCAGGCCTTTCTCACCGCCGGTGACGTGTCGCTCACCGGCACCGCCGAATTCGCTCTTGAACGTCGACAGATGAGCGTCGACACGGACGGTAACGGTTCGCCAGATCTGAATAGCGCAACGCTTGATACGCTCGCGCTGACGGTTAACCAAGCGGGTGTGATCGTGAAGAACACCGCCTCGCTGCAAGTCACCGGCAACCTGGCGGTGGCCCGAGTGATCCCGGCCGGAGCGACCGACGCTCGCTACACAGCCCTGAAGATGGGCGACGTGACGGTCTCGACGATC
>JBJSXJ010000287.1:0-6553 GCA_046086325.1 Planctomycetota bacterium | reverse complement strand
CGATGTGGCGTGGCAGGCGCAAGTTCTGAAGCAAGCAGGACTCGATCCCAAGCCATCGTATCTGTGGCTCGAACAGCACTGGTATCACAATGGCGCCGTGCTCGGTGCCGTTCGTCCCCCCCGCGAAAACGACCACGTCGGCGACTATCAAATTCACCCCGGCTTGCTGGACTCCGCGTTTCAAGCGCTCGGAGCTGCTCGTCCGTTTGTGGAACGAGCACTCGATACATTCCTACCTGTCTCAATCGAACGACTCACCGTATGGCACTCCCTGCGCGAGGTCGCCTGGATCGTCGGCAAGCTCGATCTGTTAACGATCGATCGGGCACTCGGTGATGTGCAGTTTTTGGATGCCTCAGGGCGAGTGCTGGCAGAATTGGAACGTGTGCAGTTAAGACGAGTGCCACGGGATTGGATTCAGCGCTTGAAAACGTCCGAACAGCCCGACTGGGTGCATGAATTGGCGTGGCAGCCAGCCGAATCGGTTACCGGATCGGTTGATCCCACACGTCACCCGGAAGCTCCGCGGAGCTGGCTGATTTTTGACTGCCAGGCGGGAATTGGCGCAGAGGTTGCCAAACGATTAGAGCTCAAGGGATGTGTTTGCCAGTTGAGCCGTGCTGAGTCGCCGGAAGAGCGTCGCCGCATCGTGCGCGATTTTGCGCAGGCTGCGAAAAACTCGCCGGCAAACGCCGGGCCCGCAGCCGCTGCCGCTCCGGGAATCTTGTATTTGTCCGGTATGGATGCGGGAGACTTCGCTGCCGCGCGCCAAGCTGGATGGGGTGGACTTCTCGATGTTCTGCATGGCGCGCTTGATGCCGGCAGCTCCTCATCACCTCGCTTGTGGGTTGTCACGCGCGGTGCTCAGGCAGCCGGCCCGGCGACACTTCCCGTCGCTGTCACGCAGTCGCTCCTGTGGGGACTCGGTCGTGTGATCGCATCGGAGCACCCGGAGTTATCCTCTGTCCGCATCGACCTCGATCCGCGTGGTCAGCAGTCTGAAGTGGATCAGTTGACCGAAGAACTCTGGTGGGGTGGACGCGAGGATCAAGTGGCGTTGCGAGGCGAAGATCGTTTTGTCGCCCGGCTTCGTCCGCGTACGCAGCAGAACCAGCCGAAGTTACTCACGACTCCCGCCTCCGCTGCCTACCAATTGGAAATCTTGCGCCGTGGACAACTGGATCAAATCGAGCTGGTGGCGTGTGAGCCAACTCCCCCAGCCGCTGGTGAGGTGACGATTCGAGTGCAATCGACTGGCCTCAATTTCCGCGATGTTTTGAATGTACTTGACCTCTACCCCGGCGACCCCGGTGCGCTCGGTGGCGAGTGTGTGGGTGAAGTGGTAGCGGCAGGTGCCGACGTGCACGACTTGCGTATTGGCGATCGCGTGCTCGCGCTCGCTCCCAATAGCTTCGCGAGCTACGTGACGATTCCGATTGAATTCTGTCAGCGTTGTCCGCGCGAACTATCGTCAGCCGAAGCAGCTACGATTCCCATCGCTTTTCTGACCTGCTGGCATGCTCTGCGCGATATCGCTCAGTTGCAACGTGGGGAGCGAGTATTGATTCATGCTGGCACCGGTGGCGTCGGTTTGGCAGCCGTGCAAATCGCGCGTTTTTGCGGTGCGACCATCTTCGCGACGGCGGGCAGCGAGCGGAAGCGCGACTATCTCCGTCGACTTGGCATCGAGCATGTCTTTGACTCGCGGTCGACCTCGTTCGCCGCCGAGATCATGGCTGTCACCGCTGGTGAGGGCATCGATGTCGTGCTGAATTCTCTCACGGGAGATTCGATTGAAGCGAGTTTATCAACACTGCGTCCTGGCGGTCGTTTTCTGGAGCTCGGCAAGACCGATCTCTGGGATCAAGCGCGAGTGGACCAGGTACGGCCGGGTGTTACGTTCCATGCCATCGCGCTGGACGAACTAATGGCGCAATCGCCCGCCGTGATTGCGCAGCTATTCCAGACCGTCATGCCCTATTTCAGCCGTGGTGAATTGCAACCACTGCCGTCGCAAACCTATCCCATCCAGAAGATGGTGTCGGCGCTCCGCATCATGGCTCGAGCGGAACATATCGGCAAATTGGTGATCGAAGCGGCGACAAACGCCCTGCCACCTCAGCTATGGTTCCAGGACGACGCGACCTATCTCATCACGGGTGGATTAGGTGGACTCGGCTTGCGACTGGCCCACTGGCTGGCCGAACATGGAGCTCGTCATCTGGTACTCACCGGCCGCTCGGCCGCGAGTGCCGAGGCCCGTGAGCAAATCAACGCCTTGGAACTGGCTGGAGTTCACGTTGTGGAACAGCGCTGCGATCTGGGCGAGCGTACTCAGGTCGAACAGCTCTTGCAGACGATCGCTCAGGAACTGCCCCCACTGCGTGGCGTTTTCCATTTAGCGGGAGTGCTGGATGACGGCATTTTACGCGAGCAAAATCGTTCCCGATTTGATCGGGTACTGGCGGCTAAAGCGCTGGGAGGCTGGTATCTGCATGAACTGACCAGCTCGCTGCCGCTCGACTATTTCGTCTTGTTCTCATCAGCAGCCTCGCTTCTGGGTTCACCAGGGCAGGGCAACTATGCCGCTGCGAATGCCATGCTCGATGGCCTCGCCCATGCCCGCCGGGCCTTGGGGCTTCCTGGTACGAGCATTAACTGGGGATCGTGGAGTGACGTGGGGATGGCGGCGCGGCTGAAAGAGAGTCAGGGAAGCCGCTGGGCCGAAGCCGGAATTGGCTGGATTGAGCCAGATCTAGGTTTGCGCACGTTGGAAAACTTACTGCTCGATGATGTCACCCAGGCTGGCGTGCTACCGATGGACTGGCCCAAGTTCTTCGCCCGCATACCTGCCGGAGCCGAACCGATCTGGATGAGCGAGTTAGCCGCAACGGCTCGAGCCGCCAAGCCTAAAACCGATGCCGCTACCGCGACACTGGCCGTACAGCTCGCCGAACTCACTCCCTCCGAGCGTTTAGAACATGCCAGCAGTTTCCTCGGTCGGCAAGCAGCTCAAGTACTCGCCATGGATGAGTCGTCGCTGCCCGATCCGCGCCGACCACTCACCGAACTCGGCTTCGACTCGCTTACGGGAGTGGAGTTTTGCAATCGAGTATCGCGAGCGATTGGCCACGCCTTAAATCCCACGCTGCTATTCGAATACCCGACGCTCGAAAGCTTGGCACTCCATATTATTCGCGATCTGCTGCATCTCGATTTTTCCTCGACTGCTGCGGCGCCAGAGTCGGCCGTGAACGCGGAGTCGTTGGGCGATGATTCCGCGGCAACCGCTGTGTCGGCCGAGGAGACGATGGAACAAGTGGAGGGGATGACCGATGAGCAGATGGATGCGTTGGTCTTAGAGCAGTTGCAAAAGCTGGGGGCGTTACCCGCTTTCGATGATGGAAACGCCGCCGAAAGCCCCGTGTGACCGGCGCTGGCCGAAGATGGCTGGCCGAATGTTAATTGCAGGAGCATGACTCATGTCCGATTTGGAACGTCGACTCGCCCAGATGAGCCCGCTTCAACGAGCAGTCTTGGCACTCAAGGAAACTCAACAGCGTCTAGAAACACTGGAACGCCAGCGTGAGGAATCGATTGCCATCGTCGGCATGGCATGTCGTTTTCCTGGTGGTGCGAATGACCCCAATTCCTATTGGAAATTATTGACGCAAGGTGTCGATGCGATTCGTGAAATCCCCGCCGAACGCTGGGATGTAGACGCCTACTATGATCCTGATCCCACCGCACCTGGTAAAATGAACACGCGCTGGGGTGGTTTTCTAGACAACATCGAATTGTTCGATAATCATTTCTTTTCGATTTCTGATCGCGAGGCGACACGTCTCGATCCGCTGCATCGCATGTCGCTCGAATTGACATGGGAAGCGTTGGAAGATGCCGGCTTGCCACCAACTTCCTTACGCGGCTCGCGCACCGGTGTTTTCATCGGACTTTCCCATAGCGAATATGGTATGAAGCTGTCCGCTGATCCGGCACAGTCGGATGCTTATGTCAGCACCGGAACCGCACACTGCTTGGCGGCCAATCGGGTTTCCTTTCTCTATGATTTTCATGGCCCCAGTGTCACGCTGGACACCGCCTGCTCCTCGTCGCTCGTCGCCGTCCACATGGCCTGCCAAAGCTTGCGACTGGGTGAGTCGGAAATGGCGATCGCCGGTGGCGTGAACATTATCCTGTCCCCGATGGCCACGGTGAATTTGACCAAAGCAGGCTTCTCGGCGGTGGACGGTCGCGTGCGCGCGTTCTCGGCTGGGGCCACCGGTTATGTACGAAGTGAAGGCGCCGGTTTACTCGTGCTTAAACCGCTTTCCGCAGCACGCCGCCAGGGCGACGCCATCTACGCCGTGATTCGTGGTTCTGCCATTAATCAGAATGGTTTTAGCAATGGTCTTACGGCGCCCAGTCGAGTGGCCCAGGAATTGGTGTTGCGCCAAGCCTACGCGACCGCCCGCGTCACTCCCGCACAAGTTCAGTATGTGGAAGCTCAGGGAACCGGCACTCACTTGGGCGATGCGATTGAAGCGCGCGCACTGGGTGAGGTATTAGCGGAAGGTCGATCGACTGGACAACGCTGCTCCATCGGCTCCGTCAAAACCAACATCGGCCATCTCGAAGCCGCCTCAGGGGCCGCAAGCCTGATGAAAGTGGCGCTCGCTCTGCATCATGGCCAAGTGCCACCAACCTTGCATTTTACGAAACCAAATCCGGACATCCCCTTCGAGACGCTTCCGCTGCAGGTCCAGACTTCCTTGGAGCCCTGGCCGGGTGAATCTCCACGCATTGCCGGTGTCAGCGGCTTTGGATTTGGTGGCAGCAACGCGCACTTGGTCGTTGGTGATGCGCCGGAACCAACTAATCCGCCCACAAACACTGCCCCGCCTACAGCTCAGTGCCGTCAGGCCAATGCCGAAGGCTGCCTGAATGAGTGCCCGCCGCGGTGGTTGACGCTGTCTGCACGTACGGAGCGAGCTTTGCGTGCCGTGGCCGAAAACTATCGAACACTACTCAAGCAGCCGCAAGGTGCCTCGTGGGCGGACATTTGCCACAGCGCCGCAGTTCATCGCGATCATCATGACTGTCGGCTCGCCATACGCGCTTCTCACACTGCCAACGCCGCGGATCTCCTTTCGCTGTTCCTGGAAGGACGTGCGGCGGAACAACCAGATCGAATTCAAGTTGGACGCAAGCCCGGGACTGGTGAGGCTAAGATTGCCTTTCTATTCGGCCCTGCATCGGCACCGAGTACGATGAATCGCCAACCCGGCGCCACCTCGGCTCGACTGGATGCTGAACTTACTCCGCGTGCCCTGGCCGGCCACTCATGGCAGGTCGCTGTGCAAGAAGTAGATGCGGTACTGGCTCGGTTGACGTCCTGGACACTCAGTGCAGCTCTGGCCGATCAAACGTTCTGGAATAACTCGCCGCACCGACCAGCCGCAGCACTCGCTTATCAAATCGCTGTCGCTGCCTGGTTTCGCTCCCTGTCGGTCAACCCAGCCGTGAATCTCGGTGTTGGCGTTGGTGAGTTAGCAGCCGCCGTCTCTTCCGGAATCCTTTCACTTGAAGATGCCTTGCGCATTGCCTTGGCCAGCGCCGAGCCCACTGCTGCTGCGACGGCGGCTATCACGAACATCACGATCCAAACCGCTCGGATTCCATGTGTCTCCGCCGACGACTCCGTCAACCTTGCCAGCCTCACCACGGCCGATGCCTGGCTGCAGCGATTGGCACGGTTTGCCTCGCCCAATTGGCAAGTAGTTACTTCGACCATTCAGCGTCGTGAAGTGGTGGCGACCGTAGCGATCGAAGCCACCGAGTCTCTCCGCGGCATCGGTCAGCAGTCTAGCCTGTCACTCTTGGGTACCCATCAACCGACCAGCAACCTGCCGCACGAAGAGGCGCTCGGAACCCTCTATCGACAGGGAGTCAACATTCGCTGGCAGCAACTTGCTAACGGTGACGAACGCTACGTCCGTTTGCCGCTCTATCCTTGGCAACGCCAACGGTTGTGGGTCGATGCCGTTGCGCACACGCCAACGGCTGTGCCAACCACACCTCCTGTTGCGGTGCGAGCCGTCGAAGAACCTCATCGCCCGCGACCCGAACTCAACACCTCGTATGAAGCACCATCCA
The DNA here is from genome assembly GCA_046086325.1 of Planctomycetota bacterium. GTDB lineage: Bacteria > Planctomycetota > Planctomycetia > Pirellulales > Pirellulaceae > JBJSXJ01. The sequence continues at coordinate 397 of JBJSXJ010000287.1, read as the reverse complement.
CACCGCTGGAGTCAGCTCTGGCTAAATCCTGGGCTCAGATCTTGAAACTCGAGCAAGTTGGGGTGCGTGACAATTTCTTTGAACTTGGTGGGGACTCCCTCCAAGGCACCATTCTGCTCAATCAACTTCAAGAGCAACTTGGTGAGGTTGTCCATGTGCTGGTGCTCTTTCAATTCCAAACGATTCACGACCTCGCGCGACATTTACGGGAGTCTTATCGCACCGCCGTTGCGCGGCTTTTCCCCGATGAACCATTTGCGGACGAGACAGCGGAACAAGTGCGGGCCAGCAGTCACATTACCGAGCGCGATGTGGAGTTCTCGCAGCGGATGACCGATAGCCTAGCGCCCAATCGAGTGCTCGCGCCGGTCACGGGCGCCAAGAATCGCCGCGCCGT
>JBJSXJ010000286.1:0-7927 GCA_046086325.1 Planctomycetota bacterium | reverse complement strand
ACCGTGCGCAACGCAAACCGATTTGTTTCGCACGGAGACTCGGAGGCTCGGAGGGAGATGGGGGGCGGTCAGGGGCGGTTGAGGTGGGGATTTGAGTTGGTATCTTGGTGCGGCAATAAGCCTCTTTGATTGGGAATTAGGAATGACGCACGCGATTGATTTTCATCGGCTTTCGTTACCGGCAGTGGTAGCTCAAAGTGATTCGGGTGTGGCCACTTCGCTGGCGTTCACGGAAGGGCCGGCGGTGGACGAGGCGGGGAATTTGTATTTCTCGGATATCGTTAGTAATCGCATCTGGAAACTTAGTCCGGCTGGTGAGCGGACGGTATTTCGAGAGCCGAGTCATCGAACGAATGGGCAGACGTTTGATCCGCAGGGGCGTCTTTACCACTGCGAGGGTGCGGAGTTTGGTCCGGGTGGTGGACGTCGAGTGACTCGGACCGATTTACGGACGGGCGAGTACACGATTGTGACGGACCATTTCGAGGGGCAGCGGTATAATTCGCCGAACGACATTTGCAGTGATGCTGCGGGGCGTTTGTACTTCACTGATCCTCGCTACGGTGATCGCTCGGACATGGAAATGTCGGTGGAAGGAGTCTATCGCATCGAGCTGGATGGCACGGTCACTCGTCTTCTTGCCCAGCCACAGATCGATCGCCCGAACGGAATTGTGGTCACGCCCGACGCTCGGCAGCTTTACGTCATTGACAGCTGTCCGACGCCAGGGGGCAATCGCAAGATCTGGCGTTTCGAGTTGTCGGAAAGCGGTGCGGTACAGAATCAGACGTTGTTGTTTGATTTTGGTATGGGGCGTGGCGGAGATGGCATGCGCATGGATCGAGCGGGAAATCTTTATGTAGCGGCCGGCATTCTGGCCGCTCGAGGTCCTCATGAAAGCCTCGCTGTGCCCCCGGGCGTTTATGTGATTGCTCCGACGGGCGAGCTACTGGGGCGTATTCCTATTATGGAAGATGTCATTACGAACTGTGCGTTCGGGGGCGTGGATGGCTGCACGCTGTACATCACGGCTGGCAAAAACGTGTACACCACTCGCACCGTGATTCCTGGTTTGGTGGTCTATCCCACTTGGAAATGAGTTCATGCATGTTTCCGCTGGATGAGTTAATCAAGCAGTGCTCTGTCACGCCCGGAAAGAAATGTCGGCTCAAAGATTTCGATCCCGACTTTGAGGGTGATAAAGATGTGCCGAAGGAGAAGCGAAAGGATCTAGCGCAGCAGATTATGGCTGAGAATCTCGCTCGGCTGGAGAAATCCCAGGAACTACTGTATGCGTCCGATACTTGGTCGATTCTGGTAATTTTTCAAGCGATGGATGCGGCGGGCAAGGACAGCACCATCAAGCATGTTATGTCAGGGATCAATCCTCAGGGCTGTCAGGTCTATAGTTTTAAGCATCCGTCCGCCGAGGAATTGGACCATAACTTTTTGTGGCGCTGCAGTAAGTCGTTACCTGAACGTGGACGGATTGGCATCTTCAATCGGTCCTATTACGAAGAAGTACTGATTGTGCAAGTACATCCGGAATTGGTTGAGGCGCAGCGAATTCCTGCGGCGGTCATTAATCGCTCCTTTTGGGAGCATCGCTATGAAGACATCAATCGCTTTGAGCAGCATTTGAGTCGCAATGGTACGAAGGTGATCAAATTCTTTTTGAATGTTTCAAAAGCAGAGCAGCGGCGTCGGTTCCTCGACCGGATTGAAGATAAACGCAAACATTGGAAATTATCTCTGTCGGATATTAATGAGCGTGAGTGTTGGGATCAGTATCAGGAGGCCTATGAGCAATGCTTGACAGCCACCAGCACGGAGTGGGCACCGTGGTATGTCATTCCAGCGGACCATAAGTGGGTCACGCGCACGGCCGTCTCCTACATTCTTTCCCGCACCATCGACGATTTGCAGCTTTCGTATCCCACAGTCACCAGCGCCAAGCAGGCGGAAATTGAACTGGCTCGAAAGCGGCTGGAGGCAGAGAAGTAGTCACGTTTTGGCATTAGCAATCAGAGCGTTTTTATAGCGGTGCTGCGGTGTAACGATACATCTGATCGCCCGACCAGTCACAAAGTCCGACGTGATTGAATGGTTGTAGTTCTCGCGCTACGAGTTCTTGATATGCGCTGATATCGGCTGCACTGAATGATCGCGACGGGCGCGCCGAGGAATGGTCCGATTTGCCGACGGAGTTGCCTAGTAGCGATTCGAGTTGTGTCAGGATGCGCTCAATGGTGCTGGTGAATTCGCCATCTCCGGCTAGCAGGAATCGCAACTGCGGGTTGTAGCCGGCCAAGTGTCGTTGTTTTTCGTAGGAGGTGGCCGCCGCAAAGTAGAGCATGGAGTTGGCGATCAGGAGAGGGAAATGGTGGAAGGTCGAGTAGCAGGCGGCGACGAGCTGATCGATCATTGTTAGTTCGGAAAGCACGGCTGTCTGGTATTCGGCCAAGCCCTTTGACAGGGACTGGCGCCAATCTGCGGATTCGAATTGTCTCATGAGCCGCTCCACTCCGCACAGTGAGTGGGCGATGCCAGAGCTATGGAGTGGATCGACAAAGCCGGCGGTATGGGGCAGCATGGCCCAGCCGTTACCGACAATCTGATGCCAGCGGCGCTGGAGTCTTCCGGTGCGGATCACTCGGCCCGGTGGAGTCTGAGGCATACGATTTCCCAGGATATCGCGAACGGCAGGATAGCGATTCAGCCAAGTCTCCCATTCCTCCTCGGGTGATGCGTGTTCCGGGACTGGCCAGCGCCGAGGGTCCATGGCGATACCAACACTCGCCACTCCATGGGAAAAACGCAGGATCCACATCCAGGCGCCGTCGAAGAGATGGTGTTGAGCGGCATCGTCACTGGCGAAGGGATGAGCCTGCAGGTCGGCACCATGAGTTTGCAGCCAGTGGTCCCACGATCCAATGTCATTCCAATGTGAAAAAATTGCGCGCGAGCGGGTGTGCATTCCGGAGATTGTGGAAGGGATGTCAAACGCATGTGCCAGCGCTGCTGCTTCGCCAGATCCATCGAGAATGAAGTCGGCTTCGATTTCTACCGACTTGTTTTCCCGCTGGCCACTTAGCCGCCACGCTCGGCCATTTGTCAGCGGCAGGAACTGTTGAATGGTTACGCCATCCAAAACTTCCACTCCTTGAGCCTGTGCTTGTTGTACGAGGAACTGATCCACATCGGCACGAAACCACTGAGTGTCGCTGTGCAGATCGTCGGCGCTGGCAGCGACGAGGAGTTCGTTAGCGTGATTCTGCTGAGGCTGAAACGACTGCTCCGAGAGGTGAGGAAAGTAGCTGAAGCCTCGTTTCTTGCCGCGCCGTAGCTGGGGGTAAGTCTTCTCCCACGTACCCCATTTCGCGAGTGGAGTGAGGGCGGGCAGGTCGTAGCGTTCCGCAAGGTCCAGCAGTAATCGATTCGCCACCGGTGTGGAGGACTCGCCGATGGCAAATCGCGGATGAGTGGCTCGGTCAACCAGCAGCGGTTGGTGCCCGAGTTTTTTGAGGATCATCGCGGCGATGCTGCCAGAAAAGCCGGAACCAAGGATTACGACATCTGCCGACCACCGTGTCATCATTTGGTGCTCACCACGGGAGGAGCGTTGTTAAGCGTCCAGCAGATTCCGTTCAGCAGCAGTTGCCGGAAGGCTGGGTTCTGGAAGTCCTCGGCGTGGCCCAGTGAAGTATAGAAGACACGTGAATGACCAAAACGAGGTTCGTTGGTCCAGGCCACTGGTTCCGATGGATGGTTGGGAATGGTGCCCATCAAGAGCGGCGTGGTGGAGGGCTCGAGTGGCGAAACTTTGTAAAGCGAACCTCGACCGCTGATGGCTGCTGGATCGAGGTAGGCGAGAATCGCATGACTGGCTGCTCCGGGAGCGACGCTGGTTTTCACTCCGGGGACATCATTCCCATGATGACCGGTGTAATGACCGCCGAGAATGCGCGGGTCGAAATCGAGCCAAGCGGCGTGGCCCGCTTCAGGTGGGGTGTTGTTTCGCAGTGAAAACGCATGACTTGCGGTGCGAATGCCAACGAGTGGCTTGCCGGCTTCGAGGTGTTTGCGCACGGCCGCCAGTTGAGCGGTGGTGGGCGTACGACGACGCACACTAACCAGCAGCAGATCGGCTTTCTCGATGGCCGCTTCTAGCCCGGGAAACTGATTAGGATCCTGGCCATCGGCATGCACGATCTGGACCTGGAAGCCGCGCGATTCGAGTTCCTTCTGAGCAAACTCTGGTAACGTCTCTTTTGTTTTATATTCGTCTTCGCCAATCATCATGACGATGGAGCGACGATCGTGGCGAAATCGAAATGGTTCTCCACCTAAAAAATCGGAGCTGGTAATCGTGGGGCAAACAAACTTCTCGATATGCTCAACAATCAATTCGGTGCCTTGGTAGTGGGTGACGAAGGGACGCATGCGAGGGTTGTACATGGTGTCGGTCATGTCGCGCATCAGCACAACATTTTTGCCGTTCTTGGCCATTTGCCGTAAGCCGAAGGGACGTCCCAGCACACACATGTTGGTGTGCACGCCAAGGACCACCACATTACGAATCCCCCGCTGCTCCAGCAGGTTCCACACTTCCACTCCGGAATCACTGATCGCATCGCTGTCGGTGATCTGCAGCACATCGACTTGCGCCTTCCAGGGCGCTTTGGGATTTCGTCCCATGCCGGCGAGGCGTTCATGCCAGGCGCGATGTTCCGCTGGATCATCATCCTCGCCGCCATCGGTTTGATCGATCGGATATGGCCCGCGTTCTTCGCTGGGGATCTTATGGCACCACTGGCTGATGTCCGCGGGGAGGTTGGTGGCTGACGGCGCCATTTGAGCTCGCAGTCGCGCGGGATGTCCTTCGTAAGCCGCCATGCAGCTGCTGGGGGCGTGAATGATCAACACTCCTCGTGCGCGCGCCGCTTCGATGACCTTGTTCATGCGCGGCGCCATTTCCTCCACTCGCCGCACGGCGTTCAGGCAATGGTGGGAATCCCAGACATCACAGACGATGAGTGCGGTTTGGTTCGCTGTCCAGTTTTCATCCTGGTGTCGCACTTCCCAGCGGCCCGCCATTTCCACTCGCGATCGTTTGTGAAGCCGTAGCGGTGCTGCGTCTTCTGCGGGCAGAACATCCACCAACGTCAGCATGGTTCCAATCAACGTGAACGCTACGACTAGCCTGCGAGTTGTCATCGTCATAATCCCTCAGTTGCGAACATGTGGAGTGATCCGGGGCGACATTGTGGAATAATCACTCGGCACGATGCAAGTACGGACCGATTGTTCGTTCTCGAGTAACGCGACTGCAGCGGCATGTGAACTGCAGCCGATTGCTCCCGATGCCCCGTACACGATGTTCGTCAGACTATGAGGCCCTGAGGTTCTCCATGCGTCGTTCTTTAATCTTCTCCGCCGTGGCTGCCAGTTGCAGTCTGGCTTGTTGGGCCCTGCCAAACTGGGTTGCGGCTGCTGATCCCTGGCTCGAACCGCGGACTAGTGAGAGCTGGCAATCACCGGTGATTTATTACTCGGCGACAACTCGCTCTGCGCTGCGTAGCCGTCAAGATGTAGGGCCCAAGCCGTCTCAGCCGGCGCTGTCTCATCAGGCACTAGTTCGCCAAGTGTCGTTGCTCGGTGGCACCAAGCTGATTTGGGCCAAGAAGGACTCCAATGAGTTGGTGGGTGTCGAGATTCGTGGAGCGAATGCGAACGATCGTGTCCTGGACACGATTTCCCAAGTGACCGATTTGCGGATGCTCTTACTGGCACCGGATCGTCCCCAGCAACTGACTGATCGCGGAGTGGCGAAACTTGCCAACCTGACCCAGCTAGAGTATCTCGGGCTGGCTGGCACCAGCGTGACGGACGCGGGGTTGGCGGAACTGCAGAACATGCCGCAGCTCAAGCGTCTGGAGCTGCCGGCGGGCACAACCGATGCGGGAATGGCCGTGCTGGCTCAGTTGCCACAACTCGAGCAGTTGCGGGTGTGGCCGGCACGCATCACGAATGAGGGCTTGCAGCAGATTGCGCAAAGCCGCTGCTTGCGGTACCTCGATCTTTCGGGGACTGATGTGAATGATGAAGGCGTGGCGGCTCTGCGATCGCTGCACGGTTTGGAAACACTCGATCTGCGCAACACGCAGGTTACGGCGGCTGTGCTACGCCATCTGGTCCCGCAGATGGACGAAGATTTGATGTATGCGCAAGGGCCGAACTTGCTGCAAAAGTTGTTTCTTAATCCGAACACGGTGCTGGAAAGCGCCCAAGTGGATGATTTGATTCGTCTCTTGGGAATGTGCGAGATTGATACTTCGAGACCGCAGCCCGAACCAGGTAAGGCTCCGCGTCCTGCCGAAACGGTTTCTCCGGAACTCACCAAGACGTGGCTGGATCGTGCGAAGCTGGAAGGCTATCGACTGGAGATTAGTTATTGGCGAGCGCTCGGAGCGTATGTGGAGTTTGCTGCTTCCTTGGATCTTGATCCTGCAGCGCCCGTGCCTGCGGAGCTCTTGGAAGGAACCATGACCAGTTTGAAGCTCGAGCAGCTCTCACGATTCTTTCAGGCTCAGGCCAGTCAGCATATTTTGGGGCTGCACTTCGTTCGTCCGATCACAAAGGATGATCGCAAACGAGACGACACGATTTTCCCTAGCGGTTTGGGGAATCGAGTGTTGCCGCCGAAGCTGGAGCGGTTGTCGCTGCGCGATACGGAAATCACGGTCACGACATTCATGAATGTGGTGGGACCGGCGATTCGCGGTGGCACGCCGATCAAGGTGATTAATGTGTTCAACACGGCCACTCGCGCGACTGAGCCGCTGGTGAAGGAAGGACAAGAGCCGCTGCTGGGGCGACCGGGTAAAGGGCGATCGTCGCATATTCCTTTTAGTCCTGGACAACCGGAACTCACCATCCCCGGGGCTCCTGGTCGACCGACGTTGACTCCCGAGGATTTGCGGAGCCTGGAGGAGGTACTCGCCAAGGTTGATCGTTTGATCATGACCGAGGAGCAGGCCGAGCGATTCAAAGCGGCCTTACCGAATCTAGCGGGCAAAGTGAAAGCTCGACCACGTTATTTGCCGGGTGAACAGCAGCACTGCGAAGAGAATCCCGACGGTACGCTGCGCCCGACCTACAGCGGCCCGCTGAATTAAAGGGCTCTGCGCGGCCGAGGGGCAATGCAACTGTTTGGCTCTTGTAATCGATAAACCGTTCTTGGACTTACTGTGGCTTTAGAGCTAAAACACTGGGCGTAGTCGCATGGTCATGATTATTGACCAACATGGCTAAGACGTTCTACCAATGAACGGCTTTTAGCCACATCTTTTTGCCAGGTGACATTAGACGGATCGACCGCCGCAAGACGTTGACTAACCGCCAACGTTTCGCGATAGGCTTCCAACGCCCCGGATAGATCGCCTTGGTCGCGTAATACGTCTCCGATACATTCTTGACTCACGCTAAAGTCGTGCTGAAAGACGTAGTTAGAAGGATTGGTCTCGGCTAGACGTCGAATTACCCCTAGCGACTCGCGGTAGGCATCAGAAGCGTCCCCCACTCCTCCAATTGTTCGGCGTATGTCGCCTTGAAGGCTTAAGTCTCTTGCCAACAGGCGTTGCGCAGGGCGACTGTCCGTCGCGACACTAGCGAGGCGCCATGGCAGGTAAACGGTGGAGTAACTCATGTGCTAGTGCTGTGTTGCCGACGCGCAGCCCACCTAACGCCAATCCTAGCCGTAGACGGATCATCGCCGAGGATTCCGCGCCGTACATCTCGGCTACTCGCCTAATTTCAACCTCGCGCGCCTTTTCGTCTAGAACCAGCTTATCAATCTCAGCATCCGTTGCGTGAAACGGGTCTAGGGATGGCCGATATCCCGGTTCAATGACTCCGGCAGCGTTTG
>JBJSXJ010000285.1:0-19885 GCA_046086325.1 Planctomycetota bacterium | reverse complement strand
CGACTGCGTCATATACGCGACGATGAACGGAGACGAGATTGTCTGGTGTTCGCCGATCGGCAGCGACATGTCAAAGTAGGCGCTCTTGCGCTGCGCTGGCCCGACAAACTCATGGCGATGGGTATTCATCATGGCATCGAGGACTCGTGGGTCGGTGATACCCTGAGGTGCCAACACTTCGTTGACTAAGCGTTTGCGCAGTTGCTGATATTCCGCCGGTGATTCCGCTCGTGCTGTTGTGGGTGACCAGAGCAGCATGAGAAACGTCAGACATCCGCAGATGGCCGTCGTCGCGATTACGAACTGGCGGCGGTGGATGGGGCGTGGCATCCAGCTACTGGACCAACTGTCGTGGCTGATGATTGGGCTCATACAAGTTCCTGCGTCCCAGGTGGGACTACAAAAGATACAGAGACTTGGCAAACATTTCCGATTTAACGCTTCAGTCTACCCGGATTAACTGCCGATGACAGACAGAGCGGAGGTTACGTTTCCGACCGTTGCCATAGGATGACCTGAAGGGAGTAGGGCAGGGCACATGGTTCCCGTTCGACGATTGCCGGAGAGCAACCACTGGCTCCTGGGCATCCTCTACTTGCTGATCACCTGCCTGCCCTGCAATTCCGCCCAGGGGCAGCAACCTTCTTCGGCTGCGCGTCCGCTACGCGACAAGTTTTACACGCGTCGGCCCGAATTTGACGTGCCTTTTCAGGTCGATAGCCGCAGTTCCGATTTAGTGGAAGTGCAATTGATGGCCTCCATCGACCGAGGACGGCAATGGCAGCCCGTTTCGCGCGGCGCACCGACCGATCGAGCCTTACACTTTCGCGCCCCGCGCGATGGTGAATATTGGCTTTCGACACGCACGCTGGATCGCTTTGGCCGAGCGAAGCCGGAGGGACCACTGGAGCCGCAGCTCTGTGCGGTCGTGGACACCAGCCCGCCGCGGCTAGCCTTTCAAGCGATCGTAGGCCCGGCCGGGAACATCCAAGCTCGCTGGGACGTCCAAGATGAGCATCTCGCGACTCACACGTTTCGCGTAGTTGTGCAGTCTGGTGTGACGGCACAGACTCTGGGGGCCGAACAACTACTCGCCGTAGAACCGCTGGCAGCCACCAATTTTCCCGGTCGCTACCAAGGCTCCGTTAATTTCTGGCCCGAAGCACGCGCCGCCGTATTGCAAATTCGAGCGGAAGTATGGGATCAGGCCGGCAATTACGCCGTCGCCGCCAAACCGCTGGAGATTCCGCTCCGTGGAGCTCGACGCCCCGACGCGGTAGGAGTTGGTCCCGCACTCGCCGCCAATACACCGATGCCTGGGAACAGGTCCTCCAGTGGCAACTCGCCTGTGAATGGAAATGTGCCCGCCCCGGCGGCTGCTGGTCCCGGACTGGCCGTATCGAACGTGATCCCCGGGCTTATCGATTCACCGCCCAGCCCCACGGGGCCGGGACGCAACGTGTCCTCCTCCAGCAGCAACGATCTGCTCAACCCAGCGTCACCTCCCACTCAGCCTGCAGAGGGTAATTTGCCTGGTGGTGAACGGCCACGGATGACGAACGCCAAGAAGTTCTCACTGGATTACGATGTCGAGTCGGCGGGGCCGGGAGGAGTTGCCGACGTTGAACTGTGGGGCACTCGCGACCGCGGTGCTACCTGGAGCCGCTGGGCGATCGACGATGACCGGCGCAGTCCGTTCGATATCGAAGTGGACGCGGAAGGCTTGTACGGGTTTCGAGTCGTGGTGATCAGTCGAAGTGGTCTGGCAAGTTCGGCACCCGTAGCGGGCGATCCCGCTGATCTCTGGGTGCAGGTCGACCAAACGCCGCCGCGCGTGCAATTGACCAGCGTGAGTTTTGGCGAAGGGCAACATTCCGGTGAACTCGACATCCGCTGGGATGCGCGAGATGAACATCTGGGGCTGCGTCCCATTACGCTGTCTTATGCGGAGACGAATGCGGGTCCCTGGCACCCCATCGCCTCGGGACTCACCAATAGCGGCCAATACTTCTGGCGCATCGTCGGTCAAATTCCTTCCAAGGCGATCTTGCGAATCGAAGCCCGCGACGAGGCGGACAATCAAGGGCGCTTTCAAACGGCTGAACCGATCAGTCTCTTAGGGCTCAACCCGGCAGGACGGATCCGCAGCTTCCAGCCCGCTCGGCCCTGATGCTGGAGTAACGACGGGCATTCGCTACAATCGGGCCGCCGTCGACCGCGAACTCTTTATCTGCCTGGAGGTGTCCAGATGCGTTGGCAACTTGGTCGTTTTCTGCTGTTTGTCCTTACTACTGTCTGGTGTGCTGGCCAGAGCTCCGCTGTGCGCGCGGCTGAACCGGTCGCCCGTGCGCCGGAATCCACTGCCACAGACGTCGTGAACGCGGCCGGAACCGGCGACCAAGAGGCTCGTGACCTGAACTGGCATCATTGGCGAGGCCCGCGCGGTGATGGAGTTGCTCCCCGCGCCACGCCGCCAGCTAGTTGGGATACGAAGACCAATATTCGCTGGAAGGTGCCGATAGCGGGAGAGGGGAGTGCGACGCCGATTGTCTGGGGACAACGCGTGTTCGTGGTATCCGCCGTACCTACCGATCGACGGGCCGAAGCACCTGCTCAGCCAGATGAACAAGCGAAAACAGCACCACCAGCCAACTATCACGATTTCACGGTCTGGTGCCTGGAGCGAGCGACCGGTCGAGTGCTGTGGAAACAGGTGGCGACGACGGCAGTCCCGCATGAAGGTCGTCACGCTACGAACACCTATGCCTCTGGGTCACCGCTCACCGATGGCCAGCGTCTTTATGTCACCTTTGGCTCGCGCGGCATCTACTGCTATGACTTGGATGGCAAGCTGCTCTGGCGACGCGAATTGCCACGTCTGAAAACACGCTTTGGCTGGGGCGAAGGTTCGTCACCGGCCCTGTACGACAAGCGATTAATTGTTCCCTGTGACCAGGAAGAAAACTCGCATCTGCTGGTGCTGAATTCCGAAACCGGGGAGACGGTCTGGAAAGTCGATCGCGACGAACCAACTTCCTGGGCCACGCCACTCGTCGTGCATCATGGCAATCGTCAGCAAGTCATTCTCAATGGAACGAAACGCATTCGTTCGTATGACTTGGCGACCGGTGATGTGATCTGGGAATGCGGTGGGATGACGGTTAACGCCATTCCATCACCGCTCGCTGATCGTGACACGGTTTATTGCATGAGTGGGTATCGTGGCGCAGCAGCCGTGGCGATTCCACTTAATTCAAAAGGTGACATCACGAACTCGCCTCAGATCACCTGGAGCCACCAGTCAGCCACACCTTACGTTCCTTCCCCCGTACTCTACGACAATCAGCTCTACTTTCTGCGCGGCAACAACGGCATCCTGAGCGCGCTCGATGCGCGGAAAGGTCATCCGGTTTTTGGGCCAGATCGAGTGGCTGGACTGACGGACGTCTATGCCTCTCCTGTGGCCGCCGACGGCAAGTTATTTCTGGTGGGACGCGATGGCACAACGGTGGTCATCAAAGCGGGCCGTAAGCTCGAGGTTCTTTCTACAAATCGCCTCGATGAGCCCATCGATGCCTCGCCCGCCCTCGTCGACTCGGAACTGTTCCTCCGCGGAGCTCAGCATGTTTATTGCGTGGCGGAACCAGAGAAGCCGCTCGTGCCGGGCAGCCATACTCGCTCTGTCTGCAACGAGCGCGGACGAAAAAGGAACTATCACATTTACGTCCCGCCCGGCTACGATGGCCGGAAACCGACGCCCGTCGTTCTCGCTCTGCATGGCGCCGGAATGAATGGACCTCTGATGGAAAAATTCACGGGGCTCAATGAAAAGGCTGAGGCGGAAGGGTTCATCGTCGTCTATCCCAATGGGACCGGTCTGGGCCCACTGTTGATTTGGGATGCTGGTCAGTTTGGTGGTCCACCGCAGGCCGAGCGACGTGCCGCTCGACGGCCCGATGACGTCCAGTATCTCCGCCAAGTGATTGATGACTTGGGGTTAGTCGCGAACCTGGATCAGCGGCGCATTTATGCTTGTGGAATGAGTAACGGAGCGATGATGTGCTATCGGCTAGCGGCCGAGATGTCGGACCGCATCGCCGCGATCGCACCGGTAGCTGGCACGGTAGCGCTGGAACAAAGCAACCCACAGCGACCGGTTCCCGTCCTGCACATGCATGGCTCGGGCGACCGCATTGTGCCGTACGAAATCCGGCCACGTTCCATCCCCGGCTTTCCCACTCTCAAAGGCGTCGAGGAATCCATTCGCCAATGGGTCGAACTGAATCAGTGTGCCGCCGAACCGCTGGTGGAACGATTGCCGACGGCAATTGATGATTTCGGCGTGACGCGGAAAACCTATTCGCAAGGAAAAAACGACTCCGAGGTCGTGCTTGTTGTCATCGACGGCGGCGGTCACACCTGGCCTGGCCGCACGCCCATGGTCAACTTCCTCGGGCGTTCCGTGAGTAAACTATCCGCCAACGATCTCATCTGGGATTTCTTTCAGCGTCATCCTTTTAAGCCCGGCCTGGTCCCCACGGAGGTTCAGCCGAGTTCAAATTAGCGACGTTCTGTTACTCGCTATTCATTCGAATTAGCGATCAGCATCCACGCCCCAGACTTGTTGAAGCACTTTGACAACCTTCGGATCATGGCGGTCGAGTTCCGCGCGGTTGAAGGGGAAGAAATCGTTGCGGCTGAAAAACGCCTCCGTCACTTCCGCAAAGTATTCCTTTTCGTTCGTCAGCGCGTAGGCCTTTTCGACTCGCTTCGGTCGATCTGGTCCGAGCCAGCGTTCCACCGCATCGTACGAACCGCTCTTCACCGCTTGGTTGTACGCCTCCTTGATACCAGCATGATCAAACCCCAGCACTCGATCGTGATACGCATGGGCTAGTTCGTGGAGCGTGAAGTTCGGCATCCGTTTTGTTTCGGCTTCGAAGTCCCGCACATCGGAAAATTCAACACTCTTTTCCATCGCCACATTGCGACCGTTTTCCTTGAGCCAACCCAGATCGGGATGATATTCCGCCGTCGGTGGCACTCCCGGATACGGCGGTGAAAACCAGAGCGGCACTTTGCGCATCTGATCGACAGCACCGGCCGGTACCACACGGACGATTTCCTGAAGCTGCGCCGTCAATAACTTCACCGCTACTTCGGTCTTCTCGGATTCATCCTTCAGCAGTCGAGGATGAATGTGTAAGGTCCAGCCTTCAAGTTGCCGCAGTTCGTAGCCATCTTCATCTTTGGGAGCAGCTGTTTGGGCTGCGTTTTTCTTGCGGCGATTATTCACGGCATCTTGACGAATCTCATCGCCAATTTTTGCCAGCCGCTCGGGCCAGACAAATTTTGGTGATTGCTGGGGATCATAGCCCGCCAAATGATCGCGCAAACGTGTGACAGGCTTGGTGTAAACCAACTCGGTCTCTCCGAATACTTCCTCACACAGCTTTGCTAATCCCGGATCGTATTCCTTGAGTAACTTACGAGTGCGAACGTGATTGTGATCGTGATCGGGTGGGCGATTGTTATCAAACCAGGACTGCACCCCCTCGGCGAAATACTCGGCGTGATTCGTGGACGCATACTTATCTTTCCAGAGTCCCTTCTTCATCGCCTCGGCATACGTCTCCCGCAAGCGTTTGTCGAAGGTAGGATCAACCACCATCATGCCGCGCAGGTGAATGCTATGAGCAAACTCGTGAATCACGATGCACTCTGTGGAATACGGATCGCCTTCGTATCCCAGTACATTTTCCTCGGCACACGTGCAAACGGGATCAGTAGGTGAACCGCCAGTGCCGCGAGCGCGTCGATCCCAGTAATCTTTCGGCTTGAAATCACGATGTTCGGGGATATCGGTGGTGAATTCACGATACCCGATCACCGTCATCCGCGATCCGCCTCGCACCATCGCCTCTTTTACGTCCGGCCGCTTGGCCAGCATGAGTTTGACGAGGTAGGCAGCTTCGAGCAGTGCGTAATCGGAAACATCACCGGAACTCAGAATCGGATAACCATCGGCACTCACATACTTCTTGTAGAACGGGTCCAGCTTCATGTCGGCGGGAGGAGCCTGAACCTTCAGCGCTCTGTCTTTTTCCGCAGCCGGCTCGTCCGCCGCCTGAATCTGCGATGTTGCGAGCAAAAGGGTCAGGCAAATGAGCAGGATCTCTACCAGTCGCCTTCTTGGTGACCGAATAACACTACTCTGATTCGGGCTCGAACAACGCATCATGCTGATTTCCCTCACACGAAAAAGCGACTGATAAAAATGGCTCATGAAAGCGACCGACACAAGTGACGACTAGGTTCTAGCTTGATCAAACAGGACGGCAGGCTGGCTAACTGGCGAGCCGACGGAGGACTTCGATGCCGCGTTCCAGAATGCGATCGTCAGCGGCATAGGCAATCCGAAAATGCGTATCACGTCGGCTGAAGATATTGCCAGGAATGATTAAAAGATTTTGTTCGATGGCGCGCAGCACAAATTCCGAACCTGTCCCGCGAGGGGCCTTGGGGAACATGTAAAAAGCGCCGCCCGGCAAAGGGACCTCGTAACAGTCGCGCAGACCTTCGTACAACATATCTCGTTTGCGACGATAGTCCGTCACATAGGATGACATGTCGACATCGAGTGCCACGGCGCCGGCCCACTGCGCCGGCTGCGGCGCGCACACAAACGTGTACTGCTGTAATTTGAGCATGGTTTGCATGATGGCGGCTGGGCCGTGAACAAACCCTAAACGCCAACCGGTCATCGCATGGCTCTTGGAAAAGCCGTCGATCACGATGGTCTGTGGATTGTATTTCGCCGGCGATACGAACGGTGCATCAAAACAAAAGAGCCGATAGATTTCGTCGGAGATGAGGGCGATGTTTCGCCGAGCGGCCAGTTCGGCGATCTCGCGCGCGTCACTCTCACTCACCACGGCCCCAGTCGGATTGGCAGGACTGTTGACTAAAATTAGCTTCGTCCGCGCCGTGATCGCTGCTTCCACTCGATTGGCATCGATTCTGAAATCGGGGTAGGTATCAATGATGACCGGTGTCCCGCCAGCCAACTTGATCAGTGCTTCATACATCACAAAGTACGGCTCGAAGATAATCACTTCATCGCCCGGATTGACCAGCGAGAGCAGGGCGAGCACCAAGCCTCCACTCGTCCCAGAACTGATGAATACGCTGCGATCTTCATGTCCATATTCTGCATTCACTCGAGCCTGTAGTTTTTCACGCAGAACCTGGGCACCTTGCGTCGGCGTGTAGGCATTTTTTCGCGACTGAATCGCCTCGATGCAGGCCGCTCGAATTTCATCGGGCACATCAAAATCGGGCTGACCGATCGAGAGGTTGATCGGATCCTGCATCTTGCCCGCTAAGTCGAAGATCTTGCGGATTCCACTGCTATCAAAGGAACGAGTTCGGTCAGCAATCCAGGGATGATCAGTCATTTCAAGATAAACCGTTGTAAAAACAAACTAGGGCTGAGTCGGTGATTGAGAGTGAAACCAAGAAGTGATCGCCTGTCCCAGTTTGGCAGTCGCCCGCAGATAGTTGTGATCTGCCTCGGGAATCTCCAGGATGGAAAGATTCTGCTCAGGACGAGCAGCGGCGCGCAGAGCGTCAGGAACTCCTGCAAACGAAGCACTTCCCGACTCTAATTCCAGTTCACCATAGGTAAACAGCGTGGGACAATTCAGCCGGTGAACCAGCGGAACAATGTTGTATCGCTCGGCGGGACCATATTTTTCTACGTAACCGGCGGCCGTGATCCAAAGTGGAAAAGGGTATTTAACGTGAATTAATTGATCACCCGCCTGTTGGTCGAGGTATTGCTGGGCGGTCGTGATGGCCTCGCGAAAAGCAGTTCCATTCGGATCCTGCTGGAAGAACTGATAGGAGAGCCGTGGTGGGGAAATCGCCACTATCGCTCGCACTTCTTCCCGAGGCTCAACCGCTTGACTATAGACCGCTTTGATGGCCCCTAAGCTATGTCCCACCAATGCTACTCGCTGCCAGCCACGATGCCGGAGCAGGTCGAGCCACCCTGCGATATCCTGCCGACACTCGTCGACCGATTCAAAAGCCGCTCCAAACCAGCGTCGCCCCAATCGATAGCTGGCGGCAAACAGGTTGTCATGCCCGCGAGTGTTCGCCCAGCAAACATGCAGTCCGAGCGATTGCAGCGGCACCGTAATCGCTTCCAGCAACGAAGAGCCATAAAAATTGCTCCCCACACCATGCAGGCAGATCACGGCATCGACTCCTAAATCGCGAGCCGGCTGAGCGGTCGGAGCGTGTAACGCACCATCCAAACGCAAACCATCTGGAGTGACGGTCTTTACCAAATCACAAATCATCGATCCCGCGTTCCTTACTGATCCGACTGGGGATCACTGCTGCCGCTGCTGGTCTGCCCGAGTTGTCCCACCATCTGCAAGAGACAATTCAAATGGGCCATCCGCGGACCATATCGATCGATGAATTCCGCCATCAGATAAGGGCTCTCCTCAATCTGTTCCCCAGAGTCGTGCAGTTCTTCGGTCAGCTCGTTCAACACGGTCGCCTGCGCACGCCCGAGAGCTGCCATCGAATCATGACAGGCCTGAGCTAAACCGGGGTGAGCGGCCCGCCATGCGTTGAGTTCGTTAACGCGGGCCTGCTGGGCGGCGTTAGACTGCTCGATCATCCGCTGCAGCAACTCATTCTGTCGCTGCTGGCCATTCACCAGTTCGCGCAACAACTGAATGATCTGCACATCCGCAGGAACGCTGGAGACCACCGGCGCTGGCTTGGGAGACGTAACCGAGTCGACCAACAAGTTAAACGTCACATCCATCGAGCCTGATTCTCCAGCCATCGGATTCGCTCCCGTGCGGACGCAGCAGCGTTAAAGATTTCACATTGAGATGGTCAAGTAGGGGAGTATACGCTGCTGGGACCGGGGTTGTCGAGCAAGTTAGGTAAGTTGATCCGGCGGTAGCGAATAGTTCGACTGAACGCAATCTTTGGGGGGCGTTAACACCGGGCGACTGCCCCGGACCGCTCAAGTCCCCCGCCCTACAAACCCGATTCTTCAGCAGTTCACCTGACCAGGCAATTCAGACCTTGACCGAGTCGCATTCGTTCGACTCGACGCGAGCTACCATGACTGCGAATGGAGCGAAGGCCAGCGGTGCCCTCGGATTCTTAACGGTGCGCGAACATGACGAACAGGGACTGTTTGGCGGCTATCTGATGCTCAACATCAATGGTCGGCCACTCGAATTCCACTGCACCGCGCCCGTCAAAGCGAATCGAGCCCAAGAGATCCTCTACGGCCCGTCGCTGAAGCCATTCCTGTATGCCGAGCAAATTGGGCAAACTTTGCTGACTAAGGGAAAGGTAACGCCTCACCTCGTCTGCACCAACTCGCCTCTCATGCTCAGCGTGCGTGAATACTCATCGGCCCCCGTGCTGCTGGTGCTGCCGCCGGACACTCCGGCCGACCAGTGGCCTCCTGGCATTCAGCGGTTTGAGTTGAGCGGTCAGACGGTAGGCCTGGATGCCTCGCAAGCCAGCGATCGTCCCGAGGTCATGCGACGCTGGGCAGAGCACCCCACGATCGTCTCGTTGTTTGAGCCATTTCAGCGGATACGCGAAGCGATTGACGAAGCGCGTAAGTCCGCCGCTTGATCGCTTGCGTTCGCCCAGGAGCTGCTATGGAGACGTTCGACTGGTCCTACGATCGTCCCGCGATGTCGCCGTCGCCTGGGCCGGACGGGCTCTCTGTGCCCGCCCCCCGTGCTGACCACACCATCTCTCCGCGCGGCGATGTTTCGTTGCAAACCCAGCTGTGGTCGAACGCCTTGCCTGGGTGGTCTCAGTGGGAATCCATCGAAACTCAGAGTGTTTCCATGGACATCGCCGCTCCACGTCCCATCTCCATCAAGATGGGCAAACCCAAAGTAGCCACCTACGGATTCACATTTCCCGAATCGCCACTGGCTCTGGCATGGATGAAAAAAAGTCCCGCACCGGAGAAACCAGCAGCCACACAGAGCCCAACATCGACCGACGCACCCACCGCCACCGCAGCGCCCGCCGGTGCTGCCGCTGCTCCCGAGTCACCGGGCGCTACTGCCGCTGCGCCCACTCGCATCAAGCCTCCTGGCGACATCATTAAACTAGAAGATCGCCTCTACTACGTTTTGCAACCGCCGCTGCAGCAACTCGTCAATGCCGGCGACATTCACATGCCGTTCGCTCCCTTTCCTTATCAATATGAGGGAATTGGATTTTTATATCCTCGTTATACCGCCATCCTCGCGGATGAAATGGGACTGGGTAAAACGATGCAAGCCATCACCACGATTCGCTTGCTGCTGCGGTCGGGTGAAGTTCGCAACGTCTTGCTGATCTGTCCCAAGCCGCTCGTTTCCAATTGGCGTCGCGAGTTCGCGCAGTGGGCACCAGAGATTCCCGTCGGCATCATCGAAGGCGATCAAAATCGACGTCATTGGCAGTGGCAGCAAGAAAGCACGCCCGTCAAATTAGCCAATTACGAACTACTGATGCGCGATCGTGATGTGCTCAGTGACCAACTGCATTTTGATCTGTGTGTCCTGGACGAAGCCCAACGCATCAAAAATCGACTCAGCAGCACCAGTGAAGTGGTGCGTTCCATCAGTCGCACACGCAGTTGGGCACTCACAGGTACCCCCGTCGAAAACAGTCCCGAAGACCTCGTCGGCATCTTTGAATTTCTCTCACCCGGTCATTTGCGTGCCGATATGAAGCCTCATCACATGGGTGCGGCCGTGAAAGACCATATCCTGCGCCGCACTAAAGATATGGTGATGACCGACATGCCACCGAAATTATTTCGTGAGGCAGAACTCGATCTCTCGCCGGAGCAACTGGAGACCTATCGCACGGCCGAAGAAGCTGGTGTTCTGAAACTGGAAAAACTGGGTGACGGCATCACGATTCAAAACGTCTTTGAACTGGTGCTACGTCTCAAGCAAATCTGCAATTTTGATCCTGTGACTGGCGTGAGCTGCAAGCTGGATCGGCTGGTCGCCGACCTCGAAGAGGTGGCCGCCAGCGGTCAGAAAGCGATCATCTTCACTCAATGGGTTGTGACGATCGCCAAGCTACGCGAAAAACTGGCTCGCTTCGGCACGCTGGAATACCATGGTCAGATGCCCAGCAAACAACGGGAGACGGTCATCGATCAATTCAAGCATGATCCCAGCAAACGCGTGATCATGATGAGTTATGGGGCAGGCAGTGTGGGGTTGAACCTACAGTTTTGCCACTATGTGTTTTTGTTTGATCGCTGGTGGAATCCAGCGATCGAAGACCAGGCGATCAATCGCGCTCACCGCATCGGCGTGACCGGCCCTGTAACCGTCACTCGCATGCTCACACAAAACACCATCGAGGAACGTATCAATCAAGTACTCGATGAGAAACGGGAGCTATTCAACACGATTCTGTCCCACACGGGTGTTCCAGCGAGTGCCGGCATGTCGCAAAAAGAAATCTTCGGTCTCTTCAATTTAAAGCTACCGCCGAAGCAGCGGACGAATGCGGCGTGAGTCGGGATAGCAAGTCGACTTTCCAAGAGTTGATTTTCTCTACTTGCCTTTTTCGCGTAACTTAGCTGGGAAGAGTGGTGGGGGCGCGACGATAACCGCAACATACGGCAGCCCAACTTCGCCCTCTGTTCGTTTTCCGTCCACTTCAGCATCGTTCCGACCCCAACGGACCTGGCCAACCGCTCGACTACCAGGTTCGTCTGGCAGTCTGACGTTCGCCGCTCCACCGAAAGGCGTCCAGCCAGCCAACCGTACCAACAGACGCCCCTCTTTTCGTTCTGGAATGTCGCCATGGGCAAGGCAATAGCCGGATTTTCCCCCAAGATGACCATCCCAAATTTCATTGCCCACGAAATCGTCTTCGAGTAGAGCGTCACTAATAGGAACCCAGCTTGTAACGGCAAAGAATTCGGTCTCGCCGAGCATTTTGAGCTGCTCCGCGACCCAGGACTCCACGGTAGGCCCTTTAGCCTTAGGCGTTTTAGAGGTGACAGGGAGTATGACTTTGACGAAAACCTGGTTGAGCTGTTGATGCGAGGTTGCCGCCTGCGGCCGGTCTTGAGCTGGCAACGCGACCGCCATGGCGGCGATGAGGTGGAAGACGAATAGGCAAACTAAACCTGCACGGCTCATAAAAACCTCACGATCTGCATTGAGAGGACCGAACAATCACGCCGCATCTCCATCCAGAAAAGTGTAAGAACATCGCTGCCGGAGAGCTACGAAAAAGGGTGGTCCATCCGGCCGGTACGCAATCAGGGTTTCAGATAAGTATTAGATAAGTATCTCAGGCACAACTCGACCATGAATATCCGTGAGCCGGAAATCACGCCCTTGAAACCGATATGTTAGTCGCTCGTGGTCGAATCCCAATTGATGGAGCAGGGTGGCATGCAGATCGTGTACATGAACCTGGCCCTCGATTACTCCAAATCCCAGTTCATCGGTAGCGCCATGTAAGTGCCCGGCTTTGAAGCCGCCACCAGCGACCCACATCGTGAACGCATCGACGTGATGATCGCGACCAATGGTGTCACGTGCCTCGCCCATCGGCGTCCGACCAAACTCACCGCCCCACACCACGATAGTATCCTGCAGCAGACCGCGTTGTTTGAGATCGAGCAGCAGCGCGGCACTGGCTTGATCCACATCACGACAGACTTTTTCGAAATCGGCATTGAGGTTTTCACCGGGGCCGCCATGACTGTCCCAATTTGTATGGTAGAGCTGCACGAACCGCACTCCGCGTTCAATCAGTCGTCGCGCGAGCAGGCAATTGGCGGCGTACGACGGCTGACCCGGTTTCACTCCATAAGCATCCAGCGTCGCCTGATTTTCCTGCGAGAGCTCCATGAGTTCCGGCGCACTGGCTTGCATCCGAAACGCCATTTCATACGCATTGATGCGAGTGAGAATCTCGGGATCACCCGTTTCGTCCAGTCGCGTTTGATTGAGCGCCGCGACCGTCTGATAAAAATCTCGCTCTTGCTCTCGTTCGATTCCGGCTGGACTGCGCAGGTGCAGAATCGGATCGCCTTTTCCGCGAAAGGGAACACCTTGAAAGGACGTCGGTAAAAAACCGCTGCTCCAGAGCGAAGCACCGCCCCGCGGTCCTCGTGGTCCGCTCTGCAAAACCACAAATCCGGGCAGGTCGCGTGAGGGGCTCCCGAGTCCATACGTGACCCAGGCACCCATGCTGGGACGACCAGGTACGGGAAATCCGGTGTTCATCAGAATCTTTGCGGGCCCGTGATTGAACACATCCGTGCTCATCCCACGCAGCCAACAGACTTCATCCACAATCGCTCGATGATGGGGCAACTGATCGCTGAGCGTCATGCCAGTTGCGCCGTAGCGCGCGAACGGTCGAGTGTTGCCGAGTAGGGTCTCGGTGCCTTTAAGAAATGCAAAGCGACGACCACTCAAGAGACTCGGCGGAGGTTTTTGTCCATGCAATTCGCGCAGCTTCGGCTTGTCATCAAATAACTCTAATTGACTCGGCCCACCCGCCATGAAGAGATAGATGACCTGTTTAGCTCGCGCTGGCTGCGGAGGTTTTCGTGCGTCGAGCGGGCGACTGGGATCAATCGTAACTGGCTCGTCACCACGCGATTCATCCGACAGCAGCGCATGCAGAGCAATTCCGCTCAGCCCAACCAGTCCCTGCTGAAAGAATGCGCGGCGGTGCGAATGGAGATCGGTCTTGAGCACAGCGTCGTCGTCAGCATTCGCTCTGCCGTCTGCCAGCTGCGGTTGTTGCTTCCCCATGTCGGTTATTCCCGTGTTATTCCCGAGTAATAAAGCTGTCCGTGTTGAACAATACGCGCGCGACCACAACGAGCGTCGCCAGTTCGGCGCTGCGAGCGGGCTTGTCTTGCGCCTCTGCCACACGTTCCCGCAGGTCGCCCAGTAGCAATTCAGCCGCCGATGAATTCGCCGCGAAAAGCACACGCTGTCGCTCCGCAAACCGCTCCAGCAACTGCTGCTCGCTGGCAGCCGGTAAACGCGACTGCGTCCAGAAGAATGCGCGTTCAATTCGAGCCGATAAGGACGCATCAGCGGCCAGCTCCTGATCGATGCGACGGGCTAAGCCACGAGCGATTTCCAAAAAGGCAGGATCGTTCGCGAGCGTTAACGATTGCAGTGGCGTGTTGGAGCGAACGCGCCGAGTACAAACGGTCTGAAAATCGGGAGCATCGAAGGTCGTCAAAAGCGGGTAAGGTGAGCTGCGAAAGAAAAAGGTATAGAGGCCGCGTCGATAGCGGTCGCCGCCCGTGGACGTGGTCCAGTTCTTAGCTGTTTGGGTAAAGGCATAGACGCCGTCGGGCTGTGGCGGGCGAACACTCGGCCCACCCACCGCTCGGTCTAATAACCCACTGGACGCCAGCGCCGCATCGCGCACCACTTCTCCCTCCAGTCGTATTCGCTCTTGCCGTGCCAGCCACAGATTGCGCGGATCAAGTTCACGAAGTTCCGGTCGCGCACGCGACGACTGACGATAGACCGCGGTTGTCACAATCCGTCGATGCAGCTGCTTCAGGCTCCACCCCTGTTCGACGAACTCCGCTGCGAGCCAGTCGAGAAGTTCGGGATGCGTAGGTGGAGTTCCTTGCATGCCAAAGTCCTCTTCGGTCTCAACCAGACCGCGACCGAAATAGCGCATCCAGATTCGATTCACCGTCACGCGTGGAGTGAGCGGATTCTTCGCATCGACCAGCCATTGCGCCAGCGTTAACCGATTACGACTCGATTCCGTCGCTGGCAGAGCAGGGGAGACGGCGCGGGGAACGTCCGGATTCATGACTCCCTGCTCGCGATCAGGCCGAGTGAAATCGCCGCGAGTTAAAAGAAACGTGGGACGCGGTTGAGCTCGCTCGCGCATGACCATGACGTTCGCCAAACCAGGATTGGACTTGGCCGCTGGCTTGGTCGCCGGCTTGGCCGCTGGCTGGGACGCCGGCTTCGACGCCGGCTGGGACTGGTCGCCGCTCGCAACTGGGCTCGCTGGAGTCTCGGTCGGCTCGGGGAGTGCGGCGTCAAACAGTTCACCGCGCCGAACGCTGACCACTGGCCCCCGATCATTGGCATCTTCGGTGGAATTGAAAAAGGCGAGAAGCTGGTAGTATTCGCGGTGAGCGATCGGATCGAATTTATGCGAATGACATTGGGCGCAGCCGATCGTCAATCCCAGCCACACCGCGCCCGTCGTGTTGACTCGATCAATTACCGACTCAACACGAAACTGTTCTCGATCCGAACCACCCTCTTGGTTGATGAGTGTGTTGCGGTGAAAGCCGGTGGCAACCTGCTGGCCTTTGGTGGGCTGCGGCAGGAGATCACCGGCCAATTGCTCGATCGTGAACTGATGGAAGGGCAGATCGCGATTGAGCGCCTGAATCACCCAGTCTCGATACGGCCACATTTCCCGCTCACCATCAATCGAGTAGCCATTGGAATCGGCGTAACGGGCTTGATCGAGCCAATGTCGGCCCCAGCGCTCGCCGTGATGGGGCGACTGCAAGAGATAGTCGACCCAGCGTTCATAGGCGTCGGGGGCCGAGTCGGCGAGGTATTCGGTTAGTTTTTCGGGATCGGGCGGCAAGCCGGTCAAATCCAAGGCAACTCGACGCCAGAGCACGGCCCGGTCGGCAACCGGTGCCGGCTGAATCTGGTGCGCTTCCAGTTGTGCCAGCAGAAACCGATCCTCCGCTCCGCGCGGCCAGTCCGCTTGCTGCACACCAGGCGGGGCAGGGCGGGTGAGCGGCAAGAAGGCCCAGTGATCTTCATACTTGGCTCCTTGCTCGATCCAGCGACTCAGTAACGCAACTTCCGCCGCGGTGAACGGTTTTCGTTTGGCGGACGGCGGCGGCATCACTTCTGCCGGATCATGACTTTGGATCCGCGCGAGCAGCAAGCTGTCGGCAGGACGACCGGGCACAATCGCCGCTTTGCCAGCGTCACCGGCGATGGCGAAATGGCGTTGATCGAGCCGTAAATCGGCGGCTCGCTGCTTTTCGTCCGGACCGTGGCAGGCGAAGCAGCGATCCGACAGCAAAGGCCGAATTTGTGTGTTGAACCGAACGCTTTCCTGAGCATTTACGAGATTATTGAGAAAAAAGAGCCCCAGAATCCCAATAAAGACGTTCGGCCAACGAATCGTTTTATAGGGACTTGTGTGTTGCATCATCAACATCCTTGAAATGGGGAGAAAACCGGCCATGTTTACCTAGCGTTTGCAGTCATTCTCGGTCAGCGGACGAACTCGCTGACCACCAGGATTAACCAATGTAAACCCGTGGCGAGCAAATCGCGAGTGTCACCGCGACAGTCGTGGATTTCCGTAGCGGCGAGCCTTCCCAGCCTGGGGTTTGTGCGTTCGCCGTGAAACCGGGGTAGTCGAGTTTGGGTAACGTTCATTAGGCTAAGTCAAAACAAGGAAGAATGACCATGTGTCTTTTGCAACTGAATTCATGTTTTCAGCGACTTCGCAGCCCGAGTGGTGCGGTCCGTCACGATCGTCGACCGACGTGGCGTGTGCGCTGCAGCTCCTGGCTGCTCATCATCATCTCCACTTGCTGGCCGACCTGGCGAGCACTGGCGTGGGACGAGAATACCGTTCGCCCCGCTGCTTCGTCGACGAAAGCGAGCGCCGCCGCTGACGGGCAGCGCTCGGACTCCGAAGGTGCGGGGGCCGCGGCAAGTGGCCGGCAAGCACCCGTCATCCTCAAGGCGAGTGACCATCAGGTTGGGCGGCGTCTACCGGATTTTTCTTGGACCGATATCGACGGTCGCCAAGGCCGCTTGTCGCAGCTCGAGCGAAACCAACTGCTAGTGGTCGCCTTCACCAGCACCTCTTGCCCCATCAGCAAGAAATATTTTCCGACGCTCGCGCGCATCGTCCGCGAGCAATCCAATGCCTCGGTCCAGTTCTTACTCGTTAACCCCATCGCAAACGATTCGCTGGCTGAGATTCGGCAGAGCTTGCAGCGACACGATCTGACCGTGCGGTACGTTCACGACCGCTCGGGAGAACTGCAGCGGAAGTTGCCGGCCACCTCCACGGCTGACGTGCTGGTGATCGATGCCGCTCAGACACTGCTCTACCATGGAGCGATCGACGATCAATACGGGCTGGGCTACTCACTGGAAAAGCCACGACAGAATTTTTTGATCACCGCGCTGCAATCGATTCGCGCCGATAAGCGGCCAGTCATTGCCGCCACCGCCGCCCCGGGCTGTGCACTCGACAAGGATCCTCAGCCGACGGCTTCCGTGCCGCTGACGTATCACAATCGCATCTCCCGCATCATTCAGAACAACTGTGGAGATTGCCATCGAGACGGCGGGACGGGCCCGTTCGCCTTGCAGACTCACCAGGATCTACTCGCTCATAAGGCGATGGTGAAGCAGGTTGTCGAACGCGGTACGATGCCTCCGTGGTTTGCCGCTCCGCCTGCTCCCGGTCATGCGAATCCGTGGAGCAACGATGGGTCGTTGTCGGCAGCCGATCGCGCGGACCTGCTGAGCTGGTTGCAAGGCGACGCTGCAGTGGGCGATTCAGCCGAAGCGCCGCTGCCACGTCGCTATCCGCAGTCATGGCAAATTGGTCAACCAGATCTGGTTGTTCGTCTGCCTCACCCCGTCAATGTGAAAGCCACGGGGGTGATGCCGTACCAGTTTCTGCGAGTGGAATTGAATCTGGATGAAGATCGCTGGGTGGAGGCGGCTGAGGTGAAGCCGACGGCACCCGGTGTTGTGCATCACGTGCTGGTCTTCGTACAAGCCAATGATGGACGGCTACTTGGTGGACGTGGTGAAGTGAGCGAAGAGGGACGCGGGTTCCTGGCCGCTTACGTTCCAGGCAATGCCTACTTTGAATATGAGCCCGGCTTTGCCAAACGGTTGCCAAAAGGCTCGAAGCTTATTTTCCAAATGCACTACACACCCAATGGCGAGGCGACCTCGGATCAAACCGAGCTGGCGCTGCGGTTCGCCAAGGAACCTCCTCGTCATGAAGTCCAGGTCGTCGGCATTGCCAACACGCGGCTGCGAATTCCTCCGGGCGATGGAAATTACTCTCAAAGTGCCAATCTCAAGGTGCCGTCGGATGCGATGCTGATGGCATTCTTTCCGCACATGCATTTGCGCGGGAAGGCGTTTCGGTATGAAGTCACGTATCCCGATCAGCGGCAAGAAATGCTGCTGGATGTACCGCACTACGACTTCAACTGGCAGTTGGCCTATCGGCGCTGGGAGCCGCTGCGACTGCCGGCTGGAACGAATCTGAAAGTTACCGGCTGGTTTGATAACAGTGACTCCAACCCCGCCAATCCCGACTCCAGTCGCGTCGTAACCTGGGGACCACAAACCTACGACGAAATGCTGCTGGGTTATGTCGAGTACTATTTGCCGGCGAGTTCGGAGGATGGGAAAGACGAGCCGCGAGGATTAGCGGGCTGGTTTGATCGACTGCGAGATCGTGGTCTTCAATCCAGTTTCAAACAGGCGGATCGTGATGAAGATGGTCGCCTGAGTTGGGACGAAGCGCGGCGGGCGTTCAGTGGCCAATTGCGGTATAAAGATCGCAGCGATTTGCTGGAACGACATTTCAAGCAGCTCGATGCGGACCAAGATGGCTATGTGACTCCCGAGGAATTCAGTCGCGTGAAGGATTTGCGTTCATGAAACAAGCAGGATTTCAGCAGAGCCAGCGGATAACGTGGCACTCCTTGGTGACGGTTCGTTGGCTGTGGTTGAGCATCCTGTTATTTCCCGTTGTTGGTGCCGCGCAGGAGCCCCAGACCCTGCGCTGGCACTGGCAACCGCAGCAAGCCTTTCGAGTGACAACGTTTCAGAAGGTGGAGACCGAAACCAGTTTTGGCGGCAAGCCGCTCAAGATGGCCTGGGAACTCTCGATCGAGCAGGACTGGCGCGTACTTGCCGTCGCGGACGGGGCGGGTGAAGCAACCGTGGAGCAGATTGTGCGACGCATTCAGGTGCGGCTCGACCTCCCGCCCGCCACACCGCTGGAATACGACTCCAGTAGCTCCCGTTCGGTGACCGGGGAGGCAAAGAGCTGGGCCAGTGCCCTGCAACCGCTGATCGGCAGTGCTGCGACAGTCGTCATCACGGCACGAGGGGAAGGAAAACGCTGGAGTCCGAGTGACGAACTGCGAGCGGTGCTGGACGCCATTCCCGAAAAATCAAATCTGCGACCGCTCTTCAGTGCCGACGCGCTGGCGAAGCTCGCGCGGCAAGGAATCTGCGAGTTGCCGGAGGCGGCGGTGGTGCCGGGAGCCGAATGGCGAACAGCTCAGGATCTTCAATCCTCGCTGGGTAAATTTCGTCAGCAAACAACCTACCAGCTTGCAGAGGCGGCACCGGGCGAAGCCGCCTCGAGGGCGAAAATTACGGCGGTGAGTCAACTGTCGGCGGGCGGTGAAGCTGGCGGATCGATTGCACTGGCAGGTCAGCGCGAACTCAAGAAGCAGCGTCAGACGGCCACTTATCTGTTTAATGTGCGAGCGGGTTATGGGGTGAGCGGCGAAGGTGTGCAGCAATTGACCACGGAAAAGCGAGTGCGCGATACGCTCATCGAGACCACGGTGAATACGCAGTGGCGTTATCGCTTGACGCCGGTTTCAGGCGGAGCTTTGGGCGGGACGTGAATCTGCACTTCGTCACCCACGACGCGTACGGGAAACGAGTCGATTTTGATGCGTGGGTTGTCGCACCACGTGCCATCCTGCACTCGAAATCGCCATGCGTGCCACGGGCAAGCTACGACGCCTTGTTCC
>JBJSXJ010000284.1:0-19895 GCA_046086325.1 Planctomycetota bacterium | reverse complement strand
CCACCGTTATCGCTCGTTAAGGCACTAACGTCGATCCCGACCACTGCCGCGTCACAGGTCGTGGCGATGGCCCCGATCCCAACTCTGACAAACAGGTAAGCAGCGAATGGGAAATAATGTCGACTCGGTCTTACTAACTTCAGTTTTGGTTGCATGCCCCCACCAACCCTTTCATCGGCGCTCGCATCGTACAACAATCGCTAGGCCCACGATATGTCAGATTGCGATAAAGTAAATTCGGAGCCGGATTTAAAGCTGAAAGCTCAGCGGCTAGTGGACTCCCGAGCAATCATTGAGGCGCTTAGCTTCAGAAAAACGAATCATCCGACCGAATCGTGGTTCGCCCACCACTCATCCATCGCTTTATGATGGGGCCGTGGCTCATGGACTCCGGCGATCACGTGGCAGCCTTAAACTGGGGCTACTTCACCACGAGGCCCTCTCGAAGGTACCAAATGACAAGTGAACAAAAAAACCGCTGTCACTAGGTGACAACGGTTTTCAGTCAGAGCGGGTGATGGGGTTCGAACCCACGACATCCAGCTTGGGAAGCTAGCGCTCTACCGCTGAGCTACACCCGCAACTGTAAGGACATACGACTGCGTTACTATATCGATCCGAGGTTGTGGAAAGCAAGGGTTCGTTCCGCTGCTCGTCGGCAACTCACCAAATTCCCCCCAACCTCTCGCGAATTCGTTTTTTAGTTCATTCTAACCGCTGCGCGCAGATCGCGTTTATTAGGAGGCTTGCTGCGCGTCGGCCCAGGCTTCGAGCATCTGGAACTGCTTCACGAAGTTATGCTCCGTCGTTCCCAGTGGGCTCTTAAAGAAACTGGCCAGGAACGTCAGCAAACCAGTTTCGCCGCGGCGGGCCGCTAGTTCCGTGAAACGCACCAGATCGAGTACCAGGGGGGCGGCGAGCAACGAGTCGCAGCCTTGCCAGGTGAACTGCATGACCATCGGTGTGCCCAAAAAGCCCTGGAAATGAATATGGTCCCAGGCCGTCTTCCAGTCCCCTAAGCTCTCGATGTACTCGATGCTCACCAGCGTCTGAGGACTGTAACCCAGGATCTGATGCAGCAACCGATCTTTGCTACGCACTTTCGTCCGTTTGTTGGCGGGGTCGTCGAGCACTTTGCCGTCCATGTTGCCGAAGATGTTGTGACCCACCCAACTCATGACCTGCAGATTCCGGTTGCCGAACATCGGAGCCAACACGCTCTTCAGCAACGTTTCGCCCGTCTTGCCATCGTGTCCCATGTGGCACGTCCCCCGCTCCACCGCCAGTTCCTGAATCGCGGTCGGGGCCGATCCCAACGATGGCGTGAAATTCACGTAAGGAAATCCCAAGTCCAGGGAGGCAATCGCATACACGGAACTGGCCGCCAAGGGACATTTCTTGGCCGGTTTGTCCAGCAGCTTAGAAAGATCCTTCCACCGTGCCGGTAACGCCGTTTCGTCCACGGGTGGCTCGGTGGAGGCCAAGTTCATGACCAGCAGCGAGTCGAGCTGATGGGCGGCTTGGAAGTTGCGCAGATCGGCCTGAATTCGCTCAATCGCCTCGCGCGGCGTTTCCACTCGCCGCCGTAGCGGCTCATCCGCAAACTTCTCAATGGTGCCACCGACATTCACCAGCGTGCCGGGGACGATGTTTTTGTCGATACGATCCAAGTCAGTTTTGCATTTCGCAATCAGCTGATCATCGATCGCTCGACTCTCGGTATGCAGCTTCATCGCTTCGTCGTAGAGCGTGGTGGAGCGGATTTCGTGACCGCCCACGATGAAATCTTTCCAACCAAGAAAGTCCAGGTTCGCGAACCGTGGCAACTGAGTGACGAGTCCCTGGTTGCCCGTGAGTCCTTTTTTCAGCGCCACGAGGCCTAATGTTACCGTGGTGGCAACTCCGCCTTTCGCGCCCACAATCCAGATTCCATGCCGTCGACGAGCCATAGTGTTTTGAGTCGCAGTGTGTAAACGAGGGTGGGGAGGTGAAATGGTTCGAGCACCAAGTGCTCGGGGTAGGTCGGGGCGGAGGGGACTACCTGCTCTGCCCAAGCGAAGTTAGCATGATTGTCGCGTCGCAAGCTGTAAAGCGGAGAGCGACGAAAATCCTGCCTCCCGGCCTGGCGGCGAGCCTCAGGGAAGCCCCCTGCTCGGGCATGTGACCGACGGACGAGAGGATACAGGAATTTCGGTTGATCGTGCCGCTGTCTCCCCTGTTTTTGTTTCGCTCATGAGGATTTTGTTCGATGTTGGAATCCCTGACTCTCGCTCCTCCCGACCCCATCCTGGGACTCAACGAAGCCTTTCGTCAGGATCCCAATCCCCACAAAATCAATCTCAGCGTCGGCGTCTACAAAGATGCCGCCGGTAACACTCCGATTCTCCCCAGCGTAAAAGAGGCTGAACGACGAATCCTGGCGACTGAAACGAACAAGGGTTACCTGCCGATCGAAGGCTCGCCCCAATACGGCACCCTGGTCCGACAGCTGCTCTTCGGCCCCACTCATGAAATCATCACGTCCCAGCGAGCCGTGACCGCTCACACGCCAGGCGGAACCGGGGCACTGCGAGTGGCCGCCGACTTCATGAAGCAGAAGCTGTCGATCGGCCGTATCTGGTTCAGCAAGCCCACCTGGGATAATCACCTCAACATCTTCCGCTCCGCCGGCATGCAGGTCGAAGGCTACCCCTACATCGACTCGGCAGGACGCGGATTGGATTTCAGTGGCATGCTGGCCGCACTGGAAAAGATTCCTACGGGCGAAGCCGTTTTGCTGCACTGCGGCTGCCACAATCCGACCGGCATCGATCCCACTCCCGAGCAGTGGAAGCAGATCGCTCAAGTTGTTCATGAACGCGGTTTAATGCCGATCGTCGACTTCGCGTATCAAGGCTTCGGAGTCGGCTTGATCGAGGACGCCGGTGGACTCGCCGAACTCGCTCAGCCCGGTCGCGAACTCATGATCTGCAGTTCGTTCTCCAAAAACTTCGGGCTCTACAACGAACGAGTCG
Organism: Planctomycetota bacterium; assembly: GCA_046086325.1. GTDB lineage: Bacteria > Planctomycetota > Planctomycetia > Pirellulales > Pirellulaceae > JBJSXJ01. Next base: position 16,881 of record JBJSXJ010000284.1, on the reverse strand, counting down.
GCGCTCTCACCGTTGTCGCTCCTCAGGCGAGCGCCGCCGCTGCGACACTCAGTCACGTTAAGTCGTGCATCCGCGTCAACTATTCGAATCCACCCTGTCACGGCGCGGCGATTGTGACCACCGTGCTCAGCGATGCAGGGTTGAAGACGCAGTGGGAAGCGGAAGTGGCCGAGATGCGCAGTCGGATCGCTGACATGCGCGGTCGCTTCGTGGCCACCATGAAAGCCAAAGCTCCCAGCCACGATTTTTCTTTCATCGCCCAGCAGCGCGGCATGTTTTCGTTCTCTGGCCTCACGCCACTCCAGGTCGATGAGCTGCGGTCGAAACATTCGGTCTACGTGGTGGTGAACGGCGGACGTATCAACGTCGCCGGGATGACCGACGGAAACCTCGATCAACTCTGTTCCGCAATCGCAGCCGTGCTATAGACTCGTCGCACCCTTTGATACACTATTTCCATCGGTGATTCCTTCGGAGGATTAAATCATGGCTTGGACGTTTCGGCGCTCATTTTCCCTGGGTCCCTTTCGTATCAATATCAGTAAGTCCGGAATCTCCTATTCGTTCGGTCTGGCTGGTTTTCGCACCGGAGTGAACTCGAAAGGTCGCCGCTATTCATCGGTGAGCGTTCCTGGGACCGGACTGCGCTATTCGAAAACTCATGCCGCCAAGAAAACAGCCGACGACGCTTCTTGATCGTCAACTTTCAAGTCCCCCATCGAACAGGAGCTACTGACATGCCCGATCTTAAAGTTCGTTTTACGCGTGCCCTGCGTACCAGTTCTTCCGAGCGTTATCTGATTGATATCAATGGGAACGGTATCGATGATGCGGTGCTTGATCTGCACTACGCGGAGAACGGAACCGTCGCTGGCACGCTCATCATCATGACCGAATCGCTGGCCACGGAAGAGGTGATCTGCGAAGTATTGCAGCAGATCGACGGCGCGCTTTTACCTCAGGTCAGCCTGGAACAGGGCAACTTGCGGTTTACGGTCGTGAAGGGCCAGCTCTGCGGCGAATATGGTCCCAGTGCCTGATCATAATGCCTGAAACAGTGCCTGATTTCATCACCTGATTTCGGTACTTGTAACGATGGGACCTGCGCATGAAACGACTCGGGATTCTCACGTCGGGTGGTGATGCGCCCGGACTCAATGCTGTGATTCGCGCCGCCGTGAAAAGCTCCGCGCAGCATGGCTATGAGACGGTCGGCTTTCAGCGCGGCTTCGAGGGGCTTGCGCAGCCTCCCCATCTCATGCCGCTCAATTACGACAACACCACCGGTATCCTGGCGACCGGTGGCACAATCCTGGGCACCACCAATCGCGGCCGCTTCGCCTGCAAAGTAGGTGTTGACGACCGCCAGACACTCGACCCGCAGCTCATCGACGAGGTGCGGCAGACCATGCGTCAAACGAAGTTGGAAGGACTGATCTGCATCGGCGGCGATGGCTCTCTGACCATCGCGCAGCAGCTGCACGAAGCCGGTATTCCACTCGTCGGAGTCCCCAAGACGATCGATAACGATTTGTCGGCGACCGTGTTTACGTTCGGCTTCGACAGTGCCGTCGCCTGCGTCACCGACGCCCTCGATCGCTTGCACACCACCGCTGCCAGTCATGATCGAGTGTTTGTGCTGGAAGTCATGGGACGACATACCGGCTGGATCGCGCTTTACGCCGGCATCGCCGGTGGCGGCGATATCATTTTGTTGCCGGAAATTCCCTGGACCTTTGAAAATGTCTGCCAGCGAATCGCTGAACGGGATCAGTTAGGGCGACGCTTCACCCTCGTGGTCGTCGCCGAAGGTGCTCAATTGCCCGGTGGTGGCTTGGTTTCCCAAGAAGCCGCTCAGCACGATCGTCAAACTCGCCTGGGCGGCATCGGGAACGTCGTCGCTCATGAAATCGAACACCGCTTGGGACGCGAAACTCGCGCCGTCGTACTCGGTCACTTGCAACGTGGCGGCACGCCCACCGCTTTCGACCGCGCACTCGCCACCCAGTTCGGTGCTCATGCCGTGCGCTTGCTGATGGAGCGTCGCTTGGGCGAGATGGTCTGTTATCAGCCGCCGCACATTGCCAGCGTGCCCATTCGCGATGCTGTTGCCACGCTAGCTCGAGTCAACACGAGCTGCTCCGCTGTCCTCGCCGCCCGCGCCATGGGAATCAGCTTCGGCGACGTCCCCCAACATACCCCTCCCTTCCGGGCCGACTAGTGCGCACGGAGAGGTTTTTCGCACGGAGAACACGGTGTTGCGCACGGAGAGCACGGTTTTTTTCGCACGGAGACACTGAGGCACGGAGAGAGGCTTGGGATGCGCTTTGATTTTGGATTGAGTTGAAATCAAGTTATTTGAAATCAAGCTATACGATACTAATTTATTTGGTGTTAAGTTATCTGATATGTTTTATCTGATTAGTTTTATTAATCAAAACGATCTGATGCAAATTGATCAGATAACAGATTCCCTCATTCCTCTCCGTGCCCCCCGTGTGTCCGTGCGCAAAAAAACCGTGCTCTCCGTGCGCAACACCGCGCTCTCCGTGCGCAAAAAAACCGTGCTCTCTGTGCGCAGCACCGTGTCCTCCGTGCGCAAAAAAAGCCGAGTCTCAGCGGGCCTCGTCTTGCTCGGAGGGCTTGGCGTTGGCTTTCTTTTGCCCCTTCTTCTCGGTGTTCTTCGATCGAGCGTTTTTCGGTTTCGCGGCAGTGGCGGAATCTTTTTTGCCGGCGGCTGGGTTGAGTTCGGCGAGGGCTTTTTGCAGTCGTTCACGCGCGGCTTTGCTGTCGCTCGTCTCCGCCTCTTTACCAATCGGACGCTCGGTGAACGGTGCATCGGTCATGTCGAATAAATCACCTTGTTCATTGAGTTTGAAATTCTTTTCGCGCACGAACCATTTGTTGCCCAATTGCACGTAAATCCAGTCGCGCGGCTGGCCGGCTTGGCCGAGGATTTGCGGAGCGAAACTTTGGCTGTCGAATTTCAGGTTGGCGGGTGGTTTGGGCTGTGCTCCGGCCAGCTCGGCAAAGGTGGCGTGCATGTCGACCAAGCTAATCATGTCGGCGGATACTTTCCCCGCTGGCGTTCGGCCCGGCCAGCTCACGATGAGCGGCACTCGCGAACCACCTTCCAGCAGCGATCCCTTTTTGCCATTCAGCATGCGGCCACCGATGGTGCTGGGATAGTTCAGTGCCGTGCCGTTATCGGTGGTGAACAGAATCACGGTGTTGTCGCGCAGTCCCAGCTTTTCCAGTTCGGCCACGACCGAGCCAACTTGCTTATCCAGATAAGCCAAGTTGTCATCGTATAAGTCCGACTTACTGTTTTTCTTGGTATCGGGTGTTTTTTCAATCGGACCATGCACATGGTGTGAGGAGTAATAGAGAAAAAAACGTTCTTTTTGATGTCGGCGGATGAAGTCGAGTGCGAATTGATGGATGACGTCAGGGGCATAACTGCCTTCCGGCGCTTGGAACTCCTTACCGTTTTTCTGATGCACCGTCTTCCAGAAAAAACCGCTCGCCGTCGGATCCGTGATGTACTCATCAAAGCCCCAGTCACGAGGTGTCTCGCCAACTTGCCGCCATTTTCCCACCATGCCGGTGGCATATCCCGCCTCTTTCAGGACACGTGCGACTGGGTATTCGTTCTTTGACTTGGCGCCCGGTCCATCGGGCCGCCAGGACTGGTTGGTGAGGCCACCGGTACGAAAAGCGTAACGTCCCGTCAGCAGGAGTGCTCGAGTTGGTCCGCAGACCGGAGCGGCATAGCAAGTTTGAAAGCGAGTGCCACTGGATGCCAGTCGATCGATTTCCGGCGTCTTGTGCTTGTCCGCTCCATAACAGCTGAGCCCATCAAGCCCCAAATCATCGGCCATGATGAGTACGATATTGGGTGGAGTTTTTCCGTTGGCAACCGTTGTCGCCGTCGCCGTGGCACTCGCTGTCGCCGTTTGCGCGAACGCACTGGGTGTGCTCATCAATAAACAAGACAACAGCCAGGCCATCGTATACGCACACCATGAAATGCGCTGAATGTTCACGGATTAAGACTCCAAGAGAGTGAGTGGGTTAAGACGATTTTTCAGGGGGACCGAAACAGCTGTTTGCAGGCGATGCGATTCAAAGACGGCAGCGATCATTTCAATGGTCGTGCGGGCTTCATAGATACTACATTCCGGATGCCGATCATCTTCAATGGCACTTAAAAGATCTTGACAGGCTAGAATATTGCCCGCCAAAAGTCCGCCATCCTGGAGCGGTTCGGGCTGACCGATCCCCGCTGAACTCACCGGCACCCAGTTCTTGCCGGAACGCCCTGGCGACCAGGCTGGATCAGCAAGGAAGTGAACTGCCGGTAGATGTCCCGTGAGTATTTCGACAACTCCTTGTGAGCCGAAAATCTGCAGACCAAAGCGATTGCCAGCAGCTTGACGTCGCGAGCTGAAATAGGCGGTCATGCCGTCCGCCAGGCCATACATGGCGTTGACTTGTTCGCCAGCCAGCGGACCGATTCCTTCATTCCCTGGTTTCACATCCGCCTTCGTCACTCGACGATCACCCGCGAGCACCTGAGCGAAACACCACTGGGGCTCACCACCAAAATAATGAATCAGATTCATGACGTGGCTGCCGAGTACCCAGAGGTCTTCGCCTCCACCACGCTGATCTTCTTTCCCGCGTCCACGTAGTTCCAGAAGGTCGCCCAACCGTCCACCGCTAATCAGCTCCTTGACCACTCGCAGCTTGGGGCTATAGCGAGTTTGATGGGATATGGCGCATTTCACTTTGTTCTTCTCACACGCCGCTACCATCTCGTCGGCTTCGGCTAGCGTGCGACAGAGAGGCTTTTCCATGTAGATGTGAATGCCGCGTTCGGCCGCCGCCAGGACCATGTCGCGATGCTGATCGAGCCAGCGCGGGGCGATACTCACAATATCCGGCTTGGTTTCATCCAGTAGCTGGCGGTAGTCGGCAAAGCCCGCCGTCACGCGCAGCCGTTTCTGGGCAGCAGCTAGACCAGCGGGATCAGCATCCGCCACTCCCACAATCTCACAACCCGGTATCTCCAGCCAGACACGATCAACATCGTGTCCATAGTTGCCTCGTCCCGTATGGCCAATCACCGCAACGCGTTTCTTGGCCGGCTGCCAGCGTGCATACATCGAGCGAACTCCTTTGTTTTGGCGGGAGACTAGTGATCGGATAATCGAGGTGGTGGGAATGAACCACGGTTGGTTCGCTGGCGGAAGCATTGTGACGATCCGGTGCGGCGGATGCAATTCATTTTAAGCCAGCCGCGATTCGTAGGGAGCCCGCCGAGTTCAGCTACAGCCCGTTAGCTGAAGTCGCAAGACTTCAGAGAACCCGAGGTAAGCGCTAACCATGGGCTGGACTGAACTCTTGCGAGTTCAGCTACGGCTTGCGAGTTCAGCTACGACTTGACGTGCAGCTACAGCTTAACGTTCAGCCCCAGCCCGGTAGCTGAAGTCGCAAGACTTCAGAGAATCCGAGGTAAGCGCTAGCCATGGGCTGGACTGAACTCTTGCGAGTTCAGCTACGACTTGACGCTCAGCTACGACTTGACGCTCGGCCCCAGCTTGTTCGCTACCCGCTGAACCTCGAAATTGCGTTTGATCGGGGGGTGCGCGTCGCGTCGAGCGGAATGAAGGATTACACTGCTGGCAAGTCGGTCCCAGGGGATTAATGGGAATAAGCTGGGACGGAAGACGTGGTAGATGGTCGCGGTATGAGGTCGGGATGTTCGTGGAGGAATAATACCATGCATGTTATCTGGACGATTGCGCTCTCGATGGTCGTGGGATGGCAAGCTGAACCGGGCGTGCTGCAACAAGCGATCGTCGATTTGGGTGACAGCAAAATCGCTGTGCGCGAACAGGCGACGCAGACGCTTTGGAAGGCCGGTATGGCTGCCGAACCGCTCCTGAAAAAAGCACTCACCAGTGATGATGCCGAAGTGCGATTTCGAGCCAAGTCACTCTTGGATCGCTTTCAATATGGAGTGTTTGCGGACACGCCTCCCGAGGTCATGCAGCTCATCCAGCAATTCCGCAACGGGGACCTGAATGTACGCTCGAACGTGTTGCAGCAGCTGGCGAAACTGCGGCGCTTTGAAACGATGTTCGCGCTGATTGAAACAGAATCCGATCCCAATCAGCGGCAGCAATTGAATCAGCGAGTGGCCCAGGAAACAAATGGATTGTTTTTTCAGTTGCTACTCGACGAACGCTTCGAGGAAGCGGACAAACTGGTGGAGCTGGTGGCGATCAACGATCAGGGCCTGCTGACACTCGTCACCTATCGACTCATGCGTGGTACGCTGGACGAGCAGTTGGCACGCTGGAAAACGGCCGCTGGAAATCCGCTCGATGCCAAAACCGCTCGACGACTTACGTATGGTTTACGAGCGAAGGGTGATTGGGCGGCGGCGCGAGCGATGGCTAGCACCACGGGTGATGCGGCACTCATGCGGGCGATTGCGTTCGAGCAGTCCGACTGGGCAGCGCTCGCCGCCAACGAAGACTGGCACTCGCCGCGTTTGCCCGAGCCGTGGAATAATGCCAATCCCACGGGCAACTATCAGTTGATTGAGAAGCTCGGTTTTGGTGCCGCCTATTCTCGACTAGCAGGCAACCAGGAACGATCGCGCGAGTTACTGCAGCAAGTGCAGCAGCTGTCGAACATGGCTCCTGAAACTCGCAGTCATGCCTTCGAGGCGTTTTGTTTGAACGATCGCACGTCGGATGGCATCGCCCTGCTGCGCTCCTATAACACGGCTGCCAGTTTTGAAATGCTGAATTATCTGCAGCGCTATGACGATGCGCTGGCGATGGCCAATTGGAAACCGGAGACCAAATTTGATAAAGCTTGGCTGGAATCGCTTCCGAGCGAGGCCGCTCAGCCGCAAGCCAAGTTAATACAGCGTTTTCGCTTGGCCTGCAGCCTCGCCCGCTCTCTCCACTCCCTGGGCCTCAAACCTCAAGCCCTCGAACTGTTCAAGTTCCTGGAAACTGAAGCTCGTCAGGGCTCCGATCAGTCCGCCAGTCAACAGATGTGGTCGCAACTGGCGTTGGCGGAATATCGCGCCGGTCTGCGCGATGCGGCATTCGAGCATATTGCGCTCAGCAACACCGAGGCCAGCTCCTATCAGTTTGCACTCCGCAGCTTCTTCACCACTCGCTATGAAGAAGCAGAGGGCTGGTTGCAAATCATGCAGCGCGAAAGCAAGCCACCATCTTTCCAGCAGGCACTCGGCCGGATCCATCGCCTGCTCTCCTTTCCGCCACCCAAGGATGAGCCCACCGAAGCGTTCGCTCAGCAAGTCGAGCAGGCGCTGCAGCTTATTCCGCAGTTGCCTGAAGTGAATCGCGTTAACGTGCAGGGAGCGATTGGTGCGACCTGTGCCGCTCGTGAACAACCCGAGCTGGCACGTAAATGCTGGGAACCATTGGCCGCCAAATCGATGCTCGCCGCCTTACGACTAGGCGATCTCGAAGCTCGCCAGCAGCGCTGGGCAGAAGCTGTCAAACGCTATGAACAGGCTTGGCAGCAAGATCAACAGCAAGTGCTCGCCCTTTACCTGGCCGGCCTCTGCCAAATCAAAGCGGGCCACACCGAATTGGGACGCAAGCAGTGTGAGCGAGCGTCGCTGCTCGCCATCGCCTCGCGCACTCGTCATCAACTCGCACTGGGACTCCAAGAACGAGACTATCGTGACGAAGCGCTGGTGCAGTGGCAAATTCTGGAACGCATCGGCCCCTTCGAACAATGGGAACTCAACGATAGCCTGCGGCATCAAAGCGATCTGCTGGAAGAAAAAGATCCGCTCCGCGCGGCCGCACTTAGCGAACGAGCGATGGTTGCCACGCTCCGCACTTCTACGTCTTACTTGGAATTTGAATCGATGGTGCGCGTGCCATTTCAAATTCACAAGATGCGTGCTCAGGGCTTGGTCGCGGAGGGCAAATGGGAAGCTGCGCAGCGAGAGATTACACTCGCCGCTGCCGTGCATCCCACCGACGTACGACTCGCCGAAGATGTCGTCCCACTGCTCGACAAAGCCGGTCGCGGCGATGAAGCAGAGCAGCTCTTCAAGCGTCAGTGCGAGGGGTTAGAAAAGGCGATTCGAGCTTATCCAGAGAATGCCTTTCATCACAACAATCTGGCCTGGCTGCAAGCTCGGTGTCATCGGCAGCTAGACGAGTCACTACAGCACGCTCAACGAGCGGTCGCGTTGCAGCCAGAAATGGCCAGTTATCTCGACACGTTAGCGGAAGTTCATTTTCATCGCGGTAATCGCGAGGAAGCCGTACGGTTGTCTAAACAGGCAGTCGCGATGGCCCCGAGAATGCGAACCTTACGCGAGCAGCTCGCACGGTTCGAGACCGCCGAGCTGCCGCGGTAGGTTGCGCAAGGCGACACGGATTGTTTCGCACAGCGACACGGTTATGGCGCAAAGAGACACGGATTGTTTCGCACGGCGACACTGATTGTTTCGCACAGAGACACGGAGACACGGAGTTTTTTCATAAAAATATTGTATCAGTCTCTTGGTGTGAATTTCGCGTTTCAGTACCTCAGTGTCTTTGTGTCTCCGTGCGAAACCCACCCGTGTCTCCGTGCGAAACCCAGCTGTGTCTCCGTGCGAAACCCAGCTGTGTCTCCGTGCGAAACCCACCCGTGTCTCCGTCTCCTCCGTGTCTCTGCCGTACGGACTGGTTGATTTACTTGACGCGTACCAGCTTCATGATGCGACCGGCGGCGTTCCAGTCCTGGATGTACAGGTTGCCATCTTTGTCCCAGTAGGAACCGTGAGTGCCGCTGAAGATGCCTTCGATCCACTGATCCTGCGGTACATTGAAATTCATGCGCTTGGCTGGATCCGGGTTGTGGCCGAGCACTGCGATGATCGTGTTGCTCTTATCGAGGATCACGAGTCGACCGTGCAGATCGGGCACGGAGACATAGTCGCCCCAGATGGAAACGGATGTCGGCATGCCCAGCCCCGTCACCACTTCCTCGATGAAGTTGCCTTCCAAATCGTAGTGCAGCAGGCGGCCTTTAGGAGCGTGATTGCGATCGCAGATCAGCAGTCGCGGTGGGTCGTAGCGAGTGTCCAGCGTCATGCCGTGCGCCGTGTTGAATTCCTTCAACTCGTTGCCCTTCTTACCGAAGTGCTTGATGTACTTGCCATTCTTATCAAATTTGAAAATCGTGTTACTGCCGTAGCCGTCCGACAAGAAAATATCGCCGTTGGGCGCGACGGTGATGGCAGTGGGCGAAATCCGCTTCAAACCCAAGCCGCATTCCTCGGGATACTTTAAGACCAGTACGATCTCGCCGGTGTGAGCATCGAACTTAATCCCTTCGGCATCGTTGTTACGTGCGCCGTAGATGTATTCCTTGCCACCCTCTTCACGAATCTCGATGTCATGCAGGTTGGAGTATTTTGGGCCGAGGTATTCCTGAATCACTTTGCCATCTGGCGAGAAGACCACCACGCCCTTGTTGGCACTCGTGTAGATATTGCCCATTTTGTCGATCACGACGCCGCCGTGCGTTGGGCCGAGGGCGGACTGACCATCGGGTCGCAGTCCCCAGCCGGGAACGGTGTCGAATGTCATCGACCCAGCGCCCATGCGTACCGGCTTGGCGGGCTCGGCACCCACCGACATGGCAGGTCCCATCACAACCGCCGTTACCACCGCGAATGCGGCGCACACCATACGAGTCCACCTACGTCCTGCAATTTTCATTACCGCCACTCCCTCATGAAAAAAGAAACCGAGTCCAAGTTTTGCATTATCGGGCTTTTGTATCGTCGGGCTTTTGCCTTGTCGGCCTAAGGTACCGCCGCGAGTGACACTCATTCCGTCTTCGCAGCCGTGGCACCCTCTTCTTCCGGCTGCTTCATTTTGTCCCAAAACGTGACGGCAAAAATCACCAGGATAATGCCCGCCATGATCGACGGGAACATCCAAAAGTTCTTCCACTGATTCATGGTGGTCTGGAGAATTTCGGTGTCGAGCGATTCAGGGAGACTGCGCGAGAACATTTTGGTGAAGGTTTCGTTGAAGCTGACGGCGGCCTTCTCTCCGCGAGCTTCTTTCAAGGCATTCATGTACGCTTCTGAATTGGTGACTTGCAGGCCGTAGTCACCAATGTGCCAGTTCAGCGGAATTCCCAAGAACTCGCCAGCGGCCATGATGCGATAACCGAAGAACATGCCCACGCCCTGAGTGAGAAACACCAGCAGTCCCTGTGCTTGGCCACGAATCTCGGTCGGCGCCTTTTGATCGGTGTACATGTAACCGGTCACAAAGAAGAAGTCATAGCAAATCCCGTGCAGCGCGACAGCTAAGAGAATCATCCAGCTAATCTGGTCTGGAGCTCCAAACGCGAACAGGAAGTACCGCACTACCCAGCAGGCCATGCCCACCAAGATCATCATCTTCAGTCCCAGTTTACGGAAGAAGAAGGGGATCAAAATCATGAAGAAGATTTCCGACATTTGACCGATCGTCATCGTCGCGCCGGGTTCCGCAAAACCAACTTGATCCAAGAAAGTTGAAGTCATGCCATAGTAGTAGGCGAGCGGCACGCAGATCAGCGTCGAGCAGACAGCGAAGATCAGGAAGTTCACATTGCCGAGCAGTGAAAAGGCATCGAGCATGAAGAGCGAGCGAAAATCGAGCGGCTTGTTGCGCATCGGCGGTGGGGTGTGCGGTAGGGCAAAGCAGAAGAGCCCCAGGGCGATCGAACTACCAGCACCTAACCAGAAAATATTGAACGAGCTGGACCAGCCCATGAAGCCCAGCAGCAAACCGGCTGCAATCCAGCCAATGGTTCCCCACACTCGAATCTTGGGAAAGTCCTGCGGATTCTTGATGTGCGTGAAGGCGATCGTGTTGCTGAGCCCCAGCGTGGGCATGTAGCAGAGCAGATGAAGCTGAATCAGCCAAACCAGCAAATTGCCACTCGACTCGCCCTGCGCCGCTACGGATGGGATGGCGAGCATCAGCGCACCACCAATCAGCATTAAGACGCCCATCACGCGTTCGGATGAGAAAAAGCGATCGGCGATCAGTCCCAGAAACAGCGGAGCCACAATGGCGGCGATGGGCGAACAGGCGTAGGCATCACCAATGAATTTCCCCAAGCCGTTCGTGTTGAGCGCCGCTGATAGCGTGGCAAACCACGAACCCCAGCAGAAAAATTGCACGAACATCATGATCGACAATAGGCTGACCGCATTCGAGCGGCTTGTCGAGGATTCGTTTTGCATAGTGAGATAACTCCGACTTCACGAGGACCAATGAACGAGTAAATCGATAACTTGTTGCTTCCTAGTAAACCGTTCACCCACGAACCGTCGCTCGAAAACAAACCGCTGGCGGGTGGAATCGCATCGGGATTCTAGCGATCCGCTGGGGCACCTGGAAGCATAGTTGCCGCTGTTCATCGTCGCTATTACGATGGTGCCCAATGAACCAACGCCTGCGAACACTGTTTCCCTACCTTGCCCTGGGACTGCTACTGGCAGGCCTGAGCTACGCCGTTTCTTTCGGTCGTCTGCCACCGGCGGATTTCACGTTCAACAATGACGACGAAATTCGCACGGTCGATCCTGCGACCGCCACGGGTCAGCCCGAACATCGCATCATCGCGGCGGTGTTTGAAGGTCTGCTGCGGCAACTGCCCATGCAGGATCCACCCGCCGATCCCGACGGCGTCATTCCCCTGGAACCGATGTCCGCCTGTGCGGCCAGTTTCCAGGTGAGTGACGATGGCAAGACTTACACGTTTAATATGCGACCGGAAGCTCGCTGGTCGAATGGCGACCCGGTCACCGCTTACGACTTTGCGTGGTCCTGGCGCCGCACACTGCATCCCGAGACGGCCGCCGAATATGCCTACCAGTTGCACTACATCGCCGGTGCCAAAAACTACAACACCAGCGAAGTGACGGTGGGCGAACATGTCGAAGTCGAACTCGCCGATCGTCGTGATCCGAACCAGCCCTTTCCCCGCGGTGAAATCGTCCGCGGAATTCTGGATGGAATTGATAAGCCACCGGAACCCAAGTTGGCTGACGACGCTTCCAAAGAAGAACGCAGCAAAGCGGATACTCAGTGGCGCAAGGCCTGGGTTTACCGCGTGCGAGTGGCTCCGCCGATGAGCGCTGATGGCAAGGAGTCCCCCAGTGCGGCAGGTCAGTTCCCCAACGACGACCAGCCACTCGATTGGGATCAGGCTGCGACCATCCGTCGTTTCTCCAAGCAGCCGGTTTCCGCCGAGTCGACCAGTTCCGATGCGAAGCCGCTGGAGCGCTGTGCACAGGTTCTCCCCGACTTCGCCACGACCGTCGGCATTCGCACCCCCGATCCGCTGACGCTCATCATCACCCTCAACAACTCCACGCCTTACTTCCCCGAACTACTGGCCTTCTATCCCTATTTCCCTGTTCATCGTGGTTGTGTTGAGCAGCATGGGACGCCCGACTGGACGAAGCCCAAGAATATCGTCAGCAATGGCCCGTTCACGTTACAAGAACGCCGCATTCGCGATCGTATCCGACTGGTCAAAAACGAGCGTTACTGGAATGCCGATCAAGTGCCGCTCAACGTGATCGATGCACTGGCGGTTAAATATCAGACGACGGCGCTCAACATGTACCTCAACGGTCAGCTCGACTGGATCATTAAGCCGCCGCCCGCAATGTTGGAAGAATTACGCCAACGGGGCGACTTGATTACTGCCCCGGCACTCATCACCTACTTCTACCGACTCAATACGGCCCGCAAACCGCTCGATGATGTCCGAGTTCGTCGAGCGCTCAATATGGCGCTGGACAAGCAGGCGATTTGTGAAGGGGTGACGCGTGGCGGCGAGCGACCAGCGCGACATCTCGTGCCACCCGGCATGCGTGGCTACACGCCGGCCTTGGGTGGTGAATTCAATGTGGCGGAAGCACAGCGTCTGCTCGCCGAAGCCGGTTTTCCCAATGGCCAAGGCTTTCCCCGACTTCACATCCTGTTCAACACCCATGACGCGCATCGTGATATCGCCGAGGTGATTCAGCAGCAGTGGAAGACGAACCTCGGCATCGACATCGAGCTGCGAAATCTGGAGTGGGGTGTGTACCTCACGAATATGAACAAAATTGATTTTGATATTTGTCGAGCGGGTTGGATTCCGGACTATCCCGATCCCAATACGTTCCTCGATATGTTCGTCACGGGTGGAGCTCACAATAACACGAACTGGAGCAATCCGCAGTACGATCATTTAATCGAGCAGGCGGGTGCCGAAACGAATCCTGCCGCACGCATGAAACTGCTGGGTGATGCCGAACGGATTCTGATGGACGAGCAGCCGATCTTGCCGATCTATTTTTATGTGACGATCAATATGGTTCATCCGCGAGTGCGAAACTTTTCACCGAACTCGCAGGATGTGCATCCGCTGCAAGTTCTACAGATGTCGGGCCCAGCCGGGCGGCCACTCGCTCGACCCACCGCCGCTACGCCTTCCACCGTTACACCTTCCCCTGCTACGCCTTCCCCTGCTACGCCTTCCCCTGCTACGCCTTCCCCTGCTACGCCAACAAGGAATTGACTTGATGCTGGGCTTCATTCTGCGACGGCTGGTGTGGGTCGTGGTGACGATGTGGATCGTCTACACGCTGTCGTTTGCGTTAACGCGAGCGGTACCGGGTGGGCCATTCGATAGTGAAAAGAATTTGCCGGAAGCTCAAAAGCGCAATATCGAGGCGCGTTATCAACTGGATAAATCGGTGGCACGGCAATATTGGAATGAACTGAGTCGTGCTTGTCGCGGTGATTTGGGGCTGTCGCTGCGGTGGTTCGATTTTTCCGTCAATGAAGTGATCGCGCAAGGTTTCCCCGTGTCAGCTTCGCTGGGAATCTTTGCCATGGTCTTTGCCGTCGTGCTGGGGATGACGGCCGGAGTGGTTTCGGCGGTCGCTCGCCATTCGGTGTGGGATCTCTCCTTCATGGGCTTGGCGACGCTGGGGATCGCGGTGCCGAATTTTGTGTTAGCAGGTTTGGCAGTCATCATCTTTGTATTTCTCTTTCAGTGGTTTCCAGCGGCTGGCTGGGGTACGCTCCAGCAACTTGTTTTGCCGACGATCTGCTTGGGTGCTCCGTTTGCAGGCTACATCGCTCGCTTAACTCGCACTGGCATGCTCGAAGTGCTCGGTCTGGATTACATTCGCACCGCTTATGCGAAAGGTTTACCGCGGCAAAAGGTGATTGTGCGGCATGCGTTACGCGGAGCGCTGCTGCCCGTTGTTTCGTACTTGGGACCAGCCACGGCGGGCATTTTGACAGGTTCTTTGGTGGTGGAACGAGTGTTTAATCTGCCTGGCATTGGCAGCCACTTCATCGAAGCGGCACTCACGCGCGATTACACGATGGTGATGGGAATGGTCATCATCTACACGTCGCTGCTGCTCCTTATGAATGCCCTCGTGGATATTTCTTATTCCGTGATCGATCCGCGGGTGAAATGGAAATGAACGCGAACACACCCAGCTCGTCGATACCCGAATCTTCTCGCGCTCCGCAGCACAGTAGCTCCACGGATAAACGCGATAGCTGTGCGAATTACGAGCGTTTGTTGGCGGAAGCTGGTTCCCTGCGCGGCGTCTCGTTGTGGCAGGATGCTCAGCGCCGGCTGAAGAGGAATCGAGCGGCGATTGTGTCGCTTTATTTTCTGATCACGATCGCCTTGGCCGCGTTTTTAACTCCCGCTCTGCCCCTGCAATCACCCATTAAACAGGATTTGAAAAATCGTAAATTCCAGCCGCCTAGTCTTCAGTCAGTTTCTTTAGGCATTGTCGCTCATCGACAAGAGTTGCAGAAACTAGCTGAGAAAAAGCAAGCGGCGACGGGCGATGAACAGGAGTCGCTGGACAAGGAACTGAAAAAGCGTTCGCAGCAGGATCCGATCACGACGCTCTGGTACAAGCCCAACTGGCTCACCGTGGCGATGGTGAAACTGCGAGTGGCTCTGTTTGGTGATTACTGTGTGCCGTCGATTTGTGGCACGGACAGCTTGGGGCGCGATGTGCTAGCTCGCATCTTCTGGGGTGCGCGAGTGTCGCTGCTGGTCGGCGTGATTGCGACTCTCGTCTCGCTCATGATCGGAGTGACGTACGGAGCGACGGCTGGCTATCTGGGTGGCTGGGTCGACAACGTGATGATGCGCTTCGTCGATATTCTCTACTCGATCCCCTTCATCTTCATCGTGATCTACCTCATCACGATTTTGAGCGAACCGAAAATTAAGGCCACGCTGGAAGCGTTCTACATCAGTCAGCTGGTGATCTTTTATTTTGCGATCGGAGCGATCTACTGGCTGACGATGTCGCGAGTTGTCCGCGGGCAAGTTATTTCGCTGAAGAATGAGCAGTTCATCGAGGCGGCGCGATCGATGGGAGCGAGTCGCTTTCGTATTATCTTCCGCCACTTGATTCCCAACGTGATGGGCGTAGTGATCGTTTATCTCACACTGACCATTCCGGCCGTCATGTTGTTTGAAGCGTTTTTGTCGTTCCTAGGTTTAGGAGTGACACCGCCGGATGTCTCTTGGGGCTTGCTGGTCAATGAAGGTTTGCAGGTGATCACGCCAGTGAAAATCTATTGGTGGCTGGTGTTGTTCCCCGGCCTCGCTCTGACACTCACCCTCTTCGCACTCAACTTCCTGGGTGACGGCCTTCGCGACGCACTCGATCCCCGCATGAAAAACCGCTAGGGCGGGTGAAAAGTAGCGGCCCGGCCGGAGCCGTCCGGCCGAGAGGTAGCGGAACGGCGTGAGCCGTCCGGCTTGAAGTTCGTATCCGTTTTCCATCGTCGCCGAGCGCCGAGCGTCAGCCGCTCGCGCCCAATGCCGGAGGGCTTACGCCCTGGCCGCTACAAGAGGTCGCGCAACGGCGCGAGGAAAGGTAGCGCAACGGTGCGAAGAAAGGTAGCGGAACGGCGTAAGCCGTCCGGCCTGAAGTTCGTATCCGTTTTCCATCGCCGCCGAGCGCCGAGCGTCAGCCGCTCTCGAATGCTGCCGGAGGGCTTACGCCCTGGCCGCTACAAGAGGTCGCGCAACGGCGCGAAGAAAGGTCGCGCAACGGCGCGAAGAAAGGTCGCGCAACAGCGCGAGCCCAGCCTTTTAAAGGTGCTTTTTTCTGCGAGTCTCGTTTACTTTGTTGACTGCTCCCTTCTCCCCCGCAGGAAAAAAGAGTGATCGTCGCCTTGGCCAAACGAGTCTCCTTTTTTTCCTGTGGGGGAGTAAGGGCTGGGGATGAGGGGGCCATTGTGGCCCGCAGCTCGCCGACCAGCCAGCAGGTTTTGGTGATTGATTTCTCGTGAGAGCAATGCTTTCTTTGTGTCTCCGGCAAACTCTCGAACGAGCCTGGTTGAGTACGTGCCATCCCGATCACGGGCGAGCACATGGAACACCTTCGCCATGCCTCCGAAAATCCCAGGGTTTGGGGACTGGCCCCCAAGGCACCTGGTACCAATTCCGATAAGAAAAAGAGATTCAGACTACACAATCGATATCAACCTGATTTGTCTTGTTGGGGGAAGCGGCGATGGAGGACCAATGCCAACTTCCCGCCGGACGGCTTACGCCGGTACCGCTACCTCTAGGCGCGACGCCTATTTTTTAGCGGTATGGGCGTGAGCCCAGCCTGTTAAAGGTCCATCCGGGTTTCCTGTGGGTCGACGTCGAGCAACGACTCAGTGTGGCTGTCGCCACAGGATTTTGGGAGGCATGGCGAAGGTGTTCCAAGCGTTCCTATGCTCTGCCCGCCGTGGCGGTGTAGACTTTTGCCTCCGG
>JBJSXJ010000283.1:0-44438 GCA_046086325.1 Planctomycetota bacterium | reverse complement strand
GGATGAGTGAAACACAGATAATTGGAACACAGATAATTGGAACACAGAGGCACAGAGGTAACAGAGGATTCGGGGTCGCGACGGTGCCGTGAAATCTCTGTGTCCTCTGTGCCTCTGTGTTTTCACTGCGTTAGTATCCTGACGGTCTTACGATGTAGCGCACTTCCCATCATCAGCCTACGAGGCCGGCGATGAACGCCAGACGTCGAGGAAACCATTGCTTCTTGCGCATAGAGCGCGGGTCAGGACGGCGATCGATTGCTGCGCGAGCCCAGCGGGGCTAGCTCTAACTGCACCAATCGTACTGGTGAACTCTCAGCGCCGCTGGCACCGAAAATAGCGGCGCTGGGATCCGGGGAACCGCTGAAGGTATTCATGCGGACGGGCTCGGCGCTGCGTGAACAGCCGTGACAACCGCCTCCGCAGCCGGATGTGGCACTCGTGGCACCCGTCGCTCGTCGCAACCAGCTAGCCTGCAGCGTGCGGAGCGCTTGCCACAGCACGTAGCTCGCTGCCCAGGCAACCGCCAGGAGTACGATCGTCGTCTGCCCAAAGTTGGAGATCATTACAGCGTTTCACTAGGTCGCAGCACTTAACCAGTTTACAGCGTTTCACCAAATCACAGCGTCCAGCGGCTACCGACTTGATAGACCACTAGCGCCGCTACATAAGCCAGTCCGGTCATGTAGACGAACGTAAAAATCGGCCAGCGCCAACTATTCGTCTCGCGACGAATCACCGCCAGCGTCGAGACACACTGAGCACAAAGCGCGAAAAAGACCATGATCGATAACGCCACCGGGATCGAAAACACTTTTTGGTCTGCCGGCTTTCCCGAACGGGCGTCCCAGGTGGCGCTCCGCAATTGATTCTGCAGGGATTCCGATTCGGCATCGGTTTCCGAGCCCAAGTTGTAGATGACCCCCAGTGTGGCCACCACCACTTCGCGTGCGGGAAACGACGCCAGCGCCGCACAGCCAATACGCCAGTCCCAGCCGAGCGGTCGGACGAGCGGTTCTAAACGTGTACCGAGTTGTCCCAGGTAACTCGCTTGCAGATAAGCACCCTCCAGGCGATTTCGCGCTGCTTGCTCGTCGATCTGCACCGCCGCCAGTTGCCGTTCGAGCTCCTCGCGTTCGGCGGACGTCGTCGGCGCCTCCGCCAACTTCTGCTCTAGCTGAGCCAGTTCGAGCGCTAACTTCTCGGGGCGTTCCACCACCGCCGGATCAAGTGCCTGCGGGGAACGAGGAAAATAGGCGGCTGCCCAGACCAGAATCGAAACCGCCAGAATCAACGTTCCAGCACGCTGAATAAAGGCCCAGCCGCGATCCAGCATGCGATACAGAACAATCCCTATTCCCGGCAGTTTGTAACTTGGCAGCTCCATCACAAACGGCGGCGTGACACCATGCAGAATCGTGCGCTTCAGAAGCAAAGCGACCAGGATCGCCACGACAATTCCCAGCGCGTACATGGCCAGAATCAATAGAGCTCGTAAGGTGATGACTCCGCCGAGATACCGCTGGTCCGGAAAAAAAGCGTTGATCATCAGCAAGTAAACCGGCAATCGGGCACTGCAACTCATCAGCGGTGCCACGAGGATCGTAACTAGCCGATCGCGTGGATTCTCAATCACTCGCGCCGACATAATCCCCGGAATCGCACAGGCAAACGACGACAGCAGCGGAATGAACGATCGGCCACTCAACCCCACGCGCGACATCAAACGATCCATCAAATATGCGGCACGAGCCATGTAGCCGCAGTCTTCTAAGATCGCGATGAAAAAAAAGAGCGTAAAAATTTGCGGTAAAAAAACGAGCACTCCGCCGACACCCTCAATCACGCCATTAACGAGCAGCGACTGCAGCGGGCCCGGAGCGACGACGCTTTCCACCCACTGACTGAGACCGCCTTTGAGCCAATCCAGGAGCAGCTTCGCGGGTTCAGCCACCCAGTACACGGATTGAAACATAAGTGTCATCAGCAGCACAAAGACGATCGTCCCCGCCACTCGATGCGTTAACACTCGGTCGAGTTTATCGCCGAACGAAACCGGGCGCTGAGCGGGCCGAGTGACGACTTCGGCCAGCACTTCCGCCACCCAGCCATACCTCGCAATCGCCTCCACACCGGGCACGGCCAGTCCACCGTCGGCGAGCCGCTGCCGGGCCGGAGCAATCGCCGCCAGCAGCTCGGGAGTCACGCCGGGAAGTGACGCCTTGGCCAAATAGCCGGTGGTATCGAGCAGTAAGCGTTCGATCAGATATCTGGGTAACTGCGCGGATTGGCCGGCATTGGCCACGAGTTGGCTGAGCGCTGCAACTTCCTGCTGGAAGGGCTGGGGAAACGGACTCGCGCGGCCCGCGACTGCCGCTCCTCCGACAGCCTTTGCCTGCTGCGCTGCTTGATAGGTGGATTGCAGCGCGGCCAACAGCCGATCCAGTCCCTGTTTGCGATGTGCCTGAACGGGGACGACTGGCAGGCCCAGTTGCCGCTCTAAACGAGCCACATCCAATCGTAATCCCTTGGATTCTGCTAGATCGACCATGTTGAGCGCCACCACGACGGGACGCCCCAGTTCCAGCACTTGATTGACCAGATAAAGGTTGCGCTCGAGATTACTCGCATCGACAATACAGAGCACGATGTCGGGCACCGGCGCACCTGCTTGGCGTCCGAGCAGCACGTCGACCGCAATCATCTCGTCGGGGGACCGCGGTGCCAGACTATAAGTACCCGGCAGGTCAATCAGCGTGACGGTCTCATCACCGAGCTGCAGCTGTCCCTCTTTGCGTTCCACGGTCACGCCAGGATAGTTGCCGGTCCGCTGCCGCACGCCCGACAGTGCCGCGAACAGAGTGGACTTGCCGGTATTCGGATTGCCGATCAACGCAATCGCGGCCGTGGACGTGCCCGGCGTCGAGCCATGCTGGTGGGAGTTCGGCAAGCGTTCGTTCATGTTCCCCGGAACCTCTGTCGCAAGACTTAACTCACCACGGCGATCTGAACCAAGCGTGCTTCGCTTTTCCGCAAGCTGAGTCGGTAGCCCCGCAATTCAAATTCCAGCGGATCCCCCAGCGGTGCCTGGCCCCGCAGCTCCAGTTCCACGCCCGGCGTAAGCCCCATCTCCAGTAGCCGGACCGACGTTTCATCACTGCCCTGGACAGTCACAACTCGGGCACGTTGGCCCCGCGGTAATTGGTCCAGCGTGGTCGGAGACGTCATGAGTCGGCGCCCACTTCAACCAGCACGCTGCAGGCCTCGGTTTCACGAAAGCAGAGCTTGCAGCCGCCCAGCCGGATGATGCAGGGGCTGCCCGATTGAATCATTTCCACACAGACACCCGAGCGCAAACCGAGCTCTTCCAGCCGGTGAACATCGTCGGGGCGTCCCATGAGCTGTCCGACAACGGCCGATTGTCCGGGAGGCAGTTGCCTGAGGGGCAGGAGCATGTGCACGGTGCGAACTCCGCAGTTTGACCGAGAATGAATCAGACCCAGTTCCAACGTCATTCGATATCAGACCTAATGTTATTGAGACTCATTCCCAACAACGTGGTGAATCATAAGCAGTAGCGAAGGATTTAGCAACCACGCGGATTTAGCCGCGACATCGATTTAGCAGCGATCTGGTTGAGCGCGACGCCTTGACGGTCAGCCAGTTTGATTTTTAGGATGCCCCTTCCCGTTTTTTCCGGAACTCCCTTCGGCGGCTCGTGATGCAAACCACTCAAGTTGGACTCGTTGGACTCGGCACCGTTGGTACCGGAGTGGCTCGTTTGCTATCCGAACATGGTGAGCGCATCGTGCGGCAGGCGGGTTGCCGCATGGTGCTCAAACAGGTTGTGGTGCGGGATGTGAACAAACCGCGCGACATTCAGCTGCCGGCTGACATGCTCTCGAGCGACCTGAGTCGAATCACGCGTGACCCCGATATTTCCGTGGCGGCACTCCTGGTGGGCGGACTGGAACCCGCTCGGACCATGGCGCTGCAGCTCCTGGAGAGCGGCAAAGATCTGGTCACGGCCAACAAGGCGCTCCTGGCGGAACATGGGCCGGAGCTATTTGATCGAGCTCGTGAACTCGGTCGCTCGATTGCCTTCGAGGCGGCCGTGGCGGGCGGAATTCCGATCATCACGAACATCAGTCAATGTCTAACGGCCAATCAAATCACGGCGCTGCGAGGGATTCTCAACGGCACCTGCAACTACATCATCACGCAGATGGAAGAGCATGGCATGCCGTTTCGTCGAGCGCTCGAGGAAGCGCAGCGGCTGGGGTTCGCCGAGGCGGACCCAACCATGGATATTGACGGGAGCGACGCGGCCCAAAAGCTCGCGATTCTGACGCATTTGGCTTTTGGTACTCGCATTCACTGGAAAGATATTCCGCGTGTGGGCATCGATTGCTTGGACTCCCATGACCTGCGTTATGCCGGTCAGCTGGGATATCGCGTGCGACTGATCGCCTCGGCGGAATTAGGCGACGCAGGACTAGAAATTTATGTTTCACCCACGCTCGTCAAAATCGGTCGTCCGCTATCCGAAGTGCGACAGGCCTACAACGCTGTCACGGTGGTGGGTGACGCCGTGGGGCGACTCTTCTTTCATGGTTTGGGAGCGGGCCGCATGCCGACCGCCTCGGCGGTTGTCGCCGATCTAATTGATACCGCCGTGGGGCGAGCTCAAATCACCTTCCGAGCGCTCGCCTTGTGGTCGACTCGCGAGGGCCGGATGACGGTTGGCGATCAGTCGCAAGTTGCCTGCCGTTATTACCTGCGTTTCAGTGTGGCCGATCATCCCGGTGTCCTGGCTGAGATTTGTGGAGCTCTGGGGCGCCATCAAATCTCGATTGCCTCGCTCATTCAGCACGAAGCCTCCACGGATGACGGCGGTAATGTGCCGCTCGTCATCATGACGCACTCCGCCAAATCTGGCGATGTGGATCAAGCAGTAGCCGAGATCGAAGCGTTTTCATCGGTGCGAGCGGGCACGGTTCGACTACGAGTGCTGGGAGCTTAACCGATGAAGTACGCGATTGTGATTCCCGATGGTTGTGCGGACGAGCCGCAAGCAGCACTTGGCGGTCGCACACCGCTGGCGGCCGCACACACCCCGAACATGGATGCGATTGCGCGGGCGGGAGTCGTCGGCGCGGCGAACAATGTGCCGGCTCACTTACCCGCCGGTTCCGATGTCGCGAACCTGAGTTTGCTGGGGTACGACCCGAACGAATTCTTTACCGGTCGGGCACCGCTAGAGGCGGCAGCGCAGGGCATTGAACTTGGACCCGACGACTGGGCGATTCGTTGTAACTTGGTCACGGTCGTTGACGACACGATGCAGAGTTTTACGGCGGGTCACATTTCGACTGCGGAAGCGTCCGAGCTACTGGAAACGCTGCAGTTGGTACTGGGCGGCGAACGCTGGCAATTCATGCCCGGCGTCAGTTATCGCAATTTGCTCATCTATCGCGGAGCGGGTTTGCCACCGCCGTTCACGCGCGAATCGCGTTCCACTCCCCCCCACGATCTCACCGATAAATCGGTCCTTGAGGACTTCCCGTCGGGCCCGGGTGCAACCGAACTCCGAGCGTTCATGGTGGCCAGCGAAGCTGTGCTGCGGCAGCATCCCGTGAATCAGCGGCGGGTGGCGGAGGGCAAGTTGCCGGCCACACAAGTTTGGCTGTGGGGACTAGGCCGAGTGCCACGGTTGCCGTCGTTCGTCGAGCGTTTTGGGGTGCGTGGCGAGATGATTACGGCGGTCGACTTGCTCCGCGGCTTGGCAGCTCTGGTGGGTTGGGGGCGCATCGAAGTTCCGGGGGCCACCGGCTACCTCGATACCGACTATGCGGCCAAGGGACGTTATGCCGTCGCGGCGCTCGCGCAGACCGATGTGGTCTGCGTTCATATTGAGGCTCCGGATGAGGCGTCCCATGAAGGCCGAGTGGAGGCGAAGATGGAGGCGCTGGAACAGATCGATCGTGAGATCGTCGGTCCGCTCTGGAAGGCGCTGCAGGCCTATGGCGACTATCGCATTCTCGTGTCGCCTGACCATCCCACTCCAGTGCGCATCAAAACGCACAGCCACGGCGACGTTCCCTTTGCGATTTGTGGCCGCGGTCTTGCGCCGCTGGGATGTAATTCGTACGATGAAGAGACGGCGGCCAGTTCACCGCTGCAGTTTCCCGCCGGTTGGCAACTAATGCCCTGGTTCCTGAAGCAGAGCCTTTGATTTCCATTCCCAATACGCAGCTAGGCCTGCTGATTTCCTGATATCGACAACTAAAATAACGGCCTCAACAAGCAACTAACTCTAACTTTTATTGATGGCTCAACCATGTCACTGATTGTGCAGAAATTTGGCGGATCGAGCGTCGCAAATCCACAGAAGATTCTGGCTGCCGCGCGTAAAGCCATTCGCGCTCAACAGCAGGGCCACCAAGTCATCGTGGTCGTCAGCGCCATGGGTGATACGACGGACGACCTGATCGATCTGGCGCAAAAAATCACCGATCGACCGGCGGCGCGTGAAATGGACATGCTGCTCTCGACGGGTGAGCAGGTGAGCGTGGCGCTGATGGCGATGGCGATCAATGAACTAGGCGCGAAAGCGATCAGCTTGACCGGAGCTCAGATTGGGATCAAGACCGATGCCACCTTCCGTAAAGCGCGCATCAAATCCATTTCCACCAAACGCATGCAGCAGTTGCTGGACGAAGGACATATCGTCATCGCGGCTGGGTTTCAGGGGATTGATGAGGAGTTCAACATCACCACTCTGGGACGCGGTGGGAGCGACACGACCGCCGTGGCACTGGCCGCCGTACTGAACGCCGAGGCCTGTGAAATCTACACCGACGTCGATGGCGTTTACACGACCGATCCGCGCGTGTTGCCCGAAGCACGGAAGGTAGGCCAAATCAGTTACGACGAGATGTTGGAACTGGCGAGCTTGGGGGCGGGTGTCATGCACAATCGGTCGATCGAATTCGGCAAGAAATTCGGGGTACCGATTCTCGTGAAAAACAGTCAGTCGGATGCTCCGGGGACGCTGATCGCAGCGCTGCCCGAGTCACCCGATCAAGCGGTTTGTGGTGCGGCGCTCATCAAAGATGAAGCTCGCGTGAGTCTCCTGGGAGTGCCCGATGTGCCGGGGACCAGCTTCGAAATCTTCTCGCGCATTGCGGCCGCTAATATCTCGGTCGACATGCTCGTGCAGAACATTGGCGAGTCGGGGAAAGCTGACATCAGCTTCACGGTTCCACGCAATGAACTGCGGCAAACGCTGGAAGCTGCCGAGCAAGCCTTGAAGGAGCTCGGCGCCGGTCAAGTCACGCACGACTTGAACGTTGCCAAAGTGTCTGTCGTGGGTGTGGGAATGGCTCGGCAGACTGGCGTGGCCGAGCGGATGTTCCGAGCGTTGGCGGATGCGAATATCAATATCCACATGATTACGACTAGCGAGATCAAGATCTCGGTGCTGGTCGATCGTGAGCAAGCGGCGACGGCACTGCGCATCGTACACCAAGCCTTTCGACTGGACGCCACCCCCAGCCAGCTCAACCCCTGTGACACGGCGGGCGGAGCGGCGCGCGGAGTGGATGCGGCCGAGGTCATTGCGGGGCTGCAGGGTTTGGATATGGAGGAGCTGTTCATCAGTGATATTGAGCTGGATGAATCGCAGGCACGTGTGACGATTGCTGGTGCACCTGACAAACCTGGCATCGCCGCCAAAGTGTTCGAAGAGATTGCCGCGGGCGGAATTTTTGTGGACATGATTGTGCTCAGCCACGCCGGCCACAACGGAGCCGGCCTGAGCTTCACCGTGCCCCAAGCACGCTTGCAGGAAGCACTCCAGATTGCGCAGCGTGTGGCGACGTCGTTTGCCTGTCAGGGAGTGACCAGTTGCCCGGCGGTTGCCAAATTGTCCGTTTCCGGTGTGGGCCTGCGTAGTCACACGGGCGTGGCAATTCGTATGTTCCGCGCGTTGTCGGAGGCTGGTATTAACCTGGACATGATCAGTACCAGCGAAGTGCGAGTGAATGTGGTCGTCGATGGAAAATCGGGCGTCACCGGTCGACAGCGTCTCGAAGCCGCCTTTGCCGACGTGCGGCGATAAGTCGCCGATCGTCCGCAGCGCGAATAATGGCGTGACGTGATTGGTCAACGAATTCATGAGGCAGCCTTACTTCAGGAAAAAACTATCATGGCTCATTGCTCTCATTTTCGAACGCTGCAACGCCACTGGCGGATCGCCGAACTTGCTAATCGACTGGGATGGTCTTCGTCCGAAGCGGTGGATTTCGCCGCGAATCAGCGGCAGCAAAAGCCTGCGCCGCAGCCCACTCGCCGCCGCTTTCTCGGGCATGTTGGATCAGCCATGACCGCGACCGCCGCTGCCGGGGCGCTCGGTCCCATCGGCACGCTCACGGCCGCTCCGCGACAGCCCTCCAGTATCTCTGTGGGCATCGTCGGCGCCGGACTGGCCGGCCTGATGGCCGCTCGTCAACTCACCCGCGCGGGCTGCAAAGTAACGCTCTATGAAGCCGGCCAGAGCCTGGGGGGGCGAGTCAGCTCGGATCGCGAAACATTTCCTGGCCAAGTCGCAGAACTGGGCGGAGAGCTGATCGATAACCTGCACAAAACGATGCTGGGACTAGCTCAAGAATTTGACTTAGCGATTGAAGATGTCAATAAAGTCGACGGGGATGTCTATTATCATTTCTTCGGGCAAGATTATTCGGAAACTGCCGTAGTCGATGAGTTCCGCCAATTTGTACCGATCATGAAAGATGATGTGCGGCGTTTATCGGGTACGATCTCGGCGAACGGATTCACCAGCAACGATCGTCGACAGGATTTGATTTCCTTGCAAAGCTATCTGGACGGCAACAATTCTGGACGCACGCCTGCTTCTCCTCTCATCCGTGAAGTGATTCGTGTGGCTTACACGATTGAGTACGGACTGGATGCCTTCGAGCAAAGCTCGATCAATTTTCTACACTTTATTCATGCTGATAATCGGTCGGAATTTAAGCCGTGGGGTGTGTTCAGTGACGAACGTTATCACATCGTGGGCGGCAACCATCAAATCGTGACTCGGCTGGCCGAGGAACTGGCACCCAGCATCCAACTGGGACGCCTACTCACACGCGTATCGCGGCGGTCGGATGGCTCGATTCAATTGGATTTTGCGAGTGGTAAGAGTGCCAGTCGGGTGCATGACCGAGTGATCTTAGCGATCCCGTTCACGATGCTGCGACAGGTGGAGTTAGCGGCCAACTTGTCATTACCGTTATGGAAACGGGATGTCATCGCGAAATTTTCCTTGGGCGCTAATTCCAAGCAAATGGTCGGGTTTCGGGGCCGTCCCTGGGCCGAGCAGGGCAGCAACGGTGCTTCCTACTCCGACCTGGATCACCTGCAATGTACCTGGGAAACAAATGCCGCTCGCAGTTCGCCCCAGCAAGCGATTCTGACGAATTTCACCGGCGGCCTGGCTGCTGTCGCAGTGAACTCGGATCGACCTCAGCAGGAAGCGGCGATGTTTCTCGCCGATCTCGAACAAGTGTTTTCCGGAGCTTCCAGTCGAGCGATTGTTGATGGGCGTAACTATCGTACGGTCGTTGCGAACTGGGCCCACAATCCACTGGCGCGCGGCGGCTATACCTGCTATCGCCCGGGGGACTTCACAACTCTAGCGGGACTGGAAGGACTGCCGATTGGCAACCTTCATTTTGCCGGTGAACACACGGATTCCTTTTATAGCTGGCAAGGATTCATGGAAGGCGCGTGCCTTTCGGGACTCCGTGCCGCCGAGGAAGTATTGAAGGTACTCTAGTGGACAACAATCCTTATGCCGCTCCGTCGCTCCCGCCCCCCGTCGCCGGCTATCGTTCGGAAGGGGACCGTCCCGTCTCGATCAAGATTTTCGGAATCTTGAACATTGTCTTTGGTGCGATCGGCGTGATTGGCCTCATCGCCGGTGTGCTAGGCGCTGTGGCGATGATGTTTCTGATTCAAAATCGTGGGCAGAATGCGGAAATCATGCGAATGAATCCGCTTTTCCATGAAAATCTTGGGGTCCGAATCTACTTCGGGGCCCAGATGATTTTGGGAGCGGCGGCGACGATCGTCTTAATCATCTCCGGCATCGGTTTATTACGCGATAAAATGTACGGCCGAAAACTCGCCATCATTTACGGTTGGTTCGCAGTCGTGAGCGGCATTCTGGGAATCGCAGTCAACTTTTTTCTGATCACTCTGCCCATGATGCAAAAAATGTCCGGTCCCGGAGCATCATTTTCTGGACAAATCGTCGTCTCCTCATTCATCGGCGGACTGACCGGGCTCCTGTTTCCCGCCTTGCTGCTCTACTTCATGTATCAAGCGAATGTGCGGCAGTATCTCGAGCGAGTTCAGGCCTCGAGCACCAATTCCTGGTAGAGTCGCTCGTAGCGATCAATCATGGCGCGAAGTGAAAAGGTTTGAATGGCCCGCTGGTGATTCGCACTACCCAGACTCGTCGCCAGTGCGGTCGCCGCAGCAGATGACTCTGCCCAGGCGAGCAGCTTGGTGCGAAATTCGGAGGCGTTGCCCCAGGGGAACGTTTGCGGCGCGGACAGTTCCCCCAGCAGTTCAGTCACACCCTCGACTTGAGCGGCGAGGACGGGGCGACCGGCAGCCATCGCCTCCAAGACAACGTTCGGCAGACCCTCCCAGCGCGAAGGCAACAGAAGGCCCGCAGCGCTTTGTAAAATGGCCGGCACATTCGCCTGCCAGCCTGCCAAATGCACTCGATCCGCCAAACCCAGCCGCTTGATTTGCGCCTCGAGCGACGCGCGAGCGGGTCCTTCACCCACGATGAGCAAATGATGATTGGGTAAGTCGTGCACGATGGACGGCATTTGCTCGATCAGCCAGTCGAATCCTTTCTGCGGATGCAGTCGGCCGATGGCCACCAACGTGGGAGCGGCGGTGGGAATGCCCCAAGCGGTCCAGTCAACCGGCGTGGTACCCGAAGTGGCATTTTCAGAACTTGTGAAGCGACTCAGGTCGATGCCGTTGGGAATGACGAGTCGCCGAGCGGCGGGGAGCCGTAAGGCAGTTTCCGCGAAGGCATCAACCGATTGACTGACACTCACCGCGCGCTGCCACCAGCGCGAACTCCAGCGTTCCAGCGACACCCGCAACCAGCGACGATCGACCACTCGCAAACCGGCCACGATTCGTTTCAGTCCAGCGCGGCGCGCGGCGCTGGTGCCGAGAATATTGGCGTGGAAGAGAAACGATTGCACGACGTGAGGTTGCTGCTGAC
Source organism: Planctomycetota bacterium (assembly GCA_046086325.1). Taxonomy (GTDB): domain Bacteria; phylum Planctomycetota; class Planctomycetia; order Pirellulales; family Pirellulaceae; genus JBJSXJ01. The sequence goes on along the minus strand of JBJSXJ010000283.1, from coordinate 33,118 downwards.
GCAGTAGTTCGGACAGCTGTCGCAGCGCGGCAGCCGCTTGCCGCTTGCGTTTGACACCCAGGAATTGCACCGGGACGGCAGCGGCCTCGAGCGATCGCACGAAACCGTCGCGCGGCGCCTCCGGCGACGGGGCCAGCGAGTAAACCACGACTTCGTGTCCACGCTGCTGTAGTCCCAGAGCGAGCTGGGTGACGCAGCGTTCGGCGCCGCCCACACCGAGTTCCGTAGAGACCAGCGCCAGACGCAGCCGTGGATCGCGGCTAGGATTGTCGGCGCTAGGTGGTCGCGTCATGATAAGAAGTCGTTTCGTAAAGCTGTTGTCCACGGACCAGCCATTAAGGTACTAAGACGTCTCGCCTGCGTCACCTCTCAGCCCCTTTCGCTAGATCATCATGAACGAACTGGATGCCTACGACTACCACCTGCCGCCGGAGCAGATTGCCCAGTTTCCGCTTCCCGACCGCGAATCCGCTAGGCTGCTGGTCGTGCGTCGTGATCGACAGACCATCGAACATGCTCAGGTGCGCGATTTACCCGAGTTTCTCACTGCGGCCGATTGCCTGGCGCTCAACAATACCAAGGTCGTGCCCGCTCGGCTGGTGGGACTGCGCACTAGCACCGGTGGCCGCTGGCAGGGACTCTTCCTGGCCTATCGCGAGACCGGCGACTGGGAAGTCCTGGGGCGTACGCGCGGCAAACTGCTCGCGCCGGAGTCGATCACATTACTCGACCCGAACCAGCAACCCGCGGCGGAGCTGATCGTCGTTGAGAAGCTTTCGGGAGGCCGCTGGCTTATGCGGCCAAAATCCAGCGAGGTGGTCTGGGATTTACTGGCGCGTGTGGGCCGAGTGCCGTTGCCACCTTATATTCGTGGCGGCGAGATGGAGGCGAGTGACACGTCGACGTATCAAACCATTTACGCTCAAGAGCCTGGTGCCGTGGCCGCTCCCACCGCCGGCTTGCATTTCACGGATCAGCTCCTGGAGCGCATTCGCGCTCGCGGCGCTGCGACTACGTCGGTCACTCTGCACGTAGGACTTGGCACCTTTCGACCGATGGTGGCGGAGCGGCTCGAAGATCACGAAATGCATCATGAATGGGGACGACTGACCGACGAGAGTGCTCAGTGCATCAACGAGCGACGTGCGGCAGGAGGCAGGCTACTGGCCGTCGGTACGACCGTGGTGCGGGTGCTGGAGACGGTCGCGCAGCAAACAGCCCCGGACAACGTGGCGCTGAGATCCTGGAGCGGCGAGACGAATTTGTTCATTCGCCCGCCGTTTCAGTTTCGTGCCATCGACGCACTACTCACCAATTTTCATCTGCCCAAGAGCACGCTGCTGGTGCTGGTCCGCACCTTTGGCGGTGACGATCTCCTGCGCCGCGCGTACGCAGAAGCGGTGCGCGCCGGATACCGGTTTTTCAGTTATGGCGATGCCATGCTGATTCTGTAAGTTTGACTTGCTACGATCAAAGCCACTACGGCAGGCCCCTGCGGTAGCAAGCCGTTTTGGACTCAGCAACTTCGCCCGGTAAGGACTGGTACTAACATGCTGCAATTAATCTCACTCGGTGGTCGACCAGGGCCACGCTGGCTGGCTTTAACCGTGACACTCGTGGGACTGCTGAGCGGCCTGATGAGCGGCCTCGTCAGCAGTCGAGTGTGGGGGCAGACGCTGGAAGAGTTGCCGCTCGAGCGCTGGCAAAAGCTGCGCGAAACCGAACGTTACCAACTGCAAATTGCGGAGAAATATTATCGCGAGCAGAACTGGAAAGTGGCCGTCGCGGAATATGAAAAGTTCACGAATCTGTATGAGAAAAGCGATGGCGCCGCCTTCGCACAGATGAAATGGGCACTCGCTCAAGTGCAACTCAAAAAGCACAACACGGCGATCAAGGAAGGTTTTCAGTCGGTGATCGACTACTGGCCAGACTCGCCCGAGGCGATTGCGTCGCGTTTCTATCTCGGGCAAACCTATCAGGCGATGGGTCAAATCCCCAAAGCTAAATCAGCACTCAAGGAACTCGTCGCCAAATATCCCGATCATCCCGCTGGCGTGCTGGCGATGAGTCAACTGGCGGCGGTAGCGCAGACGGAAAAAGATCCGACAACGCGGCTCGCGATGCTGCGGAAACTTACCTTTGACGTCAAACGTTCGCCCGCCGTCGCGACTGCCTGCACTCAAGCCGCCGGGCAGCTGGCAAGTCTGTCGTTTGAAACAGGTGCGGTCGATGAGGCCGTTCGGGCTCTGGAAACAACTTACGATGCACAGCAGGTAATCGCTCAAGTGGCCGCTCAGTCGCGCGCGGTCATCAGTCAGCAAATGCAGGAAGTCGTGGGGAAGACTAAGGCGCCAAAAACTGCCGATGCGACGATTGGCTGGCTGCGAGGAAAACTACCCAGCGACGTAAAACCGGATGCCGCCAAAGCCACCGCGCGCGAGATTCTCTATTCCATCGCCGACCTGTATGCGGTTTCGGGCCGCGACGCACAGGTGCTGGAGAGCTTTGAGCAATTGACCAAGCTGCTCGGGCCGAGCGATGAAACGCTGGGACGCTTGGCTCAGTTTTATAAGTCGCGCATGAAATATGAGGATGCGCGGGCGACCTACAAACGCTATCAAAACGCCAATGCCGGTTTGGGACAAATGGCCGCGAGTTTTCGCGAACAAGCCAGTTATGACGCCGCGATTGAAGCCTATAAGCAGCTCATCGGTCGGGACGCCGAACAAGCCGCCAGCTGGCGCTCCGAACTGGCTCAGACATATCGCGCCGCGAAGAAATTCATGGAAGCGGTGGCGGTGTACGAGGAGCTGATTGCGCAGGACTCTGGCAAATCTCAGCAGTGGCGCTGGGAACTCGCAAACACGCTCCGCGATGCCGGTAAATACAAAGAGGCGATCGGGCACTACCGGCAGTGCGACAACTTCCCTGAGAATTTCAAACAAATGGCCGCCTGTCACCGGCAACTAAAGGAATTCAACGAGGCGATCCTGCTCTACAACCAGATTGTGGCGACCAATCAGGCCAATGCCCCGTGGGCCTTGTTGCAAGTCGGGTACACGCGCGAGGACGCCGGGCAACAGGAGCCCGCGATCCAGACGTTTCAGCAAGTCTGTAAACGTTATCCGAAAGACAGCCACGCCAGCGTCGCGCACGCACACCTGCAAAACAAATACAAGATCTCCATCACGCTCGGCGGTGCCAAGGATGAGTGAGGTCGGGTGGTGGGTGGCGAGTGGCGAGTGGTGGGTGGCGAGTGGTGGGTGGCGGGGGGTTAGGAGGGATGACGCGTGACGAATGATTGGGCTGTTGGACGTGGGTGCCGCAGAGTTTTGATCGTGGTCTTGCTGGGGCTCTTGTTCTGGGCGGGAACAGCACGTTCCACCATGGCGCAAAAGCCCACTCGCGAGCAAAAAGTGCGCGAGGATAAGCGGCGAGTCGAAGCGGAAGGGTTTTGGATCTACAACGATTTGGCGCAGGGCTTTGCGACCGCGAAGCGTACCGGCAAGCCACTGCTCGTCGTCTTGCGCTGTTTGCCGTGCGAGGAGTGTGTGAAGCTGGATGATAGCTTGGTGGATCAAGATCCGATCGTTCGTCCTTTGCTGGAAAAGTTTGTTTGTGTGCGACAGGTCTCTACCAACGGACTTGACCTCTCGATTTTTCAATTCGATACCGATCAGTCGTTCGCCTGTTTTATGCTCAATGCCGACGGAGTTGTCTACGGACGGTTTGGCACTCGTTCCCACCGCACGGAGTGGCTGGGGGATGTATCACTGCCCGGTCTCGCGCACTCGCTCCGCGCAGCCCTCGCCGCCCACGAGAAATATCCTGCGAACAAAGCTGCCTATCAGTCGCTTTTGCCACCGAAGCCTGAATTTGCGTCGCCGGAGCAGTTTCCCGGCCTGCGCGAAAAATATAAGTCCACGCTGAATTATGAAGGGAATGTCGTCCAAAGCTGCATTCATTGCCATCAGATTGGTGATGCGCAGCGTGATTGGTATCGCCAGCAGCGTCGTCCGATTCCGGACCATGTTTTGTTCCCGTATCCGCATCCTAAATCGTTAGGGTTGGTGATCGATCCGCAAGGTGGAGCCCGCGTTACGGAAGTCGCCGCGGATTCACTCGCCGAGCGTGCAGGCCTGCGCGTGGGTGACGAGCTGCTGAGTGCCTCAAGTTATCCGCTGAATTCGATCGCTGATTTGCAGTGGGCATTTCAACAAATAGACGCTCGCGGTGGAACCTTGCCGCTACTCGTACGTCGTGGGGAAGCGCAGATGAAGTTGACCTGGGACCTACCAACCGGCTGGCGGCAAAGCGGGGATCTATCCTGGCGTGCTTCAACCTGGGGGCTGCGTCGCATGGCGACTGGCGGCATGTTCCTCGAAGCCCTCTCGTCCGCCGAGCGACAAGCGCTGGGAATTGCTGATGGAAAAATGGCGTTACGAGCTCAGCACGTGGGCGAATATGGACCACATGCGGCGGCCAAGCAGGCAGGTGCCCGTCGTGACGACGTGGTGGTTGCGTTTGGTGGTCGAGATGATTTGATGACGGAGACGGCGCTGCTACGTCACGCCCTGAATGATTATCAAATCGGTGATCGTGTGGCTGTGGAAATGTTGCGTGCTGGGGAGCGCGTGAAGCTCACGATTCCCCTCCAGCCCTAGCCCGGAAATACCGGCCACGATGGTTGACGATGGGCGCTCGATGCGAGATAAACACGGCCTGTTGCGGAAAGCGTTGTGAACTGAACGTGGTGCGTTACACAAGTTGAGATCGATTATGCGTCACTCCTTATTGCGGGGAATTGTTTCGGGATTGTTGGCGGTGGGACTGCTGGTTTGGACCTACAGCGCCGCTCATGGACTGCTGGTTCCCACGGAGACGAAGGTCAGCGAAATTGCTCCGGGCGTATTTTTTCGCAAAGCACAGACAGAGCCGGTCTTCACGGGCTGCAATCAAGGCTGGGTGGTATTCCGCGATTTTGTTCTCGTGATCGACGCGAACTTCCCCGGACCAGCCGAAGAGGTGATCAAGAAGATTCGCGAGACGACCGACAAGCCCATTCGCTTTGTCTTCGATACGCACCATCACGGTGACCACGCCGACGGCACAGGACATTATGTCAAGCAAGGTGCAACGGCCATTGCGCATGAACGCAGCCGACCGCTCTTCGAGACCAAGGGAGCCGAAGGGTTCCAGAACGCGAAGAAGGGGAAGCCGGAGGAATACGGCAAGCTGGCCTACGAGATTCCCGCACTCTACTTCGATCAGAAATTCGTCATCGACGATGGCACTCAGCGCGTGGAGCTGTTGCACTTTGGACATGGCCACACGATGGGAGATGCGGTCGCGTGGTTGCCCAAGCAAGGAATTCTGTTCACCGGCGATGCGTGCGTAAACGGCGCGTTCAACTACACCGGTGAAAGCAATACCGAAAGCTGGATCGTAGCCCTCAGCGGCATGCATGATCTGCCCGTCAAGACGCTCTGCCCCGGACATGGCGAAATGGGTACCAAAGAAGTGATCGAAAATCAGCGTCGCTATTTCGTGGAGCTCCGCAAGGCGATGCAGAAATTAATTGCCGACGGCAAAACGCTCGCCCAGATCAAACAGGAAATCAGTCTGCCGTTCTACAAGGAATGGGCTGGAGTGGACGTAAAGACGCGTGAGGAAAATATCGAACACGTCCATCGTGAACTGACCAAAAAGTAGCTCATCGCAGGCATCCCCAGATTCCGCCCAGCGAGCCCACTGCCCACTGCCCACTTTTCCACGGATAACTCGGGTGAATTCAACGTCGACGGAACACGTGCTGGTCGTACCTACCGAATTGTTTCGGCAACTGGGATATTTCCAGGGTTTCTGCCGCGACATCGAGCGCTATCGCGATCCACTGCTGAACTCGCGGCACGTCAGCTATCGACCGCGAGCGGCGATGGAACAGGATCCGACGTTCAAGCAGTTGATTCCGTACGTCATCTTTCGGCATCGTGACGCGTCGGCGGAAGAGCGGATTTTTGTCTACACGCGGGGCAAAGGGCAGGGGGAGCAGCGGCTGCATAGCAAGCGCAGCGTAGGCATAGGTGGACACATCTCATCTGAGGATGCCGCGCACGCCGATGCCTACTCGGTCGGTATGCGTCGCGAACTGGCGGAAGAGATCCAGATCGACACGGCCTACTCGGAAAGCTGTGTGGGCTTGATCAATGATGATGAGACGGAAGTGGGCCGAGTGCATTTAGGTGTTGTGCATCTGTTTGATGTGGAAACGCCTCACATCAAGCCCCGAGAACAAGATCTGCTAGATGCTGGCTTTCGCCCCGTGGCGGAATTGCTGGCTGATCTCGATGGCTTTGAAAGCTGGTCCCGCATCTGTCTGCAAGCCCTCTTTGGGTAACCCAAGCGATGGCCGAGTTGCCTGTCTATCTGGACAATCACGCGACCACTCGAGTGGATCCGCGCGTGGTCGAGGCGATGGTGCCGTACTTCACGGAGTTTTATGGCAACGCGGGGAGTGTGAGCCATGCATTTGGCTGGCGCGCCCAAGAGGCGGTCGACCAAGCACGTCAGCGAATTGCAGCCGCTGTGAATTGCACGCCTCGCGAAATCATCTTCACTAGCGGAGCGACGGAGAGCAACAATCTGGCGATTCGTGGGGTGGCCGAGCGGGTGCGGCGACGAGGCAATCACGTGGTGACCGTGGCCACCGAGCACAAAGCGGTACTCGACCCCATCTCCCGCTTGGGCCGTCGTGGATATGAAGTGACGATTTTGAGTGTCGAATCCGCGACCTCCACCGTCCCCGGACGACTCGACCCCGCGAACCTCGCTGCCGCCTTGCGCGATGACACGCTGCTCGCTTCCGTCATGCTCGCCAACAATGAAATTGGCACCTTGCAGCCGCTGGCTGAAATCGCGGCGATCTGTCGTGCGCGCGGAGTGCTCCTGCACTGTGACGCCACGCAGGCGGTCGGCAAGCTGCCGGTCGATGTGCGACAGCTAGGAGTGGACCTGCTTAGCTTTTCCGCTCACAAGCTGCACGGCCCTAAAGGAGTCGGCGCTCTTTACGTGCGCCGTGGTAGTCCGCTGGTCCGATTGGAGCCGCAGATGGATGGCGGTGGCCAAGAGTTTGGCGTGCGCAGTGGGACGCTCAACGTGCCCGGCATCATCGGTTTCGCGCGAGCAGTCGAATTGAGCGTGCAGGAGATGACCGAGCAAACCGCACGCTGGAGGCAGCTTCGCGAGCGACTTTATCTCGGACTGCGTGCCGCACTTCCCGACATGCTGCTCAACGGCCCCGCTCTGGATTCACCCCCGGATCGACTGGCCAACAACCTCAACTGCCACTTTCCCTGGGTGGATGGCGAGGCACTGATGATGGGCATGCGCGACGTGGCGGTGTCGAGCGGAGCGGCGTGTACGTCGACCAATCCCGAGCCGAGTCACGTGCTGCGGGCGATTGGATTGACCGTCGACCAAGCCCGCGCCAGCCTGCGATTCGGACTCGGTCGCTTTACCACCGAGTGGGAGATTGACTTCGCGATTCAAGCGGTGAGCGAAACTGTTCGTCGGCTCAGGCAACTGAGCAGCCTGGCCTGACGATTTTCTCCGCCCCTTCGTGCCTGCCCGCGTCGGCGTGAGCCACAATCTCGGTGAACTCCCCGCCGAAATTTCAGTTCTCATCTTTCCAGAATGGTGGCGATGAGTATATTTAACGCATAGTTTGCTGCGGAAATTGGATCAGTCACAGGAACAGCTTTCGGGGAGGACGACAGAGATGGCGATCACTTTGACAGAACGAGCGGCTCAGGAAGTACAGAAAGCAAAGACGACCAATCAGATCGAGGATACGATGTTCTTGCGGATTGGTGTGAAGGGCGGTGGCTGCTCTGGTTACGACTACTCCATGCACTTCGATAATCGTTTCGACAACGACTTGGATGCCCGCTATGACTGCCATGGCGTTCAGGTTGTGGTGGACAAGAAGAGTGCTTTGTTCTTGGAAGGCATGACAGTGGATTGGTACGAGAGCCTGGAGAAGCGCGGCTTCAAGTTCGACAATCCCAATGCCGTGAAGACGTGCGGTTGCGGCAATTCCTTCTCGGTCTAAGTTCAAGATCGAGTGGGGAGTTGAGAGACGGTCATGGCGAAAGTCCATATCATCGGGATGGGTGATGACGGTCTCGAGGGCCTCACCGTTGCCGCTAGAAACCTGATCGACGGTGCCCAGTGGCTGCTGGGTACCGATCGGTCCTTGTCAGCGGTGGCCGAGCGTGCGGGAGTCGAACGATACGAAATCGGTGGTGATCTCGACGCCACCGTGCGGCGCCTGGCTGATGCTGGTGATCGGCGAGTCGTCATTTTGGCTTCGGGTGATCCGCTCTTTTACGGCACCGCTCGCTACTTGTGCGACCAGCTTGGCAAAGACCGTTTTGAGGTCGTGCCACATGTGAGCAGCATGCAATTGGCGTTTGCTCGCGTGAAGGAGAGCTGGGACGAGGCGTATCTCACCAACCTGGCGACGCAAACTCTTGATTTGGCCGTGGAAAAGATTCGGACGGCGCAAAAGGTCGGCCTGTTCCCCACGGAACAGGCGAGTCCGCGGCGAGTGGCCAAGACGCTGCTGGAGCGTCGCATCGACTATTTCTCTGTCTACGTCTGCGAGAATCTGGGAGCTCCCGATGAATGCGTGACGCAGGGTGAATTGATCGATGTGTCGACCATGGATTTTTCGCCCATGTCGGTGATGATCCTGGTACGTAAACCGAACTTACCCGACCGACCGCGACAGATGATGGGGCGTCGCTTATTCGGCAATCCAGACGAATTGTTTTTACACGCTCAGCCCAAACGGGGGCTGATTACGCCGGCGGAAGTGCGCAGTGTGGCCCTGGCGGAACTGGATTTGGGGCCCACGAGTATCGTCTGGGATGTCGGTGCGGGGAGTGGTTCGGTTGCGATCGAGGCGGCGCAAGTGGCCGCCGGTGGCACCGTCTACGCGATCGAAGTGGACCCCGAAGATTATGAATTGATTGCTGTGAACGCCGAGCGATTTGGGGTCACGAATTTGATTCGAGTGCTGGGGAAAGCACCAGAGGTCTGGGCCACGTTACCAGCTCCCGATGCCGTCTTCGTCGGCGGCACGGGGCGTCAGGTGCGCGCGATTGTCGAAGCTGCTTTCGACCGCTTGCGTCCCAGTGGCCGGTTGGTGGCGAATGTCACGAGTATTGAAAGCGTGGCGGAAGTACATCGTGCATTGCATGAGAAATCGGGCGACGCCGAGGTCTGGATGATCAACTTGGCCCGCGGCGTTTACCAACTGGAACAGATTCGTTTTGAATCCTTGAATCCGACGTTCCTCATCGGAGCTCGGAAAAAGGGAGGGGCGCTGTGACTGGAAGTGCAAGCGACGAGCGGCTGGATGTGATCGCCGTCGGTGCTCATCCCGACGACGTCGAAATTGCTTGCGGCGGAACGCTGGCACAGCTGGTGCGCCAAGGCTATCGAGTGGGCATCATCGACTTAACGGATGGCGAGCCCACGCCGCGTTGTCCCAGTCCCGCCGTGCGACTGGCCGAAGCGCAGGCGGCGGCGCAGGCACTTGGGGTACAGCGGCGAGTGACTTTGGATCTGCCGAATCGTCGGCTGTTTGATTGCTTTGAAGCGCGAATTGCATTGGCGGCAGAGTTTCGACGGTATCGGCCGCGAGTGGTGATCGGCTTTGGCGATAAGACTCCCATGGCTTCGCCGGACCATTGGCAAGCGATGCAGATCACGGATGCTGCCGTTTTTTACTCGCGGCTATCGAAGTGGGACGAGTATTTTCCGGGACTGCCGGTGCATCACATCGATGCGCAGCTTTATTTTCGTTTAGCATTTGAGCCCGCGACGCTGGGTGGCTACGCCAGTCACTTTACGGTGGACATTACGGAGACGCTGGAACTGAAGCTGGCATCCGTTGCTTGCTATGAGACGCAGTTCCCGCCCGAGAAGTCGCATGTTTTCGAGCGGATACGCGGAGCGGCCTTGATCGCGGGCTCCGCCGCCGGCGTTGGAGCGGGCGAAGTTTTTGTCAACACGCGTAGCTTACGCACCAGCGATCTGATGCAATTCTTGTTCGCCTAGCAGCGGCGTCCGAACAACTGGCCGCGGTCGGTTTTGCAGATTATCCTGCAGGTGACTTGTATTCGTCGGTCACCTCTCCGAGTTGACTCGTATTCGTCGGTCACCTCTCCGAATTGACTCGTATTGCGTGAGTTCAAGCCTTGTCGGCCACTTCTCGCTGACCGACTTGGAAAGTCGTGCGACGTCCGAGTTCACTTGAACGCGAGTCCCAAACTTTGGTCCTTACGGGTTTCCTGTAGGTCGACGTCGAGCAACGACTCCGTGTGGCTGTCACCACAGGAAAACCGGATGGAGCATCTTCAGCCGGTAGCCACGAATACGAAAGATCGGATACAACCCCTGTTCCAAAGACATTTAAACTCTTTTTGTTTAGACTGTTCGCGTAAATCCGATGAGGATCCGCCGGTCCGTCTTTCTTCAAGCCCGCGTACGCTTCCGTTGGATGAGCCATTTTTTTAGTGAGTTGATGCATGAGTTATCCAACCCACATGTCTCGTCGGCGGAGGAAAACTTTTCCCACGCTCTATATGGGCATCTTGCTGGTAAGCGTGCTGCTGAGCCGGTGGGTGGCTGTTGGCGCGGAGCCCTCGCCGTTTCGTTTTCGTGATCTAGCCGACGTCACAGGATTGGCGAAGCTGCTCGCCTCGACTCAGGGGCACGCCGCTGGCTGGGGAGATGTGGATGGAGATGGAACGCTGGACCTGTACGTCGGCAGTTTCTCCGGCGAAGGATTGAAACCCAATCTGCTGCTCCGGCAGCGCGGCGGGAAGTGGGTGGCGGATGAGCGATCGAGTGAGGCGATTGCCACGCGCGCGACCGGCACGCTGCTCGTTGATCTCGATAACGACGGCGATTTAGATCTCTATGTTTCCAGCATGCCTCAGCCCAAGACCAAACTGCGAGGCTGCGCTCTGTTTCGCAACGACGGGGCTGGCCAACTGGTCGACATTTCCGCCGGGAACGGCGCCTGTCCGCTGGAGTTCGGTGGACGGAGTGCGACCGCCTGTGACATTAATGGCGACGGGCTACTCGATTTGCTCGTCGGCGAAGATCCGCTGCCCGGCTACAACGGTTCGCCCACCAAGAGCTCTCGACTGTTTCTCAATCGTGGCGGACTGCAATTCGCGGACGTAAGTCGAGAGGTTGGCATGCCGGAGTCGCCCGGTTTGGGCGTGGCCGCCGGGGACCTCAATGGCGACGGCTGGCCTGATCTGTTTTTAGCCAGCCACAACGGCGGTAATCGGCTCCTGCTGAATAACGGGCGGGGAACGTTTCGCGAGGTAACGGAGCTAACCGAGTTGTTTGCGTGGCCCGGTGCGGGCGGCGACAACATGGTTTGTGGAGTGACTCTGGCGGATGTCAATCGCGATGGACGACTCGACATCGCCCTGGGGCCTCACTTCAAGGCTCCCTGGATTCAGCCCGTAGCCCCGCGCTTGTTTCTCAATCGCGGCACCGTCGCCGGGCAGCTCGCTTTTCAGGAGATTACCGACACGTGTGGACTCCGCCCCTTGGCCCTCAAGGCGCCACACCTTGAAATACAAGATTTCGATAACGATGGCTGGCCCGACTTAGCTGTGAGTATTGTGAAATTTGCGGGCGGGGAACCACGCCCCATCCTCTTTCGCCACCAAGGTCTGAACGATGGAATACCTCAATTTGAATTACAAGGCTGGGATGCCAATGACTTTCCCACTGCTGGAGATCAAGCCACGAAGCGATCTGCCGATTTTTTTAAAAAGATGATCAAAGACGGCAAGATCATCTATGCGGCGCCGATGCCTGCCGCCGACTACGATCGCGACGGGCGACTCGATTTTTTCTGCGGAAGCTGGTGGGTGGAACGTCCTTCACTCTTGCTACACAACGAGACGACTGGTGGCCACTGGTTGCAAGTCACTCTGGCCGCGCCCGAGGGCGTCAATCGACGTGCGGTCGGAGCACGCGTGACGATCTATCCTGCTGGCAAACTGGGCGACTCCACCGCCCGGCTCTCCACCCAAGAAATCAGTATCGGCTACGGCTACGCGTCGGCACACGAGACCGCTTTGCATTTTGGACTTGGAACATGCGAGCAAGTGGATCTGCGCATCGAGTGGCCACATCGCCGCGGCACTCGGGATGTCCGTGGTATCCAGGCCGACCAGCGCCTGGAACTCGGACCCCAGTAACGATCCCCCGTTCTCACTCCATCCTGTACCCTCCCACCTGAACATCCAGAGCTCCGCCTTCAACCTGAGCAACTTGTTGGCGGGACGAAGAACGTCGATTCTGGGCGACAATAAGGTAGTTCAACCATGACACGTCGCTGCCTCTGTTCCATGAATGGGCTGTTTGTTGTCGGGCTGCTGCTAGTGTTCGGTGGGCACTATGTGGTTGGATGGAACCAGGCGGCGGTGATCGCCGACGAGCCAGCGGCCATTGACTATCCGCCACGACTTCCCAGTGGAGCGGCGAGTGAGACGTTTTCGGGCAGCGAGTTGCTAGCTCGACCCGCGACGCTCCGCGCAGAGGTGGAAATGGCCAAGACGCCTCCCCTCGTCGACTTCCTCTATTTTCCAGAACAAGATTATCCCGGTAATCCGTGGTCGAACTGGGGTGATAGCCTCTGCATCGGCGATAAATACTATGCGTCGATTGGTGATCATCGAGCACCGGCGGGGAATGCGCGCGTGTTCGAGTATGATCCCCAGCTGAAGCGGTTTCGCAAACTGCTCGATCTGAAAGAACTACTGCAGTTGCCCGACGGGCATTACGCGCCCGCCAAAATCCACAGCCGACTCGATCTCGGTCAAGACGGTTGGCTCTACTGTTCCACCCACCGCGGCTCACCCAAGTCGACCAACGATCGGAATCACTATCAGGGAGATTGGATTGTTCGCTGTCACCCGGAGTCGGGGCGAGCGGAAGTGGTGGCGCACGCTCCGGTGAGTAAGCATTGCTTGCCGGCCAGCGTGCTGGATCCCACACGACTGATCTTCTATGCCGGGACGGCACCTGGCAGCGACGCCGTCGAGCAAGGAATTCAGTTCCTGGCCTATGACGTGGCTCGGCGTCGAGTGCTCTATCGCGGAGACAACGGTCCGCCGCGTTGTTTGTTGCTAGCCCGTTCGACGGGGCGAGTCTATTTCACACCTGGTTCGCAGGAAGATGCGCCACTGGTCCGCTTCGATCCGGCGCAGGGTGGCGCGCCGGTCACGATCAAGACCGTGCTGGGTGCGCGGGCTGCCACGGATGAGACACCGCAGCGCGTGATCTATACGATCTCGTCGGGCCAGGCGCAGAGCGATCCCACGATTTGGGCCTTTCATACGGATACGGAGCAGGCGGAGAATCTGGGGCCATCGTCGGTTGGTTCTCAAGGCTACGTCGCTTCGATCGATGCCGATCGCTCGGGTCGCTATCTCTACTATGTTCCTGGCGCTCATGGTGGGAGCGAAAAGGATAGTGCGGCCGTGGTGCAATTCGACACGCAGACTCGGCGCCGTAAAGTGCTCTGTACGCTGCACCCGCTGATCGCCAATCGCCTGGGCTGTACGCTCAAAGGCACCTACAGCACGGCCCTCAATGACACCGGCACCAAGCTGTTCATCTGCTGGAACGCCAGTCGCGGCAGCAAAGCCTGGGATAGCTGCGCGCTAACAGTCATTCACATTCCAGCCAGCGAACGGCCGTAGAATCCAGTAAGACGGACTGGAAGTGCGACGGACGAATTCGAAAACTCCCCGTACGACGGACTTCCAGTCCGTCGAGCATTCGAGTTCACTCTCCACCGCCGAGCTCCGGCCGCTCTCGAACGCGGCCGGAGGGCTGACGCCCAATGCCGCTAAAAAATATCGCGTCCAGCCGTCCGGCCAAAAAATTGTAGCGGCACGGCGTTCAGCCGTCCGGCCGGTTAAGAACGCTATGGATTACTTCGCGAGCTGGGCTTCGAGGCGGCCGGTGGAGTCGGCGGCGGCTCGGCAGAGGCCGTCGGTGTTGAAGTCCATCACGATCGTCCCGTCCGCTCCGAGCGCGATGATGCCGCCGTCTTCTGGCTTGAGCACCTTGCGCAGGACGTCACTCACCGCTTCCCCCAGCGGCTGCCGAGCGTATTTCAAGCGCGCGTGAATGTCATGCGACACTCCGTGACGAATAAACTCCTCGCCCGTCCCCGTGCACGAAACGGCGCAGGTCGAGTTGTCCGCGTAGGTACCCGCTCCAATGATCGGCGAATCACCCACTCGGCCAAATCGCTTATTCGTCAGTCCACCCGTACTTGTCGCCGCCGCCAGATTGCCGTGTCGATCGAGTGCCACGCAGCCGATCGTGCCTTTCTTGTCCGGCGGACTGAGCTTCTTCTGAGCGTCCGCTTTGAGCTTCGCTTGCCAGCGCTGGTACTGATAGTCGGTATCAAAATACTTGTTGTCCACGCGGTCCACCTGCTGCTGGTCCGCAAACTGCTCGGCCCCATCGCCAATCAAGAGCACATGCCGGGTGCGCGTCATCACCAGTCGGGCCAACGAAATTGGATTCTTCACCGTGCGCACACCGGCCACCGCACCGCATGCCTTGGTTGCACCGTCCATGATCGAAGCATCCAGTTCATGAGCTCCCACGGCGTTGTAGACCGCACCTTTACCGGCATTGAACAGCGGGTCATCTTCCAGTTGCCGCGCGACGCGCTCGACCGCATCGAGTGCCGTGCCACCCTTTTCTAAGATCTCGCGTCCCAGTTTGGCGGCGTTCAGTAGCGAGGTCTTCATCGCCGCTTGTCGCTCGGCCGGAATCTGATCCACCTCATCGAGCGCTCCGCCATGCACGACCACGGCCCAGTCCACCTTCCGCTGCAGGGCAGGGGCAGCAGCTGCTTTTGGTTCCGCAGCCGTTGCAGCGGGCATGGACGCAGTGTGGACAGAGTCGGCGTGAGGTGTCATAGCAGCAATCACTCCCACAAAAACAAGAGCTAAATACACGATCCGGTGACTTACCAGATTTTGCCTGAGTACGGACCGATAAATCGACTGCATGGTAACGCCTTGATCCGTGAGCGCGATGGTGAGGAACGAACAACAGTAGCGGCCGGACGACTGTGAGTGCTCCGGCGCTGGCAGCTCAGCACCTACGGTTGAGCTCGCAGCGTCGCAATCGTCTGGGCAATATCAGACGGAATCGGCGCCTCAAATTCCAGCGGGGCGCGCGTGACGGGATGAAAAATCTTAATTCGATGAGCATGCAGTGCCTGGCGCTCCAGCACCAGTTCCTCATCGCCGACCGTATGCAGCAGCTCGCTTCTCGTCACCCGTGCTCGACCGCCGTACTGCTTATCACACAGAATCGGATAGCCTAGATGAGCCAGATGCACTCGAATCTGATGCGTGCGTCCGGTCTTCGGCTGTACCTTCAGCAGCGAGTAGCCGCGGTATCGCTCCGTCACCTCGTAGAAGGTACGAGCCGTTTTGCTGGTGGTATGATCCGCGCGCACAGCCATCTTTTCGCGCTGGTAGGGATGCACGCCGATGGGAGCGTCGATGACATCCCGATCGCGATCGGGGCGCCCCACGACGATCGCCAGATATTCCTTCTCGGTCACTCGCTCCTCAAACTGCTGGCAGAGGGCAAAGTGAGCTCGATTGGTTTTGGCGACCAGGATGACGCCGGAGGTATCACGGTCCAGGCGATGAACCACACCGGGACGCACGGGACCGCCGGCGTCCGAGAGCTGCTCAAAGTGATGAGCGAGAGCCGCGGTGAGCGTCCCTTTCCAGTGACCTCGTGCCGGATGCACAACCATCGCTGGCGGCTTGTTGATCACCGCAAAAAACTCGTCTTCAAACAGAATCTCGAGCGGGATCGCCTCGGGCAGCGGGCCGCGCACTGGCATCTCTGGCAGCCGCACCGAAACTCGTTTGCCCGCTTGCAACTTGCACGCGGGACGTACCTGCCGCTCGTTCACCAGCACTCCGCCGGCACTGATCGCCTTCCGCAAACTCATCCGACTGTGATACGGGAAGCGCTCGGCTAGGAAGACATCAAGCCGTTTACCGGTGTCTTCTTGGGGGACGACGAGCTCGACGGGCCCGGTGATCTCGCCCGTGGCCGCCACTCCAACCATCTCACCGCTAGGCGACTGCTCGGACGATTCTGCCGGGAAACTATCATCCGCCAACGACGGCGGGAGCGGTTCCACGTCGTCCGACTCCTCGGATCGATCCTCGTACGATTCAGCGGACGGCATATTCATGAGTAGATCGACTAGCCGTCCGCGATGAGCGGAAGACGCTTAAGGATTTTTTTCGGGCGGCGCATCAGCCGGTTTTTCCGCTGGCTTTTCGCTCGGCTTGTCGGCAGGCTTATCGGCCGCATCCGCCGGCTTGTCCGCCGGCTTATCACTCGGCTCAGCCGGTTTGTCAGCAGGTTTGTCGCTGGGCTCAGCAGGCTTATCGCTGGGCTCTTCGGTGGCGGGCTTCTCAGCAGACTTCTCCGCTGGTTCGGCTGGGCCAGGGATCAGTGGTCCGAAATCGGGGCGATCGGATTGACCGTCGAGCCGCGGATTTAGGCCATCGCCAAACAGACCACCGGGACGGCGAATGGGATTGGGCTTCTGAGTTTCAAACCAGGAATAAAAATCGGTGATTTTTGGGTCGGAGAGTGCCTGCACGCGCTGCGCGGCAAATTTACCGGACATGCCCTGCGGGTTCGCCTTCGCCAGCTGCTCGTATTTTTGGCGAGCCTTATCGAGCTTGCCCTGGCATTCCAGAGCTTGAGCGGCACCCAGGCGAGCTCGTTCGACCAAGGTGGGATCGCGACGCGCATCATCTTCCACCTGCAAGAAATTCTTTTCGGCTCGTTCGAGTGTTTGCAGAGCGGCTTCGCGATCCGAAAACAGCAAGCGAGCACCGCGTTCGAGATCGATGTCGGCCTCGGTTTGCCGTGCCCACCAAGCGGTCACGGTGCCAGCATGATCTGTCGCCACGCTACTCAAAATAGCGACGCGGCTGTCATCATCCTGGGCCCGCATCGCAGACAGGTATTCCGCCCAGGCGGCACCCTTCTGAGTCGCTTCCCGCTGCTGCATCACGCCCCACACGATCGCCAGGAGTAAAACGGCGAGCACTCCGCCCGCAATCACACGGCTGTAGGGCAGCACTTGTTCAAATTGATGACCGATCCAATCGGCCAGATTGTTCGTTTCAATTTCGTGGCGACGTTCCGTCTTCATGCGGACAACTCCCTATTCCTCAACCGTTTACGAACCAGCTCGCCCGATGCCCAGCAGACTCTGGCGATCGATCCTGATCGCGCAAGATTGGGGGAGACGAGGGGTCGTAAATATAGAATCAGCCGTCACTTCAGGTCAAGTGCGAGAGTCAACCTCGGGTTTTTATTGCCGCCGGGCGAGTTCCGTTCGTTTCTCTGCGCGAAAACTGCGGGAGGTTGCCGGGTAAGCGCGGGAAGATTCACTTACAATGCGGCAGCTCCGGCCGCTGTGCCTCGCGATCGCCGAATTGGCCTTTTGCTCGAAAGTTGGAGACCGCTGCGTGAACGCTCACCCTTACCATCCCTCCCAGCTTTGTGCCGCTCGGCAACATGCCGCTTTCACCCAGCGGCTGCTGTCCGTCGGAGCGGCAGTGCTGTCGCTGCTGGCCGGACTGGAACATGCAGGAGGAACGGCCGCGGGCGAGGAACCGGCGGTCGCAGCCGTGGCGGCAGCGACGCAAGATGACGCAGCTCGCGATGCTGCAGCCGGCGATGCCGAGCCAGTCCAGGTTTTCAATTTCTTGGCCGATGACGAGGTGGCAAAGTGGCAACCGGCTCACGATGTCGGTCCACTCACCGGTACCACTCGCGGCCTGCGGATCGATATCACCGGCTCGGACCCATTCATCCTGGGCCCGCCGCGTGACTACCCGCCCCATCAGCCGCTGGTCGTAAAACTACGCGTTCACTGCGATGCGGCGGGCTGGGGACAACTGTTCTATTTCACTCAACAGGCAACGGAAAAAAATTCAGTGCGCTTTCCGATTCAGCGTGGTCTGAATCAGGAGGTCACCATCTACTTACCGCCACTGGGAAAAAACTACCGCTTGCGTTTCGATCCACCTGAGAATGCTCCGCAGTTTTTTCTGGAACGAATCGAGTGCGAACGTCGGCTGCAATTAACCGCCCCCACCTGGGATGCTCCGCCAGCTCCCGCTCCACTCGATGCCGCCCTGACGCTCACCAGCGATCAATTGACGCTCATTCCGACCACAGCTGGCGAGGCCAATGACTGGGTCTTGCAGTTTCGATCCCGCGATGTGGCTCGGCACCATAATCGGCTGCGGTATGGTTACCTATCCGCTCACAGCCGCGACTCCGTTGTCTGGTTCGCGGCGGAGCGATCGACGAGCAGTCGCTGGCGCAAAGTTGGTGCGACACTGGAATCGACTTGGACAACGCGCGATCCCGACGGAGCAACTTGGCAGTTAACGCGCAGTTTCACTCCGGATGGCAACAACGCCATCGACGTGCAGATGAAACTCAGCGTCGACCGCCCCCGCGACGTCGTATTTTCGCCCCTGCTTATGCTGCTCACGCACGACACGTTACCGGAAACAATCAAACGGCAATCGCTCTTGGCTGGGGTCGAGTATTTGGATGCGGAGCCGAGTAGTTCGACTGCCGACGTCGAGGGCCCTGGAGCACTGCGTCGAGTGCCGTATGCAGACAAGCTCACGTTTCCACTGATGGCGGTGCAGCGCGACTCGCATTACGTGAGCTTGATGTGGCCGCCGAGCGCCGATGTGGCTCCGTGGTTTGATTCGCCGGATCGAATTTTTGGCTCGGGCCGGGATGTACTTGGGCTGATTGCTCCGGGAGCGACGCGGGCACATCGAGTGGACGGCGAGTGGCTACCGGTGCGACCGCTGAGCTTGAATCCGCAGCGACCACTCACCGCTCGAGCAACGATTTTGGCGGGCGACGGTCGTTCGGTCGTGTCGGCCGTGCAGCAGTATGTCGAACGTCAGCGCTGGCCGGAATTGCCAGCGGCAATCAGTCGCGAACAGTATGTGCGGCAGGCCGCCGCCGGCTGGCTGGAAACGGGGCTGCATGAAGATGGGTTGTTTCGACATGCCATGGGCAACGGCTTTCCCCTGCAGCCTGCCGCCGATGCCGTCTGGATGACCGCTTGGCTCGAGCAGCAGACGACGGACCGAGCCTTGCGCGAACAGCTTCAAGTTGCCTCGCGACGTGGACGGGAGCGAGTGGCTGCCGGCAGCGAGTACCATGCCGCTGTGGGTCATTTACTGACGCCTGTTATCGGCTTGGTGAGCGATCGCACGCAGGCGACGATCGAGCAATCGCGACAGGCGGCGCGCGGGGCTCTCGGTCGCTTCGATGCGGACCTGATCGCGCGCTATCATCCGCCCGCGAAGGGACTCGATTTCAGCCGCACCCAGCCGTCGCGTGAAGCGAATGGGTTGGCGGCTCAGGCCGTCGCTCAATTACTGCAAGCGGCTATTTACAGTGGTGATCGAGAGCTGATTGCGGCTGGAATCGAACGTCTGCGAAAACTGGAACGCTACGATGATTCGGTGCCGCGTGGAGCACAAACCTGGGAGGTGCCACTGCACACACCCGATATTCTGGCCTCTGCCAATCTCGTGCAAGCCTACACCCTGGGTTATGAATGGACCGGGGACCAAGCGTTCCTGGAACGAGCTCGATACTGGGCCTGGACCGGAGTGCCGTTTATTTACTTACAGCAGCCTTATCCGGGTGAGGTGGGAACGTACGCCACGATATCGGTGCTCGGCGCTACTCACTGGGAAGCTCCACTCTGGATTGGACTGCCGGTGCAATGGTGTGGATTGGTGTATGCCGACCGCATTGCTCGGCTCGCGCGACACGATCCACAAGGCCCCTGGGACCGACTGGCGCACGGCATCACGCTCTCAGCCATGCATCAATGCTATCCGATTAATCATCCGCGGCGCGGTCTGTTACCGGACTCCTTTCAGCTGGAATTGCAGCTGCGGAATGCTGCAGACATCAACCCTGGCACGTTGCAGCCACTGGCGATGCGGTATTTGACCGGCATTCCTGCCTATGATCTGCGCGTGGGACGGAAAAGTGGCCTGACGGTGCAGGCAGCGGGTTTGATTCGCCAGTTGGTGGAACAAGACGCCGAGAGCGTGGAGATCGAGGTTCGTACATGGTCAGCCCAGCCCTCAGTGGTGATGATTCACGGTCTCACCACAGCCCCGCGACTGCTGCTCGATGGCGAATCACCCCGACATCCCGTACGCTTTTTGGCGGAATCGGGTACTCTGTTAGTCACGTTACCGGCGGCGGTCGAACGAGACCAGCGAATGCAACTGAACTGGAGTCGGTCACCGCAATGATTCTTTGAGGAGAGAGAGAACGCAGCGACATGATGGCGAATTGGTATGACTATCCCGCGTACTGGGAAATGGCTTTTGCGGAAGATACAAAACCGGAAGCGGATTTCATCGAAGCCTGTTGCCGCAAGTATGTGAGCGGTGAGACGCGTCGACTGCTGGAACCGGCCTGCGGGAGCGGGCGCTTGGTGGTCGAGATGGCCAAGCGGGGATATCAGCTGGCGGGCTTCGATCTCAATCAACCATCACTCGACTATTTGCAGCAGCGTCTGACGAAGCTCCAGCTGCCAGCGTATGTCTTTGCGGCGGACATGGCCGACTTTTCGCTCAAGCAGACATTTGATGCGGCCTTTAATACCTTCAGCACCTTTCGCTTATTGCTGACGGAAGAGCAAGCGGAAAATCATCTGCGCTGCGTGGCCGCTGCGCTGCGCCCGGGTGGCATTTATCTTCTCGGATTACATTTACTGCCGCCCGACGCCTCGGAAGAAAGCACGGAGCGCTGGCGTGCCAGCCGCGGCCAGACGACGGTCAATTACACGCTGCGAGTAACTTCGTGTGATCGTCGAGCTCGCCGGGAAAACATGCGCGCGATGATTACGGTGAAAAATGCCACGGGCAAGCGGCGGCTGGCAACTGAGTTTTCCTTTCGTCTGTACACCGCCGCTCAATTGCGTAGCCTCATCGCCAAGGTCACTGACTTTGAACTCTGTGATGTCTACGACTACTGTTATGAAATCGACAATCCGTTGAAGCTCAACAACGAATTAGCCGACGTGATTCTCATTCTTCGCAAAAAGCAGCGTACCCGTACACGTACCTGATCAGAAGGAACTGCTCGATGAAAGCCTTGATGAAAAGCGATGCGAAACCTGGACTCTGGTTGGTGGACGTACCGGAGCCCAAACTGGGTATTAATGATGTGATGATTCGCATCCATCGCACCGGCATCTGCGGGACCGATGTGCATATCTATAAATGGGATGCTTGGGCTAGCAAGACGATTCCGGTGCCGATGGTCGTTGGTCACGAATTTGTGGGCGAAGTGGTCGCGGTGGGCGCCAATGTCAGTGACTTTCATCCTGGCGAGATTGTGAGTGGCGAGGGGCATGTGGTGTGTGGACGCTGCCGCAACTGTCTGGCAGGGCGTCGTCACCTCTGTGCTCACACCCAAGGCGTGGGAGTGAATCGACCGGGCGCGTTTGCCGAGTATCTATCGCTGCCGATGACCAATGTCTGGCATCATGCGTCCGATATCGATCTGGATGTGGCCTCGATTTTCGATCCGTTCGGAAACGCGGTGCATACGGCGCTCTCGTTCGATCTGCTAGGCGAAGATGTACTCGTCACCGGCGCTGGTCCGATTGGAATCATGGCAGCGGCGGTGGCGATTCACGCCGGTGCTCGCCATGTCGTTATCACCGACCTCAATCCCTATCGCCTGGAACTAGCTCGCCGCATGGGTGTGACGCTGGCCGTCGACCCTCGCCAGACCAACCTGGCGGCGGTTCAAGAGCAACTGGGAATGAAAGAAGGATTCGACGTCGGACTGGAAATGTCCGGCAGCCCTGAGGCGTTTCGATCGATGCTTCCCGCCATGGCTCATGGTGGCAAAATTGCCATGCTGGGAATTCCCGAAAAAGAAATGTCGATCGATTGGAATATCGTGATTTTTAATATGCTCACCATCAAAGGAATTTATGGTCGTGAGATGTATGAAACCTGGTATAAAATGACGGTCATGCTGCAAAGCGGACTCGACATCAGCCCGATCATCACGCATCGATATCACTACACCGAATTTCAGCAGGGATTTGATGTGATGATCGGTGGCGAGTGCGGCAAGGTGGTACTCGACTGGACTTCCTAAAACTTGGAACGGGAGCCGACGACGATGTACGGTTCGATGCGAACGCAAACTCAAACGACGCTCGATGACATCCGCTCGCGCGGGCTGTACAAGCAAGAGCGAGTGATTGAGACGCCACAAAGTGCTCATGTGCGTGTGAGTGGCAATCGAGCAGTGCTCAATCTGTGCGCCAACAACTATCTAGGGTTGGCTCAGGATCCCAGAATTATTGCTGCCGCTCATCGAGGCCTGGACGAATGGGGATACGGGCTCGCCTCCGTCCGCTTCATCTGTGGTACTC
The DNA here is from genome assembly GCA_046086325.1 of Planctomycetota bacterium. GTDB lineage: Bacteria > Planctomycetota > Planctomycetia > Pirellulales > Pirellulaceae > JBJSXJ01. The sequence continues at coordinate 10,476 of JBJSXJ010000283.1, read as the reverse complement.
AGTCCATTCACAAGCAACTGGAACAGCGCCTGGCAAAGTTTGTGGCCGCCGAGGACAGCATTCTTTACTCGTCTTGTTTCGATGCCAACGGCGGGCTCTTTGAGACACTATTAGGAGCCGAGGATGCAGTCATCTCGGATGAACTGAATCATGCCAGCATCATCGATGGCATTCGACTCTGCAAAGCGCAGCGTTATCGCTATAAAAACAACGACATGCAAGATTTGGAAGCACGCTTGATCGAAGCCCAATCGGCTCGACATCGCTTGATTGCCACCGATGGTGTGTTTTCCATGGACGGCACAATTGCCAACTTACCCGCTATTTGTGAATTGGCGGATCGCTATGACGCACTCGTTATGGTCGACGATTCACACGCTGTCGGCTTCATCGGCCAGCAGGGTCGCGGAACTCATGAATTACACGGTGTGATGTCGCGCATTGACTTGTTAACGGGAACCTTGGGGAAAGCTCTGGGGGGCGCCAGCGGTGGTTATGTGGCCGGTCGCCGGGAATTAATCGAACTGCTGCGGCAACGATCGCGCCCCTATCTTTTCTCGAACACCCTGGCACCGCCCATCGTGGCAGGGTCCCTCGAAGCACTCAACATCCTGGAATCGTCAACCGAACTGCGCGATCGACTGGAACGAAACACCCAGTACTTTCGCGAGGCGATCAGTCACGTGGGGTTTACTGTCGTACCCGGTACACATCCGATTACGCCGCTCATGCTCGGCGATGCCGCGCTGGCGGGTCAGGTAGCGGAAAAGATGCTCCAAAAAGGTGTCTATGTCATCGGCTTTTCCTACCCCGTTGTGCCGCTTGGCAAAGCCCGAATTCGCACTCAGATCTCCGCCGCTCATACACCCGAAGACCTGGAATTTGCCGTGCGCTGTTTTGCGGAAGTGCGCCAAGAAATCGCTTGATCCGCATCGGACCTCCATCATCCCAGCCCCAACCTCTTCGCCTCAGAGAGTCCCATCATGGTTCTGCGCTTCTCGTTTAAGTGTTGTTTGTTCACGATCACGCTGTTGAGCACGCTCCTGGGAAATAGCATGTGCACTCACAGCTCGTCTGGCTTTGTCAGCTCGCTAGGCTTTGTCAGCTCGCTTGGCAGCATTCTTGCGGGTGGGCCGCTGCCAGCGGTTTTGGCGCAGGAAGCCGCCAAGCCCAATCGTCGGGACACAGCTGCCGGTGAATTACCGCAACCCAGTTCGCGATCTGTCATCAAACTGGAAGGCTGGAAGATTCGCCTGGACGATCGCTTAAAAGAGGAAGCGAATCAGGAACTGCGCCAACGTGCACTCCGCTTTCTCGAAGCCAAACTGGCTGAAATTAAGTTGGTTGTTCCGTCCGCGCGAGTGAAAGATTTACAGACGGTCACGATTGTGCTCGACCTGAACTGCGGCAAACTCGGCGCAATGCAATATCACCCCAGTGCCGGCTGGCTGACCGCCAATGGCTATCCCGCGGAACTCGAAAAGTGCGTCCATTTACCTCGCGCACAAGACGTGGCGACTCGCCGAAATGTCAACGAGCAGCCGTTCGTTATCCTGCATGAACTAGCGCATGCCTTCCATGATCAGAAACTCGGCTTCGACGACCCGCGAGTCATCGTGGCCTACGATCGTTTTAAACAGAGCGGGCGCGGGGATATGACGTTGCTGTTCAACGGCAAGCGAGTCAAACATTATGGACTCACCGACCACAAGGAATTCTTCGCGGAAATGACCGAGTCTTTTTTTGGTTTCAATGATTTTTATCCGTTCAATCGAGCGGAACTAGAAGAGTCCGATCCCGAGTTGTTCAAACTACTCACCGCCATCTGGATCGATCGACCGTAGGCGGGAGTTGCGCACGGGGACACGGGATTGGTTGCGCACGGAGACACGGGATTTTTTTCGCACGGAGACACGGAGGCACAGAGGGGGGAATGGTTGAAGAGGGAAGAGGGTGGGTTGGTTTATGTTGCCGTTTGGGGAGAAGTTTGTGGCAGACTACGAGGATAATAAAATTTCATTCCAGCATGAGCGTGACAGGTTCAGTAGATCAACCTACGGCCTCATTCGTATCCTCACTTCGGCAAACAATCTCTGTGCCTCAGTGTCTCCGTGCGCAACAAATCCCATGTCTCTGTGCGCAACGTCTCCATCGTGTCTCCGTGCGCAACATCTCCCCCGGGTCTTACTCCTCGGGCGTAGCTAATTTGAGTTGCTGTCGAATCTCGGTTTGAATCACCTGTTTGTCCAGGGTGCCGTCGACGTTTACGACGAGTTCTTTGCGCTCGAATAGGCGCAAGATCGGTTCTGTTTTGGCGTGATAATCACGCAGTCGAGAGTTCACGGCATCGGGTGTGTCGTCATCGCGAGCGACGAGGGTACCGCCGCACACATCACAGATTCCGGCGGTGGCGGGATGGTGAAACATGAGGTTGTAATCCAGTCCACATTGCTGGCAGTGGCGGCGGTTCATCATCCGATTGAACACCACCTCATCTGGCACGTGAATGTGAATGACAGCATCGATGTCGTAGCTTTGCAGGAAGAAATCAGCCTGATGACGATTGCGAGGAAAACCATCCAGGATGAAGCCGTAGTTCCAGTCGTGCATTTCCAGTCGGCTACGCACTTCCTGTTCAACAACAGAATCGGGGATCAGATCGCCGGCGGCCATGACGCGGCGGATTTGAGCTGCCAGTTTCGTATGATGCTGTACGTGCCAGCGAAAAATATCCCCTACGCTGATATGCACGAGGTCAAAGGACTTGGCGAGCAATTTGGCCTGAGTTCCTTTGCCGCAGCCTTGAACTCCCATGATGATGTACTTACGCATGATTCGTCTCGGATGTTGAGGAAGCGGTGAGCGCCGCGACGGCGGTGACCAGTTGCAGATCATCGCGTGGTGGAACGCTACGCAGGTCTAAGAGCAGTTGATCGTGATGAATTCGTCCCACGACAGCGGGTGTTCCGCGACGCAGTTCGGCCGCCAACCGATCGACAGCGCCGTGAGTTGGGGTGAGGGCGACACACCACGTGGGAATTTTTTGAGTGGGAACGCTGCCACCGCCCAAAAATGTTTCGCTAACGATTGGCACCGCTTGCGCGATGGCAGGCGAGGCGGCCAATTGCGGTGCCAAGCGTTGAGCTCGATTTTCCAGATTGGCCACCGGTGTGGTCAGCAGTGCGAGCAAGGGAATGGAATTTCGGCCCTGGTCGTCGCGTTGCCAAAGACGCAGCGTGGCGGCGAGCGCGGCGAGCGTCATTTTGTCCACGCGCATGGCACGCATGAGTGGATGACGAGCCAAGCGTTCGATGCAGGCCTTGCGCCCCACGACGATCCCGCAATGTGGTCCACCAAGCAGTTTATCACCACTGAACAGACAGAGATCAGCGCCCGCCTGGATGCTCTGCGCAGCCACGGGTTCATCCGTTAATCCGAAGGCATGAAAGTCGATGAGTGCACCGGAGCCGATGTCATCGATTACGGGCACCTTGTGCCGCTGGCCCAATTGCACAAGTTCCGCCAAAGTTGGTTGTTCGGTGAATCCACAAATCACGTAGTTGCTGGGATGCACTCGCAGCAGCGCACCAGTTTCGGGGCCCATCGCGTCAGCAAAGTCGGACAAGCGAGTTTTATTGGTGGTGCCGACTTCGCGCAAGCGAGTGCCGCTGGCGGTCATCACATCGGGCAGTCGATAACTTCCACCGATCTCGATCAGGTGCCCACGTGACACAATCACTTCGCGCTGAGCCGCCATTGCCGCCAAGCTCAGCAGCGTAGCAGCGGCATTGTTATTCACCACCACAGCGGCCTCGGCACCGGTGAGTTGGCAGAGCAGTGATTCCACCGCGACGACGCGCTGCGAACGTTCACCTGTTTCGAGATCCAGTTCGACGCTGGCGTATCCGCGAGCGATTTCCTGCACCGCAGTCACGGCTTCGTCGGCCAACGGTGCGCGTCCCAGGCCGGTATGGAGCAGGATTCCTGTGGCGTTGATCACAGGTCGTAACGTAGGCCGATGTTCTTGAGCAATCCAGTCGGCAATCTTGCTAGCCAAGTCCGAGGCGGAAGGAATGGGCATGTCCGCCGTCGCCTCGCGGAGATCCTGTCGCAGGCGGTCGAGAAATCCGCGGACCGAGTTTACAACGACGCTGCGACTGGCTCGATCAACCGCCTCGCGCAGAGGCGGGCTTTCCAGCAGTTCATTGACAGACGGAATGTTTCGCAGCAGTGAGGAAGGTGAGCGCATGAGGGTTAATCGAGCGGGATAGGGGAGCTGGAGTTGGGTGTCAACGAGAGGCGGCGGGGCGGGGTGCGGCCAGTTGTCGCAGGTCGCCGTTGCGAACCGTGAAACCAATGCGATCGAGGTGTTCGCAGAGCGGCACCGCATATTTGCGGGATGTCTTGAGGATTTCTCGGATCTGACTGACGGTCAAGCCACCCGCTGCTTGCAGAGCCGCCGTTAGCTGCTCCCGCACTTGTCGCTCGATCGTCGCATGCAAAAAGAAATCGGAGGAAATCGCCACTAGCTGACCGTCGTCGGCCGCCAACTGCAGAAGCTGGGGCACTGTCTGAGCGAATTTGGTGGCGAGCTGTTGACATTGACTGACGCTGGGCGGTTCGACACCGGCCTGTTGGATGCGGGCAACTAAATCCGCAAGCAGCTTTTGTTCGTTGTGGGATAGTTTAGGACCGTGGCCCGCCAGCGTCACGCCCCGCTCGCTAACCCGCAAACGACCTGCGGCTCGCAACATTTCCAAGAGCGCATCGAGAATCGCGGGTTCACCCAGGTACTCCAGGCGACTCGCCACTTTCGTTCGCTCGACTGATAGTTTAAGCGGATGGTCTGCATGGAGTCGAGAGAGAACGGCGACCACTCGTTCACAAAGTCGCTCCGCCGCTCGACGATGCACCAATAGCCGCCGTTGAGGCGACAGGGGAATTTCGATTAATTGCCGGCCTGCCCGCAGTCGCTCAACCTGCAATTCGGGCTGGGAAATCCCCGCCAAGCGGATGAGGTCGAGTGGCTGCCAGGGTCGAGTGCCGCGGAGCGCGATCGCCGCCGCCGCTCGTCGCTCCTCATCTCCCAACTGCAGCGCTTCCAACTCGGCGAGATCCGCCGCTTCCGGTCGACGCAACCTCCCCGGCTCTGGATCCAGCACTCGCCCGCCGCCAATGGTCTCCACGGGTGATTCCCGTCGTGCCACAAACGGCTGACTCCAGGTCGCCACCGCTTCGTCTTCGAGGTAGAGCTGCGCGAGTGCCGTCTGTCCGGGGGCTAGGCGAGTGCGGTCGAGTAGCACCAAGGTGGCTCGTAATTCCGCCGTGCCCAGATGAAGCTTGAAACGAGTCCGTGTTTTGAGCGGAGCGGCGACGCTAGACAGCAGAGTGAACTCCACCGACAGCAGCCGCTGTGGAACCAAATGTCCGGGTGTCGTTAACTCTTGCCCGCGCCGCAGTTCATCGTGATGAACACCGACCAAATTGATCGCCGCTCGTTGCCCGCGGTGGACCTCGTTCACTGCCTGATCATGATGACGCAAGCCTCGTACCCGCACCGGCACTCGACCAGGCTCGACCAGCAATTCCTGACCTACCTGACAGATCCCCGCGCTCACGCTACCGGTTACCACGGTGCCATGCCCCGCAATCGTAAAGGTACGATCAATCGCCAGACGAAACGGTACCGACGACTCAGCGGCATCTCCACCAAGACGACTCCCGTTGGCCTTGCGTGCAGCGCGCTCCAGAGCCGCGCGCAATTGCGGCAGCCCCGCGCCTGTTGTGGCACTCACGGGCACCAGTTCCGCCTCCGCCAGAAAACTGTCCGCCACAAGCTCGCGCACTTCCTGCTGCACGAGTTCTAACCAATCGGGCGTTACTAAGTCACTTTTGGTAAGGGCGATCACACCGGTTGTCACTCGCAGCAGCTTCAGAATTGCGAGATGCTCTCGTGTCTGCTGACGAACCGATTCATCGGCCGCGACAACGAGCAGGGCGAGATCAATGCCGGTGGCCCCCGCCAGCATGTTGCGAATAAAGCGTTCATGGCCAGGTACATCGACAATGCCGAGGTGAATGTCACCCAGTGCGAGGGCTGCAAAACCGATATCGATCGTGATGCCACGTTTCTTCTCTTCCGGCAACCGATCGCAGTCCACTCCCGTTAAGGCTCGAATCAACGAGGTTTTGCCGTGATCAATGTGTCCGGCAGTACCTAAGATAAGATCCATCGCGTCGCCGCCCCGCATCCAGGCTTCCGATTCTCGCCTTAGCCCACTCGGGCCTGATTATAACCACCAGAGCTGAGACCGGGTGGCGGGTGGCGGGTGACGGGTGGTGGGTGGTGGGTGGCGGGTGGCGGGTGGTGGGTGACGGGTGGTGGGTGACGGGTGGTGGGTGACGGGTGGTGGGTGACGGGTGGTGGGTGGTGGGTGGTGGGTGGCGGGTGTGAGGATGAATCGCACGGAGACACCAAGGCACGGAGGTTGGACTAGGAGGGAAACGATGAGGGATTGTTTGTGCTGTCAAACTTCTCGCTTCCCACCCCACCAAGCTTTCCCTCAGTGCCGCCGCGTCTCCGTGCGCAACATCCTGTATTCTCTGTGCGCAACATCCCGTGCGCAACATCCCGTGGTCTCTGTGCGCAACCCCGCGGTGAGAAAACCTAGAAGTCGGGGCGGCTTTTTCCCACCCAGTCGGTAACGGTTTCGGTGCTCTTTTCTTTCTTCGGCGTCGAAGACATCCAAGATGGCATCCACCAGGAGCTCTCTGACTTGGCCGCTGCCGCAGATTTCGACTTGCTCACGCGACTACCCGAAAGCGGCGCTGGCACGGGCTTACTGGGCTTCGTCCATGGCATGAGCGTGTATTGAGTGTTCGTGGCGAACGATTTCGTGTTACTGGAGACTTTCGACCAGGTAGACGGGGTATTCGACGGTTTGGGGGTCGGCTTCTTTTTGGGAGATGAACTCGAAAAGGCCTGTCCCCAGGTCATCGGGTTCCAGGCCGACACCCCACTGGGCTCGTCGGCACGCAGCACCGCTGGCTTGACGATCGCCAGCTCACCAATCACCAGCTCACCAATCACCACAGCCCCGATCGCCAGGATCGCTAGCCGCAGACCTGAACAGCGACGAACATTACGCATCTGTTTCATGATGTTCACCCTAACAACAAACGGATCAACTAATCCTCCACGGACCGTGGCGCGGAGTGTCCGCAAAGTTGGCGATGGGATCAAGGTCAAAAAACTGAGAATTAGCAGCTGAGCCGCCGAGCGCAGGGCGGGCGGGGCGGGGAACTCGGGCTGCGGCTTGCCGCTGAATCGGCTTTTCCGTAATATTCAGGCTTTCAGGGACCGCTGGAGGGGTGAACTCGAGTGGCAGCGGTTCTGCCAGCCCGGAATGACCCGCGGCGTTACCGATTTGGTTAGCTATGATCGATCGACGAATAGGTTTTATTGGTGCGGGCCAGATGGCCCGAGCGTTAGCGCGTGGTTTTGTCCAAGCGGGACTGGTCGCACCGACCTCCCTCGTGGCTCACGATCCCCATGCCGACACAGCCCGGCAACTGGCCGCTGACATCAGCGGGCTCACCGTGGCCGCAGACAATGCCGCCGTCGCTCTACAAGCCGACATTCTAATCATCGCCGTCAAGCCTCAAAACGTACCGGCGGCCCTCGCGGAACTCGAAGCGGCCATCACTCCGCAGCATCTCGTAATTTCCGTGGCGGCGGGAGTTACGATCCGAGCGCTATCAGCGGGACTGGGCACCGAGCGTATCGTGCGAGTGATGCCCAATACACCGGCTTTGGTGGGCCGTGGAGCGGCAGCGTTTTCGCTGGGTGCCGCCGCCAGCCCACAGGATGCCAAGATGGTTGCGGAATTGATGAGTGCGGTGGGGATGGCCATTCCGGTGGACGAACGATTGCTGGATGCCGTCACGGGTCTGTCAGGATCCGGGCCCGCCTTTGTTTATTTGATGATTGAGGCGCTCAGTGACGCGGGGGTGCGCGTGGGACTGCCGCGTGCTAGTGCGCTCGCCCTGGCCGCTCAAACGGTTCGCGGAGCGGCGGAGATGGTGATTTGCACGGGTGAACATCCAGCGGTGCTCAAAGATAAAGTCGCCAGCCCGGCGGGCACCACCATTGCGGGCTTAAGCGTGCTAGAGCAACAGGGTGTCCGAGGAGCCTTGATTTCCGCCGTGGTGGCGGCTACCGAACGATCGCGGGAACTAGGACAATAAGTCTTCGTCAGCAGCTTCGTTCAGCGGATTAGCGTGAGGTGCGAGAGTGGGTTCGATCTTTTGTGTCGTCGATGACAAACATGTGCCGCTCTACCGCATCATGTGGGTGGCCGCTGTTCCGCATTTCTGCGGTGACGATGAATGTCAGTGCGAAGGCATGTACGAAGTGCGTCTGGAACAAGACGAATCGGTCTGGGCCAATCGCCAGGAACGCGACGACGTCCTCACGGCACTTGAAGCTTGGCAAGGCGGCGGGCCGCGTGAAGACGAAGAATTCTAACTCCACGCCCCGCTACCAGCCGCCCCACTCTATAAAGTGCTCACTCTATCGAGCACCGCGCTATCAGCCGCCCCACTACCAATTGAAATCAAATCGCAGCGCGAGCAGGTCGGACTGAGTTGTACCGTAGGTGGTTTGCTGAGTGGTCAGTGGGTGAATCCAGTCAAACATCACCCGAGTGCGATCGCTCCAATACCAGTTCATCCCCAACGTCAAATCGTTGTACTGACCACGATTCAAATTGGAAAAGTCCAAGTGTGACCAGCGTGCTTTGAGCTCCCAGGCACCCCAACTCGCCCCGCCCGGAACAACGAAGAAGTTGCTCGTCGGCACATTTCGACCAAACTGAGCTCCATGCTGACCAAAGCGTTCATACATCCGATGCTCGCCCGTCAAAAAGTAACTTGCGTGCACATAACTCCCGTTGGTCAGCACGCGCGATGCCTGCGTTTGATCGATTGAATCCAGGAACGTTTCGGCTTGCAACGTTAAAGAACCCAGGACCATCGCCAGCTCTAGGTTACCGGTCGTGTGGGAGTCTGCCAGAATCGAGCCGGTATCAATGAGTCGTGGGCCGAGATTCACTTGAGGTCGAGTCCGAAATTGCACTCGCCCATCTTGTTCTACCGTATGCAGCACTCCCAGGCCCGTGTGCAGCACTCGCCGACCATGGGAAGCTTCATCATAGATCGGTACCCAGGTCACGCGATTGGCGAGCCGCAGCCCTTGATTGTCATCAATCCGATACTTCAAGCCCTCGCTGAGACTGTCCACGAACACGCCACCCGACCATGTCCACGCCTGATCCTCGGTGTGATTGTAAAAGGCAATTCCAAGTTCGCGGTCAGCCGCGTAGACCGTTTGAGTGGGGATGGAACGTTCGAGAAAGATGTTGTTCGTATCATTCGTCACCTGTTCCAGGCTAAAGGGGACGAAGAAATTACCAATTCGCAGCCGTCCGATCAGCGGAATTTCGTTGACCGAAAAATAGGCATCTTTGACCGCCGGCGCGATGCTTTCAGCCGTCGTTCCGATCTGCTCGGGCTCTAAGGTCATCTGCAAGCGAAAGTCGTAAACACCATAGCCCTGGCCATCCGCCACCAATCGAACTCGACGAAATGCAAAATAATCATTGGCCGGAATCGCCGGACTCGAGCGAGCCCAGTTCACGCAATCGGCTTGCACGTGGCCACCTAACTTCACCGTCCATTTCTCATTCGACAGATCAATCCAATCCGCCGCTTGTCGCTTTTCCCGCTCCACCTTTTCTCGCTCCGCCCGCTCGCGAGTATTCAGTCGCGTCTCCAGTTCAGCCACGCGCTGTGACAACTCCGCTACCAGCGTGCCGTCCCCGTTCTGCTCGACGACGGGCGCATCAGCCACAATCACTGGCGCTTCAGCCTCATTCACCGGCGCCTCGTCGTTGGCGCAAACAAAAGCCCCCTGAACCATCACACTCAACATCCACACGCCCAGCCAGATCAGCGCTCGCGACGCTCGTCGACTGCGGCACGTCGGCATCGCCTGCCCTAGCGCCGAGCTCTCAACTGGGCGTTTTTGAACCCGGGCGTTGTCGCCAGCACAGGTCAAAGTTGAGGGCTGGAAAAGAGGGCAGAAAACCATGCGATAGCCAATGTCTGGGAGGGTTGATCACCGGGTAATGCCTGAGGCGAAGCTCAAACGATTTTCAGGTAGCAGCCTCCCAGTTGACGGGTCAGCCAGCGGCAACCGGCAGAGTCCCCGCAGATTAGCTTATCGGCACAATCCGCAGACTCCTTGAGCGGACGTTCGCGCACGGGGAATACCGGGGGAGTTCGCGCGGAGAACGCCGCGGGGGTTTCGCACGGAGAGCACGGGATTTGTTGCGCACGGAGACACGGGGGGCACGGAGAAGCAGATCGTGGCAGTCTGATGACGTTCAAAAAAACGAATGAATGCCGAACTGCCAA
>JBJSXJ010000282.1:0-49543 GCA_046086325.1 Planctomycetota bacterium | reverse complement strand
GGTTGGCGTCGGCGGATGTGGGGAGAGTGGCTGGTGAGGGGCAGAGGCGAGACCGGCTAGACCGTCGGACGTAAGCCGCTGGAGTCCATTTTTTTGCTCGATGAGCATCGAGCTGGGTGAGGGGTGCGCGCTGGGGTGGCGATTGGACTGAAAAAATGGCTGTTTAGGGGCCAACAGAGCGCCAATGATCCGATTTTTTGATTGCTAAAGGCCAAGTGCGACGGCCAACAGACCGCAGGCTTCCAACAAAACGAAGAAAAAACAGTGCAACCGACTACAAACCCGCCTACAAACTGGCGAGGCGGATGGCACGGGGACAGCCTTTAATAATGATTTCGTTATTAAATTACCCTCCATGAACTAGCTCAACAGCTCTTCCACTAGGTCGCCGGTAGGCACGATGCGGTGTGGCCGCGCCAGTGAGTCGTACAGCTGCCGCCGATAATCGACTCCCAGTGCATGGTAAATCGTGGCGATCATATCCCCTGGAGTCACCGGGCGGTCCGCTGGAAAAGCACCGATCTTGTCACTGGCTCCATGCACATAGCCAGACCGCATACCGCCGCCAATCAGTAAAACCGAGTAGCAGTAATTCCAATGATCGCGACCAGCGTCGTTTTTGTTGATCTTGGGAGTACGTCCAAAGTCTCCCAGCACCGCTACCAGGGTACGTTCCAGCCGTCCACGCTGCTGCAAGTCATTCACTAAACTTGAAAAAGCCGCATCGAATTGCGGCAGTAGCGGATCCTTCAATTTCTTGAAATTGCCACCGTGGGTATCCCAGGTAGCATTGGCATCCGGAGCCCAAGAAACCGTCACGACTCTCGTGCCCGCTTCGATCAACCGCCTCGCTAACAGACAGCTTTGCCCATAAATATTTCGCCCATAAGACTCACGCAACTCGGCCGGCTCCTGATCCAATCGAAATGCCGCCTGTGTATGATTCGACGTGAGAACGTCCAGTGCGCGAGACTGAAATCGATTCATCGATCGTGGACCACTCGTCGGATCCTCCACATCGATGCGACCATTGAGCCGACTAAGCAGATTACCTCGCTGGGCCAAGCGTTCCGGCGAATGATCCTGACGTAACGTAAATTCTGGGATCGAAAAATCGACTGCATTGGGATCCTTTAAAATCCACAGCGGATCAAACGCTCGCCCCATCCAGCCTCCAAAAAATCCAGGCTGTGGAGGGCCACCCGCCCCTTCCTTGGTCATATACGGCAGGGCCACGTGCGGAACGGCATCGACCGGAGCCGGACGCACATGCGACAACACCGCACCCGGCGAGGGATTGTCGGTCGGTCGAGTTCCTCCCCCAATTTCTCCTCGATCATGCCCCGTGAGCGACACATACACGGCAGCCGCATGCGCGTTGTTTACGGAATGATGCATGGACCGCACCAGCGTACACTGATTCATCCATTTCGCCATTCGCGGCAAATGCTCGCTCACCGGCACCCCTACCAGCGACGAAGCAATCGGCTGAAACTCGCCACGCACCTCCGCTGGTGCATCCGGCTTCATGTCCCACATGTCGAGATGACTGGGACCGCCATTTAAATGAATGATGATGCAAGCATCCGCCCGAGCCGGCGTCTTAAGCAACGCTGCTTGCTGCGCAGCCCTCTGAGTAGCCTGCAAACCAGCCTGCTCGTCCGCGTAAAGTAACTCGGCCAACGTCAATCCAGGTACCGCCGCCGCTCCTAAAGCCCCAATCCGCAGCACTTCTCGCCGACTGCAACGAGCGCTCGCAGCCGCCCTCGCCCCTCCGTCGCCCTGTGCAGAACCACTGTCGCCAGTTCCCCCTGACGCTTCACGACTCTCCACTGACCTGGCCCTCAACTGCGACATGAATCAACCACCTTTTCCAAATTATTCCGGCCAGTGGTACGTAAGCCGCATCGCCTGTTGCACCACGGCGGTAATCTGAGCGAAACGCACAGGTTTGGGCAGCACCGAAAAAGCCTCCGCCTCCTGGGCCTCGCGTATGATCTCGTCATCCAGCGCGGCAGACATGAGGATCCACGGAATGGTGACTCGGTTCTCTCTCGCTCGGCGTATCGTCTCCAGCCCACTTAGCCGAGGCATATGCATGTCCACCACCAGCAAATGAACGGGCTCACTTCCCAAAATGTCCAGCGCCTCATCGCCATCGCCCGCTAGCCACGTCCGAAACCCACGCGGCTCAAAAACTTCTCGCAACGTTTCCCGAAAATCCCGATCATCGTCCGTGATCAGCAATCCGGGCATCGCTACTATCGCATCGAGTTGTGGGGTCTCGATCATGGCTCCTACCACCGTCGTGACCGGTGCCACTGTCCATGACACCCAAAGGTTACAAAATTCCTGCGACTAAAAAAGACTGTCTATTTTTACCTTGTCGACCTTGCCTAGGGCAAGCGAGTTCCTCGCCAGATCCGACAAACTGCATCTACCCTCGCTCTTTTTCCCGCATCCCCAGCGAAACCTGAGTGCCCTCCCCTCACCCCATCACCTGCCATCGCCGTTAAATCCTCCGGTCGCTAACCGGTTAGCACCCTGTTGCGACATTGCGACGCGCTTTTATACTAGTCGCTCGATCCATCGCTGGAATCGCTTGCGAAAGGAAGGTCTCTGGTGGAAGCGTCTTCGACTCCGGATTCGAATTCAGGATCCGACAACCGTTCATTCCTGGCCAAAAACGAATTCGTGATTCGTCGGCTGTTCTCCCTCACGGGATTAGTTCCCGTGGGTGCGTACATGTGCGTCCACTTGCTGACGAACGCCAGCTTGTCGGCCGGCCCTACCACTTTTCAACGGGCCGTTTACCAGATTCACAGTCTGGGAGCACTCTTGCCCGTCGTGGAATGGCTCTTCATCTTCTTGCCGCTGATCTTCCACGCCACGCTCGGCGTCGTCATCATTCGCGGTGGACTGCCGAACCAGTCCCAATACAACTACGGCAGCAACATTCGCTACACGATGCAGCGCGTCACGGGGATGATTGCCCTGATCTTCATCTTCCTGCACGTGTTTCATTTCCATGGCTGGTTGCATTTCGACTGGTGGTTGAATACCGTCGCGGAACCGCTCGGTGGGGCCCAGTTCCGCCCCTACCGTGCCGCCTCCAGCCTCGCCGCTGCCTTCCAGAAATCGATCCTCATCCCGATCCTCTATACGATCGGCGTGCTCTCCTGCGTGTTCCACTTGTCAAACGGTATCTGGTCGTTCGGAATTCGCTGGGGACTCTGGACTTCCCCGGCAGCGATGAAGCGAGCAGGCCGTATTTGCATCGCCTTCGGCGTGGCCATGGCACTCGTTTCCACCGGCGCAATCACCGCCCCGCTACGCCTGAAGCTCGACGAAAACAAACACCTCTCGCCCGATGTCGAGAAAACCATGTACGAGGCCAAGCGAGCGGCACTCGAAATTGACGACAACCCGCACAAGTTCGGTGACCAGCCAACCGGCCAAGCCGAAGAATCCGCTCCAGGTGACAAGCCCGCCGCCGCAGGCACCACCGCCCCAGCGGCCCAATAACTCTGATCATCCTCGCAGCCGCCCCTGACCTCCTGGGCCGCTTTGATAACGACCGCGAAGTCCGTTTAGCAGAACAACGACAGTCTCAGTTCGACAAGGTAGCCAATCATGGCGAAGCAACGCGTAATGGTAGTAGGTGGTGGTTTGGCCGGTCTGGCGGCCACAATGCGACTCGCCGAACTCGGCATCGCCGTGGACCTGATGAGCTTAACTCCCGTTAAGCGGTCCCATAGCGTGTGCGCGCAAGGCGGCATCAACAGCGTCAACGACTTGACCCGCCAACAAGGTGACTCGGAATGGAAGCATTTCGACGACACCGTCTACGGCGGTGACTTCCTCCAACACCAACCGCCTGTTAAGGAAATGGCCTACTGGGGTCCCAAAATCATCGACCTCATGGACCGCCTGGGCGTCACCTTCAATCGCACCCCCGAAGGCTTCCTCGATCGTCGCCGTTTCGGCGGTACGCTCTACAAACGAACCGCTTTTGCCGGCGCAACCACCGGTCAGCAGCTGCTCTACGCTCTCGATGAACAAGTTCGTCGCTGGGAAGTCGCCGGCTTGGTAAGGAAATTCGAATACTGGGATTTCCTCGGACCCATCCTCGATGAAAACGGTGTCTGCCGCGGCTGCGTCGGTCAAGACCTCGTCACCATGGAAATCCGCTCCTTCCCCGCCGACGCCGTCGTGGTCGCTGCCGGTGGTTGTGGCCTCATCTACGGTCGCTCCACCATGTCCATGGTCTGTACCGGAAGTGCGGTAAGTCGCTGCTTCCAGGCCGGTGCCAAATACGGCAACGGCGAATTCATTCAAGTCCACCCCACCGCCATTCCCGGGGCTGACAAACTACGACTCATGAGCGAGTCGGCCCGCGGTGAAGGCGGTCGAGTCTGGGTGCCACGCCAGCCCCAAGATACCCGTGATCCCAAATCGATCCCCGAAAGCGACCGTTACTATTTCTTGGAAGAACGCTATCCCAAGTACGGCAACCTCGTACCTCGCGATATCGCCACCCGAGAGATTTTCGATATCTGCGTGAATGAGGGCCTAAGCGTCGAACGAGACAAACAGTGCGTCTATCTCGACCTCACCCATATCTCCAAACGAGAACTCGATCGCAAACTCGGCGGTATCCTCGACATCTACGAAAAGTTCCAAGGCGTCGATCCACGCTCCACGCCGATGAAGATTTTCCCCGCTGTTCATTACTCCATGGGCGGACTTTGGGTCGACTACCAAAAGTCGGCGGATGGCGGTTTGGCCATCGGTTCACCCAAAACCCATGTCACGAACCTCCCCGGTCTCTATGCCATCGGCGAATGCGACTACCAGTACCACGGTGCGAACCGACTGGGTGCGAATTCGCTGTTGAGCTGCATTTTCACGGGACTGGTCACCGCCCCCGCCATCGAGACGGCACTGAAGAATCAAAAGAACGCCGCCGCCGACCTCGCACCGTCGCTGTACGAATCCGCTCGCGCCGCTCATCAGCAGCGTCAGACCTCGCTGATCAAACGCAATGGCGGCGAGAATCCCTACCTCATTCACCAAGAATTAGGGGATGTCATGACGCGTGCCGCAACCGTGGTACGACGTAACGAACAGTTGCAACAGGCCTACGATAAAGTCTGTGAATTGGCCACTCGAGCCGAAAAATGCTCCCTCTCCGACAGCGGCAATTGGTCCAATCAAAATGTGGTGTTCACCCGCGCGCTCCAAGACATGTTCCCGATCGCTAAGGCCATCGTTAAAGGTGCCCTGCAGCGAGATGAATGTCGCGGCGCACACTACAAACCCGACTTCGAAGCGCCGGGCCTCAAATCAACCGATCCCGCCGAACGACGACGCGAAGCGGAAGCTTGGTGCGATGCCTTCCAGGAAAACACCGCCAAGTGGCTGAAGTCCAGCATCGCCACCAACTCGGGCGAGCATCCACAAATTACCTATGAGGATGTCGACACCTCGCTCATCCCGCCCCGCCCACGACTCTACGGACTGGTCGGCGCAGATTTGATCGAGGAAGTCTGGAAGTCGCGACAGGCCACGAAAACGGCCGCCGCGAAGGCCAGCTAGAAGATATTGCAAGCCCACAGCGCTCAGAGTTATCCCAGTTCAGTGAGATTGTTGTTCGAGGATTACGGTTGAGATTCAGGGTCGTCGCGGGACGACCGGTCTATTCATTGGCAATTCATTGGGACTTTACCCATGTCGCAGCACGGTCACGAATCCAACGCATCGGCTACTCCGACTTCCGTTCAGGTGCGAATTTTGCGGCAAGATGGCCCCGGTCAGCCCAGTTACTGGGAAAGCCATGAGGTGCCGTACGAACCCGATATGAACGTGATCAGCGTGCTGCAGCGCGTCGCCGCTCGCACCAAGACCGTCGACGATAAAGCTGTCGCCCCCGTCTCCTGGGAATGCAATTGCCTGGAAGAAGTCTGCGGCGCCTGCACCATGGTGATCAATGGGAAAGTTCGCCAAAGCTGCTCGGCACTCGTCGATCGCCTGCTCGAAGATCGCCCCGGTGAAATCGAACTGCAGCCAATGACCAAATTCCCAGTCATTCGCGATCTGGTCGTCGATCGCTCGCGACTCTTCCGCTCCCTGCAACGAGTCAAAGCGTGGGTGCCAGTCGAAGGCTACTACGACATGGGCCCCGGACCGCGCCAGTCCCAGGAGACTCAGGAACAAGCCTACCCACTCAGCGAATGCATGAGCTGCGGCTGCTGCCTGGAAGCCTGTCCACAGTTTTTGAAGGTAGAAGTTACACCCGAGCCGGGTGAATCGGCCGAAGCCCTGCAAGAACGCAAAAACGAAGCCTACGATCACAGCTTCGTCGGTCCACATGCCATCAGCCAAGCGATGCTCTTTAACAACCATCCCACCGGCCAGATGAACTCCGGCGAACGACTCGATGCACTCATGGAAGAAGGCGGCATTCAAATGTGCGGCAATGCACAAAACTGCGTCGCCGTCTGCCCCAAGAAAATTCCGCTCACCACCAGCATCGCTCGAGCCGGTCGCGCCACCACGCTGCGACTCCTCAAACGCTGGTTTGACAAGTAAACAGTTTCGTCACGAAGACCCACCGCTGGCAGTCTTCGTTCGTTTCCTTCGAGCCACCAGTGGTTCCTTGCACTGGTGCGCTCACGCCGGAATACCATCCGACGGCGAGCCGCTTACTCCGCCAGCCGCTAACTCCGCACTCCGCACCCCGCACTCCGCACTCCGCACTCCGCACTCCGCACTCCGCACTCCGCACTCCGCACTCCGCACTCCGCACTCCGCTCACTCCGCACTCCGCTCACGTCACTAGCCCTTTGGTGACCAGCATGAACACGTCTTCCAGCGTCGGCTCTTTCTCGGCGTAACTGCGGACCGCCACCCCTTGCGCCATGAGTTGCCTTAAGAGCTCCGCTACACCCTGATCATCCGTATCCAGCTCCACCGTCACACACTGCTCGTCAACCTGTGTGCTGCGAGTGTGGGGTGAACTGCGAATGATCGAGAGACCGGCTTCCGGCGGTCCATTGAATTTCACTTCCACGATGCGATTACCTCGAATCCGCCGATAAACATCCTGAATCGGGCCATGCATCAAGAGCTGTCCCCGTTCGATAATTCCAATCGACGTACAGGTGTCCGCCAGCTCGGAAAGAATGTGGCTGGAGATCAATATCGTCTTGCCCATGCGGCGGAGTTCTTTGAGCAGCGCTTTGACTTCAATCCGCGCCCGCGGATCCAAACCGCTAGTCGGTTCGTCCAGAATCAGCACCGGCGGATCATGGACCAAGGTTTTCGCCAAGCAGAGTCGCTGCTTCATGCCACGCGACAATCCATTCACATAATCGTCACGTTTGTGCGTCAGGTCGAGTAGCTCCAGTACGTCACCGATAACTTGTCGCCGCTGCGTCTTGCCGATCTTGTAAGCGACGGCGAAAAAGTCCAAAAACTCCCAGACCTTCATGCCGTCATACACACCGAAATTATCCGGCATGTAGCCCACGCTCTGACGTACATCCATGGGCTGCCGAGTGACGCTGTAACCATTCACAAGCCCCTCGCCGCGACTGGCTTTGAGCAGCGTCGCCAGAAAGCGTATCGAGGTACTCTTCCCCGCTCCGTTGGGACCGATAAATCCAAACAGCTCCCCTGCCCCGATTTTCAAATTGAGTTTCTCGACGGCCGTG
Organism: Planctomycetota bacterium; assembly: GCA_046086325.1. Classification (GTDB taxonomy): domain Bacteria; phylum Planctomycetota; class Planctomycetia; order Pirellulales; family Pirellulaceae; genus JBJSXJ01. The sequence goes on along the minus strand of JBJSXJ010000282.1, from coordinate 41,828 downwards.
AATTCGCCGTAGTCCTTGCCGAAGTCGATGAGTTCAATCATGGCTGGTTCTCCTCGGTCTCTTCATCATCCGGAGCAACCCCGGAGTAGAAATCGGTGCGTACGTTAACGTCCTTTTCCAGGCTCGGCCAGCCAGCTCGTCGCAGATGACAAATGGTCAGCAAACGAGTTGTGTTTTGAGAGGCTCGCGGCTGGAAATCGACTCCCGGAAGCTCCTGGTCACTCCAGCCCACCAACCGCATTTCACCCGGAGCCAGTTTCATATTGTGCAGCGCCAGCTGCGCAAGATCCTTCAGGCGGATCTCGCCCTCCGGCGTCTCCCCGCTCAGCGTCAGCGCGGGGATTCGCTCCCATACAACATTCCACGGCCTGTCAGGCCCCTGCATCTGAGCCGCCTCGAATTCCAGCGAATACTTGCTGTTCTCACTCAGCTCGCCAATCCAAGCGGTGAGGTATTCATCATCTTGCTTGCGCCAGATCACCGCCGCATCGCGCAACGCAAGCGTCCCTGTGTTGACTAAGTCCCACCCCGTGTCGGCAGTCCCGCGCAGTTCGAGCGCTCCACCGAGCGGCAGCATCTGCTCACTGCGCAGGAACTCGGTGGAGTTCGATCGCACGAGAAAATTCTTCAGATGAACCGCTTCGTCTCGCTGGACTCGGAGCGGTCGTGTCTCCGTGATCCGATTCACTGACGTTCCGCTATCCGCTTTTCCCAGCGGATAGGCGACCGCCGAATCGTCGCTGAAGTCGGCGGAGTAGTCGGTGGAGAGCGACGAATAAAGCATGGTGTAACGCGTGAGATGCCCGCGCGGATATCCCGCCTGTAGTTCCAGCACCGCGATTTCACGCCGACTACGCGCAAAGCCAATATCAAGCTGAGCCAGTCGAATCACGGCGATGGCCCCCAAGATCGCAATCACCGGCACCATCAACCACGCCCACTCCACTCGTCCAATTAAGCGAAACACCAACCAGTTCAGAGGCACGAGGACGATGAGGTAAATGGCGAGCAGCTTTAGCACAAACGGGGCGTCCGGGATACGAATACCGGCGGCTTCACGCATCGCTTCGCGCACCGCCATCGTCGAGCCGCTCTCGTTGTCCCACGATGCCACGCCGCCTGTCGTAGCGAGTTTCACACCGCGAAACCGATAATCGTCCTCGTAGGCACTTTGGCCGAGGTCCGCCAGTCGTCCCACGTCCCGCGTGAAATAGCGCACCGTCGAATTCAGCCGGGGATCCTCGGACACATCCTGACCCCATTTCGCCCAGCGAACGAATTGCCCCTGTCGCAATTGTTCATTTAAGTACTGAAAATCGCGTCCCGGGCGACGCAGCAAACAACAGTTAAAGAAATGATCAAAACTCTTCCACGATCGAAGTACGGGATCGTCGATCGGCAGCGCAGTGACGACGATCCGTCCCGCTCCCACCGCTCGCTCACACACCAGCCCACTCGTATTCGGCAGCTCCGTCGCAGCAGGATGCAGCTTCCAACTGACACCCAGCAGCGTGCTCTGTTTGCCAAATTGAATCTGCCGTTCGGCCAGTGGCTGCTTGTTACTCGGCAACGAGTAGTGATCGTTGAGCTGCTGGAGATCGGCGGGGCTGAGTTCACGCGCTTGCTGACGCTCGGCGGGTAAATAATCGGCTAAGAACCCACGCTGCAACTCTTCCAGTGAATTGGGGCCGTTCACGATCAGTTGACCGCCCCAGTGCAGCCAGTCCAGCATGGCACTCTGCTGCGCCGGTGTGAGTTTCTGCGGATCGAGATCATCCCAAATCAGATAGGCAATACTCGTCCAGGTCAGCGAGTTCGAGGGGAGCGGTACATCTTCCGTGATTTTTGGCAAGGTAACTCGATAGTGTGTCGTCCGCAGACGAACCTCGTCCAGCCGCGGAGCCATGATCGAATCAAGCACTTTCAGAAATCGATAATTGTTCGGATTCTTAGCCAAGACCACCAGAAAGAACGTGTGATCTTCCATATCACTCGTCCCTTCTCGGCTTTCGCTCACAAATGAATTGCCACGAGCGGCTTGTAAGCGACTATTGAAATGAATGGTCCGTGATTCTCCACTGCGGACACGCGACAGAGGCGGCACGTACGTAATCATCTCCGTCGCTTTAATCTGCCCCTTGGGCAAGGTCGCAGGACGCTGCGATATCAAGTGAAAGTCAGCACCCGGGACCGGATAGGGAGTGCCTTCCTTGTCGGTCGCAGTCAACTCGATGTTGGCTTGAAAATCAAAGTTGTTGGCTTGCAACTGTTGCATCAGCGTGACCCAGTGACCTGGCTTGACGAAGTTCTGAGCCTGATCTGGGTCCGTGGGATAGGTGCGCTGGGAGTAGATTTCGAAATCGGGTTTGCGCTTTTGTTTTTGCTTGAGCAGTTCCTCTTCTTCTTCCGCCTTCTTTTGAGCCGCTGATTTGGTTTTACGGCAACCGCTGCAGCCCGGCAGCGCGATGGTTACCGACAACGACATGGCCAGCAGCAGGCCGTAGCTTGTGAAACGGAACACGGCGCGAGGGACAAGATCGCCGGACATGTGAATCTCCAGAACAAGAGCGTAAGCTGGCGTTAGTGTAAGACGCCACCGACGCGTGGGGAATCGCCGAACGACAAGAAAATACCGCCAACTGTAGCAAGCGCGCTGCACGTACGTTCTAATGACGAGTCGTTTTCACAATCAGGCCCCTGCGTTGGAGAATCAATCGATGAAAAAGAACGCTCACCAGCAAAACAACGATGTCGTATCGCCTTTGACCGCACCGAGCGTAGCTGCCACACCGAGCTGCGATTCGCCCGCTTCCAGCGGCTGTGATCGCCGCTCGTTCTTGCGACTGGTGGGTGGAGCGACGGTGGCCACGGTCGCCATTCCCGCCGTTTGGAACGCACCGCTCGCCTATGCCGCCCCCAGCTCCAATAGCGCCGCCGAGTCGGTTGTCGGACAGCTCTTCATGACGCTCAGCGACGACCAGAAGAAGCAGATTGTGTTTCCTTTCGACCACGAACTGCGCACTCGCATCAACGCCAACTGGCACATCACCAAACCCACGATCGGCAGCAACTTCTACACGAAAGAACAGCAGCAGCTGGTCGACCAGATCGTGCGGAAGGTTTCTTCTGCGGACGGCTACGAACGGTTCATCAAGCAAATGGAGTTTGATGATGGTGGCTTGAACGCCTACAGCATGGCGATCTTCGGCACACCCGGCAGTGGCAAATTTGAATGGGAACTTACCGGTCGCCACTTGACTCTGCGCGCCGACGGGAACTCGGTCGATAAAGCTGCTTTCGGTGGTCCGATCGTCTACGGTCACGGCGAGGAGACGGCGAAGGAAAACCTCTTCTACTATCAAACCAAGCAGGTCAACGAAGTGTTTAAATCGTTGAGTGCCGAGCAGGCGAAGGCCGCTTCGCTGCCGATGGCGCCAGCCGAAGCTGCCGTGCCTCTGCAAGGTGCACAAGGTAAGTTCCCCGGGATTGCAGTCAGCGAGCTCAGCGCCGACCAAAAGAACTTGGTCGAAAAGACGCTCAAGACCCTGCTGGCTCCTTACCGCCAGGAAGATGTCGACGAGGTGTTTGCGATCCTCAAATCGACGGGCGGATTGGACAAGTTGCATTTCGCGTTTTATCAGCAGGGCGACTTGGACAACGACAAGCTGTGGGATATTTGGCGAGTGGAAGGCCCCGCGCTGGTCTGGCACTTCCGCGGCGCCCCGCACGTCCACGCCTACATCAACATCGGCATGAAGGGCTAGTCCCGCACACGATCAAGCTCGCCACCATTCATCCACGTGCTCACCGGTTGAGCACGTGGATTTTTTTGGTCCTGACGGGATTTACCTGTGGGTCAACTTCGACCAACAACTCAGTTTGGCTGTCCCCACAGCAAACCCGGATGGACCTTGTTTTGCTCGCCGCTAAGACACACGTTTTCTTTGCAAATACAGGGGTAAGGCGATCGTTAGCAGGAATGCCCAGACCATGGCGGGTTCGGGAACCGTGGTAAATGGCGGATCTGGTGGGAATGGATCCTGGGGAGGCGGTGGCGAATCATTCGCGGCGAAACTGAGCGTAAGCTCGAGTGAATCACTCGGCCGATCCGTCGCTGCGACCATGTAATAACTCACAAAATAAAGTCCGCTGGCGAGTTGCAATGGATTGGATGCAGTTTGGGATAGCAGGGCAAAAAAATCGAGGTTGTCGTATACAAGCAATGAAGATGTTTCCGATGCGGAGAGGGACCAGGTAACCGTGGTATCGACTGACGTTGAAAATGCGACCCGTCCGGCGTTTTCATTTCGTACCGTTGTGTCCGTGACTGTCGTGCTGATGGAACTACTGGCAGTCAGCTTCAACGTATCTCCGCCGCTAATATCGACGCTCAGGTACAAATTCCCGAGTGCCAACGGATCGGCATTTGGGTCTGGATATTGTGCGGTCAACTCGCCGAACGAAAACTCGCTATCCAGAATCAAGTCTCCCCCGCCGTAATACCATCCCTCATTTTCGTTCTGATACGCGCCGAGTTGTCTTCCTTGGCTGGTAAAGAAATCTCCAACCGCGTACGCACCATTGATGATTGGATCGACGGCTGCGATTAAGCGCGAGGGGAGAAACAGGCTGATGACGAACAGAATTGGTAGCATCGTCGCTGGACAGGATTTGGCCATTGGAATTGCCTTGAAATGAGTTTGCATTTTGAGGAATCGCGGGAAGTCTTAAGGATCATTCGGGTCCGCGACTTGTTCGCCGCTCAGTCGATCAGATTTCTGATCACTCGAACTGGCGATGAACCAATCATCACCTGACTCACCGAATAGCAGATCGATCACCCCATCATCGAAGAGGGTGTCATTGACACCGTTTCTCCAGAAATAGGAGGCATTTCGTCGATTGGAAGTCGGCGAATTTCCAAACAAATTACCGATGCGTTCCCCGTAACTACGCTCACTGAGCCATTCACTGCGCAGGCTCTGAAGTGCGACGAGATCCGCGTCATAGCTCGTTGATCCACCAATCAGCACATCGTCTCCCGATCCACCACGAAGCGTATCGATGCCCGCTCCACCAATGAGGATATCTCGGGCGGTAGAGCCATAGAGCGAGTCATCGCCGCCGTTGCCGACGAGCACGGAGGCGACGTTGGCACAGGCGTAGATCCTATCGTTGCCGGCACCTCCCAGGATTAACTGGAAGTCTGCGCCCAGACTGCCGACGCGGGAAGCAATCCCCGGAGTTTGGTTTACCACGACGGGTTGCGCGCTGGTCAGTTGCTGGTAACTCAATGTATTGGTACCGGCGCCTCCCGACAGTCGTTCCGTAATCGCTCCCGTAGGTGAAAACTCGATTACATCATCTGCATCTCCACCCGTAATGTTCTCGATTTCCCGGAATGTGGTATTGGTATTCAAGTTCCCTGCGCCCGCCGTCGCCACGTACCAGCGATTACTTTGATTGGGGCCGCTGATCGTGTCAGACCCGGCGCCGCCCACGATGCTTGGAACCCAACCCGATTCGATCTTGAATTTGTCGATCCCGGTTCCGCCCCGCAGCGTTTCAAACGAGCGAAATGCTAGCGGCGCCGATGTGCCAGCGGTCAGTCGGCCTGTTCCCACCCCGTCAATGACCCAGTTGTTACTGGTATTGCCGGCTACAAGAAGATCGTCGGCTGCGGATCCCACGATCGATTCGATGCTGTTAAACAGTCCTAATCCGCTGGCTGTCTTCAAGGCCATGATGACGGTGACGGGCGAGCGAAACGAGGTGTAATCAAGCTCATCGTTGCCACCTTCACCACTGATAGTCCCATAATTGGCCGTTGGATAGATGACAAAGCGATCCGCGGAATTGCCGCCGACGAGGTTTTCTATGCTATAAAATCTCGCGGCTCCCTCCAGCGTTCCTTGATCGAACCAGGTGAGATTCCAGATATTGGCTTGATGAAATGCATAAAGGGTATCATTTCCGCCACCTCCATCAATACCTCCCGTGATCCGGCTGTCCTTTGTCCAAAACTTGAATCGATCGGCAGCCGCGCCGGCAACCAAGTACTCGAATCCCGCATAACTGATCGAATTCACAACGGTCGTATCAACATCAGTGATGGCCCAGTCGGTCGCCACGTTTCGGCCATAGAGCACATCTTGGCCTTGACTGCCGTTAAACGATTCGATGCCCAGATAAGATGTAACACCAGTTGCATTACCCGAATCGATCGCGATGTAGACATTCGATTTCCGTAGCGAGTAGTCAATCGTATCGGCCTGGTTACCTCCATCAATTACTCCAATCGTGTAGCTGCCATCCGCTAGCAAGAATTGATCCTGACCGTCGCCACCATACAGCGCTTGTATCGACCCATAAACCTCAAATCGATCGGCCGATCCCTGACCATTCACCGACCGCGTCTCAATCGATTGACTCACGAAATTGAACCCGTTGATTCGAATTGAGTCATTTTGAATCAGAAAGGTGTCGGAATTGGTTCGCCCGAGAATGGTGAGCGAGTCATTGCCGCTGCCGCCGTCGATCGTCACCTGCGCACCATTCCCAATCGCTCCATCAAAAACGGAAACCCCATTGCGCTTGACCAGAAACCGATTGGGCGTTAACTGACTCACCTCGAATTGGTCATTACCGCTCGTGCCTGCGAGTGGGGTATTAAACACCACGTCGATCAGGAACTGCGCCGAACTCTTCGATCCATCACTGCTTTGAGCCTGTACGGTAATCGGCACGGTGATCGATCCGATATCGATGAGCGTTTGAGCTAGCGTGACGATGCCGGTTGTGGGATGAATTGCGAATCGTCCACCGCCGTTATCGAGCAGCGAGTACGTTACGACGTTATTTGAACCATCGTTGTCGGTAGCCCGCGATGTCACACCGACCGTACTTCCAGCACTCGCAGTCGTTAACACTCGATTTGCTGCACTATCCTGATCAACGGGAGTTGTAACCGCGAATTCGTTGATATCCTGTATAGTGATGACGAAACTTTTCTCGACAAGTAACCCCGTGGTATCCGTACTGCGAATGCGAACCGAATAGCTCGACTGCATCTCATAGTTCAAATTGCTCTTCGCAAACAGCTGATTACCGGATATCTGGAACGACGAGTTATCCGCGTCACCGATGCCGGTTACGAGGCTGTAAACGAAACTGTCGCCCACATCCGGATCGATCGTGCTCAGGCTACCTACTAAAGAATTGCTGCCTTGGTTTTCCGGGATGGAAGTTGAACTCAAGCTCACACTGGTCGGCGCTGCGCCCGAAACCAGCCGCCAAATCTCGCGGCCGCGCTGGTCATCGGTGGCTAAAAACAAGGTTTTGTTTCCCAAGACAGCGAAGAGTTCAATCTTTGCGATGCTATCCGCACCATTAATCAGGATTGGCTGCACATACTCCGACGTATCTTCAATGCTCCAGAATCCATTGCTGTTATAGTCCAGGTAAAGATTCTTCCCAACAGCACCGATGGGTCGTGGACGATCGGCACCGGAACGGTTGGGGAATCCCAACACCTGCTTGACACTCGACGCGCTACCATCTGTTTTCCAAAGAATATAATCGCTTTCAGACTCGGCATCCCACGACGCAAAATAGAGACAGGCTTCAGTTTCGATGGAATACATGTTGACAAAATAGGTGTCGATATGCCCGATTAAGTTCGCTGATGAACTGCCGGCTGGAAGCGCATAAATGTCATAGCCATTTTGAAGATTGCTATCCGAACTAGCATACACCAAGTGGCCATTAATATTACCTAATCGTGTTGTTCCATGATTTCGGGTGTAAGGAATTTCTTTAAGAGCTCCACTTTCGATCTGATACCAAGCCGCGCCATTATCATCCGTGGCGCCGAAATAGAGCCGCCCGTCAAACACTTCCCATGGAGAGAACGTAGGGCTAGTGGGGCCTGAACGCAGGTCGGTAACTCGAATCGTTCCTGCGCTGGTTCCGTCCGTGCGCCAGAGCTCTCGGCCGTAAGCGTCCGTGTAAGCGGTAAAGTATAAAGTACCATTCAGGTTGATAAGATCATCCGGAAAAGAACTCTGATCTCCCGGGCGAATGTCCTGAAACAGACTGGTGCCAGCAACCGTTCCATCCGTGCGCCAAAGCTCGGCACCGTGACTTGCGTCCCAGACATTGAAATAGGCATAGCCACCGGCGTTCACCAGTGAGTTATAGAAACTATGAATGAGCGAATAATGCTGAACATCCTTGGGAAAAAGTGCCAGACGAAACGTGCCAGCGACGGTTCCATCCGACCGCCACAATTCCGTATCCCCAGCCAGAGTTGAAACCCGGTACAACATTAATCCATTCGGCCCTTCTTGCATGACTCGGATGATCCAATGCTGGGCACTGAGTCGCGTGGTTCCACTGGCCGTGCCATCCGTACGCCATAACTGATTGCCATTGGCAATAAATAAAACACAACTGCCAATGTTTATAAAGTTGTATGGATTTAGGATCTGGCTGCCGGTAGCAACATCAAAGTCCTTGATCAAGCTGGTACCCGAATCGGTGCCGTCCGTGATCCACAGACGAGAGCTAGAACCGCCGTTGTTAGCGGCGAAAATAAGTCGTCCATTGAATGAAGCCTTGAAACTATACCCATCCGGCCAGAATCGTGAGTCGGCGGTGCCAGCATTGACATCCTGGAAAAGTTGAAGCCGATCCTGACCCGGGTTGTATCGCCACAACTCGCTCCCATTAAATCCATTATTGACATTTAAGTAAACCTGATTTTTGTAGACGACGCTGGACAAGGAGAAATCGTCGCGGAATTGCCCATAGCTGGTCCGTTGATTGCCATCAAAACGAAAGATTTGATACGCACTGGCGTCAAAGTAGTAAGGACCATCCCCATAGATCTTGCCGAATACTGAACCATTAAAGGAAAAAATGTCGCTGACATTCGTTCCTTCCCAAGTCAGTTGTTCTGGTGCGTTAAATAGATCAGACCTCCATAATAGATGTTTGCTGATTCCATTCTGATCCTGGTACTCCGTACGGTAATAGACGAATCCATTGACGACGGTTAACTGACTCGGATTCGAGGAATCAGGCCCTGGAACATGATCCTGAATTAGGAATGAGAATTCTGAATTCGAGTTGTATAAGGAGAAGTTTACGACGGCCCGCCACAACTCATTGCCTTTCACTTCAATTCCATTAATATCCGACCAAGCGGAATCGGATCCATTATGAATTATGTAGCCACCACACTCCACGTAATCGGTAATGTCATAGGCATCGAGTTTTGGACGAATTCCACCAATGGTGGCATCTGAAATGGCTAATCGCCCGTTGTGCGATAGAAAGAACAAATAGCCATTAATTATTTTCAGATTTCGCGCGTCATTGAAACTAGCATAGGGGTCTAGGTTTTGAGTACCTGCCGGAGTTCCGTCGGTGGACCAAATCGTAGTTCCGCCGCCCGACCCTCCATCGGCGGTGAATACGAGCAGATCGCCGAATTGAGTTAACTCGCTCGGAGCCGATCCCAAGGGCCCAGGGCGAATGTTGCGGACAAGCTGGGTAGTCGCAGGGGTGCCGCTCGAGCGCCACAGCTCTGCGCCCACCACCCCGTTGTCAGCGCGAAAAAAGAGCTTTCCTTGGAAACTGACGAGATCGCCCGGGTTGGAATCTGATCTCCCCGGATAGATGTCCTTGACCAGTACCGTGCCGGCCGCGGTTCCGTCGGACTTCCACAGTTCGTTGCCGACGTTACCATTGTCGGCGGCAAAGTAAAGCGTGCCATCGACATTCGTCAGGTGCTGCGGATTGGAGCTTAAAAATCCTGGATTGATGTCTTTAACCATGACCGTACCGTCGGGCGTACCGTCGGTTTTCCACAATTCGCGTCCCCGGGCCGCGGTTTCGGCGGTGAAAAACATCGTGTCACCGACAACGACGAAGTCAGCAGGATTAGAGCCGAGCCCATTTAAGGTAGTATTGATGTCCTTGACCGGAACGATATTGACGGCTAGCGGCAGTCGCCGATCGAGAGGCTCCAAGGCGAGCCGACGATGACGCTCAGGTTGGCGCCGAAGCCGGCGCTGAATCGCGGCCTGAAAGGGCCAAAGTCGGGAGAGAAATCCTAAACGTCGCTGCTTGCGAGGCATAGCTAAACTCCAGGTTGAATCACCTTCTCCGCGTCCTACATCCGCTCAATCCACGCCTGCCCACTGGCCGCCGATCACCATCAGCAGTTTTGGGGCGGGCCTGTCGCAGCTCCGTCAATGCGCTGCGACCGATTTTTGTGCACGCAGAGAATAGATCGCTCGAAGTCTTCGCCAGCAGACAAACATCGTTCAAAAATCCCTAGAGGAAATGACGGCACCAGCAAGCCACTCCGCCAAAACAAGGCTCCCGCCAGGATTTACCTAGCCACGCGGTTGATCGCCTTCTACCCCGCAGGAAAACAGAGTTCGCATCGCCTCGGCCAGACGAGCTTCTTTTTTTTGCTGTGGGGGAGAAGCAAGCACTCTTACTTGCTCTGCATTCCAGGAATGCTCACGCCAAGGCGCAAAGGCACGGAGACTCGGGCATTCCTACCCGCGAGAATACTGGCGGGACCCACTGCTTGCTGGCGGGACCTACTGCTTGCTGGCGGGGGTGGGGTCGCTGACTAGGCTGGAGCCGAGATTCACGACCAGTGGCTGCGGGGCGTCTTTCAGAGTGATCTCGACCGATTCATCTTCAATCTTCGCAATCTTGCCCTCGATACTGCCGACCTGAATCTTCTGTCCCACTTGCAGCTTGAGCAGTTCGCCCGTCGTCCGCACCGAGAACCACGCTTCCACTCGGCCGTCGCGCGACGTGATGCCCGACAAAACCGTGAACTTGGCACCATCAAAGTCCAGCTTCTTCTTCGGTGGTGGCGGCGGTGGTGGCGGAGGCGGCGGCGGATCGTTCACCGTGATCTTCACTAATTGCTCGTCGCTGCGCGCTGGCAATCCATTGTCCGTCACGATCACCTTCGTCTGAAACTCGCCCTTCTCCTTCGGTGTCCACTGCAGTTCGCCCGTCTTCGGATTGATCGACGCACCCGGCAACGATTCATCCGCCAGCTTATACGTGACGTTGTCCAGTTTGTCTGGATCTTGAGCCTTCAAGGTGACCTGGAAACGAGAGTTGAGATAAGCTTTTTGCGAACTGACAGACGCCAGCTTCGGAGCTCGATTGGCAGCCGCGAAAAGATTACGCCCCACGATCAACTGCTGGTATTCCTCGGCATCGGCAAGCCGCAAGCGGTCGGTGAGCTGATCATTGAGCGAATCGGTTTCCGTTGCTCCAGCTAGTGACAACGCTTCGATCGTCAGACCGATATCAAGATCTTTTGAATCCTTAATAGGATTGATCGTGAGGCGCTGAATGCGATGCAGTCGATCGACGGAGTGCAAATCGAAGAGCAGGCTGGTGAGCTGCGCGAGGTTTCCCTTACCGGTCACTTCAAACGTATGACGAACGAACGCTCCCTGGCGTCCTCGAGCACCACCGGGAATGGTCACATTCACATCATGCAGCTCGGCATCATCAAGCTTTTCGAGTAGCCACGTTTGGTACAGCGAACGCGCCAAATCAACGTCACTCGGTAACGACTTGTCTTCGTACGATCGCAGTTTCGCTACCGCTCGATTGGCCAGCTTCAGCTTGCGCTGCTTCTCTTCCACTTGCTGGTTGAGCTGAGCGATCTGCTGATTCCGTTTTTCAAACCAGCCTGCAATCGAATCGTAGATGAAATAAACGACTCCGCAGGCCAATAACACGCCGACGACCAGCGCCATCATTCGTTCACGAGCATTCATGGTGTTGGTCTCCTAGCGGCGTGGGGAACGTCGCGGTGAACTGTTCCCGGAGCGTCCCTGCGGGGCGCTGCCGACATCCGTTTTCAATTTCGTCTTCGTATCTGCGGCTGCTTTCGCGGATGGTGTTGATCCCGAATCCGACTTGAGCTTGGTTTGCGATTCTGCCTTTGGCTTGTCATCTGGCGGCGTCTTTTTTTCGGACTTGCCTTCCGGACGTATTTCGGGCTTCCCACCAGGCTTGGCCGCACGCTTTGGATCGGCAGCACCAGCCGCGTTGCCAGAGCCGGCTTCGGTACCATCGGAACGCTGAATCACGAGCGTCTCTTTAAACGTCCACGGATACTGACCTTCACGATTGTCATACTGACTGCCCGTGCCGACGACGCGATGCGCTTCGTCACGCAAGCGCGACTCCAACTCCTCAATGTCCGTCGAATCAGCCACTCGCCCTTCCAGCGTCAAATTGCCACCGCCATTTTGAGCGACCTGTCCGCTGAGCTTCGAAACAATAGCTTTATCGGGCGGGAGAAAGTCGAGTGACACTTTGCAAAGTTCGTCGAGCCAAATGACATCGCCAGCCACAAACTCATCGACCTCGCCAGATTCTCGCTGCGGCTTTTCGAGCTTCTTGAGCTGCGTGTCGATCTTGGTGCTTTCCGTTTTTAACAGGCTGATTTCGGAATCGAGTGCCGCGAGGTTACTCCAGATCAAGTAGGTGATCCCGAGTGCTACGGCTGCTGCAGCACCAGCGGCCAAGGCGTACTGCCGACGCCGACTCGGTGGCTCTGGTCGCTTCCGAGGATGGAGGAAGTCGATACCACGTCGCAGGCCTGCCGCCTCGTCGGTCACCATTCCCAAGAGCGGTGCGAAACGGCCACTGCGCGCCGGCAGCTGAGCGCTGAGCTCGGCGGACAATTCCAATCCAGCAAAGGGATCGTAGATCTCACAGGGCAATTTAGTTTGCTGTGTGATTTGATTTTGCAGCGAGGTGAATACTTCGTCGCTGCCGCACAGTACCACTCGATCGACCTTGCGACCGCCGAGTTGGTTGGAGGCGGCGGCGATCGTGCGGCGGATTTCACCGAACATCGCGCGAGCTAATTCTTCCTGATCGTCGGTGCTGGGCAGACGCACGGTGCGAATAAATGCGACGTGGCCATCAACCATCACCGTCAAATCGCCCTCTTCGGCGAGCAGGTCGACCATGAGGGCACAGCCAGCGGCATCCTGATGCTGTTGCCAGAGCGACGCAGCAGCAAAAGGACGCAGCACGAGTCGCTGCGCAGTGAGATTGGCGGCGGCACAGGTCGTACGCACTTGTTCCACGATGTCCGGTGCAATCGCCGCAGCGAGCACGCTGAGCGGTCCGGCATCCGCTTCGCTCAGCGGCACATAATCGATGGGCCAGTTGTCGCCCACCGAGGCAAATTGCTTGAGTGCTTGGAAGCGCACGACATCCGGCAATTCGTCGGGCGGAACGGGTGGCACCGACAAAAGCCGTAGCTCGATGTTCGAGCGTCCGACGGCGACTAAAGTTTCCGCCCGCGATACCCCGGCCTGTTTGAGAAGCTCGGTGAGCTTGGCGGCCAACTTAGGCCCTACGGCGCCTGCAGCCTCGGCACCCGCGGCTTCGGCACCTGTAGCCTCGGCACCAGCAGCCACCGTACCTGCGGCTTCGGCCCCCGCTGCAGCGTACAACTGCAGCGCCACGGCACGTTCGATGAGTGCCTGTTGGCCGCGTCGGCGCGCGAGCACCAGTCGTGCTTCGTGCGCATCCCATTCCAAGGCGAGCAGATGTGACATAGCGAAAACTTTACCTGCCAAAAATGTTACTTACCAAAACCTGATATTGTCCCACGAAGCCGTCCCACGCGATTTCATCCCACGCGCTTCCATCCATCGCAATTTCGTCCCGCGCAATTAATTGCCACCCAAATCAACTCCTAATGTCTCCAACGGGTAACCACGGCCCAGGTGGCTAACATTTCTCCACAGTATGATTCGAGGAGGCGATTGTGCGGCATCAAAAACCACTTCAGCCCGAGAGGCTGCCTGACCGCCCTGAAAGTAGCCGACGATACGACCGCGATAAACGTCCCCGCCAGCACAGACAAAAGGTGACAGCGATTTCATTTCATCCAGTGTCACGATGCCCTCGGTCAACAACCACGTCTCAAAACGCTGATTCGGTTTACTTTCGCTCGCTTCCGGCTCACGGCGACTCAGGAGTTCCGTCAGAATCTCTTCGGTGATTCCGGGGATTCCCTGCAGCACCGATTTCGGCGCCTGATTAATGTTCACTCGACCCGGCAAATAGGTGGTGCTGTTGGCGGTCACGTTGTCCATGAGCTGCGGCAAGTAAGCATTCATGGAGATGATGTCGGAGGAGAATGGCGAGCTGATGGGCTGAGCCATTGGCTGCCCGGAAATCGTGAGCGTGGTCGAGGCCCCGATCAGGTCGAGCACCTGCGTGATCTTGGTCTTGGCAGGCTTCGTGAAATCAAGCTGCACGCCCGTGGGAGTGGGCTGTACTTGGCCTGTGGCACTGGCCGGTCCGTTCTGCCGATAGGCAATGATAAACGTCGCCCACTGCTCGTTGCCGAGCTGGTCGACCAAGCTGTTGTAGAGCAGCTCCAGGTCTTCCGAGTTGAGATTGATGCGCGGCAGTCCGGACGAATTCACATTGGCTTCTTTGCTATAGAGCGTCAGGTAGGCGGCCCAGCCGAGCTGCGTGGAAGTGTCATCGCCACTGCCACCCGCCGACTGCTCTTGAGCATCAATGAGTCCATTGCGATTGGTGTCTAAACCAAACAGCAGCTCGGGCGTTATGCCACGCACCAGCAGCAGCTCCTCGACGGTCGTGAAAGGACCATTCGCGGGCATATACCCTGGAGATAATCCCTGATAGTAGGAACTCTCCGCACCATACTCACGCTGTTCGTCGTCTTCATCAAGCCAATCCAAAATGGCATCCGCAATGTCGTCCGTCATGCCCGGTAGTGTCCCGAGTAATTGCCGCCCGGAACCTTCCAGCGCCTTTTCGGCGACGGTTAACGAATTGAGATTAAGTCGAGCGGATTCATCTTCTAGTCCGTAGCGAACGCCAGCGATGTTGCCATCGGAGTCCATCGCCGGGGCAAGAATCGAAAAATTACCGCGCGACTTCGGATCATCGTCCGGCACCACGACGATTCCCTGAAACTGCTGCGCGTTGTTGTAGATGCCACCGGCAGCATCACGATCCGCATGAGCTTGTGCCAGAAACACGCGCGTCGCATCAATTCCCGACTCCACCAGCAGATTCGCTTGCAGCTGCTGACCGTTGAGCCGCGTGGCGGTGCGGTGCGTCACCATAATTTCACTATAGGTGTACGCCGATAGTGATAAGGCGACGATGACGACGAGCACGACGATCAAGATGATGCCGCGAGCTGATCGTGGGCGACGACGGCGTCCGGCAGGTCGACGATCCGGGTGACGATCAGGTCGACGAGCCGCATGACGATCCGCATGACGCTGAAGATCCACGGGAGGAATCATTACGGACCTCCCGTCGAGCCGCTGCCGGCAGAGCCCGATCCGGTCGAACCCGAACCACTGGCAGCGGAACCGCTGGAACTGGAAGATTCGCTGCCGTCGGTTGTCGTACCATCGGTTGCTGCCGGAATCTTGCCGGCCGGCAACCGCACCACATGACGATACATTTTGGGCGATTGACTCACCGCTTTTTTCGCGATCGTCGACGTGTCATTGGGATCGGCATAGGCCAGTGACGGCTGCAAAGCAACGAGGATCTCGACTGCCACCGGCAAGCCCTGCATCTGACTGGAATCCCACTCGGTGAGCCACTGCGAACCATCCGAATAACGAAACTCAATACTCACCACTTCCGGTGCGATGAGTTCACCGAGTTGATTGAGGCTGCTGTTGCCGGAAGAGGCGGCCTGCATACTGACAGCGCGATCTAGTTGACGCCGCACGAGTCCGGGACGGGCAGCGTCTTGTTGCGAGAGGGCACCCGCCGCGGCGAAACCAGTATCGGGTGCCGCCTGGTTGGCACCGCGCAAGTAATAGGCGACCGTCTTGACCGCACTGGGAATATCGCTGAGCGTGCCAGCGGAGCCGGTCATCGATTGGTATTGGTCGAGTCGTGGAAGGCGACTGACATCGAGTTGCAGTTCGTATTGATTTCCATACAGACCAGGAATGGGCGGCGGTACTGCAGTGGACGCGATATCGGTGGTGTTCGCGGATGGATCGGACGTGGAGGGTGAACCACTGCTGGCGCCGCTGCTACTTGCGCCACCTGTACTCGCACCACCACTGCTCGCACCGCCACTGCTCGCACCACCCGTACTCGCTCCGCCACTGCTGGATCCACCTGTGCTCGCTCCGCCGCCGGTGCCGCCGGTTTTACCCGTCGATGAAGAGGGACCACTGCTGCCACCGCCGCTCGCCCCACCACCTTTCGAATTATTCGCTGACGATGAGCCACCAGGACTGGAACCACCAGGACTGGAACCGCCACCGGTTGCAGCACCGCCGCTGGATGAGGCGCCACCCGTAGCGGAGCTGGCCGCGGAACTCAGCGCATTCGCCGCATTACTGACCTGAGCGGACAGCGCACTGGTGGCGATATCTTCGAGTGGTTTGAAGTCGACAACTTCATGCTGCACGGCACTGTGTAGATCGTCGGTGATCATGCGCAGCACAGCGCGCGCTAGCTGCGCTTCCTCGACGTCCGCGCGGCGGCTGTCGAGTGCTCGCAGGTTGAATCGAATCGCCAGGGCAATCGCGCCTAGCAAAAGCACGGATAGAGCGAGCGCGAGAATGAGCTCCAGGAGCGTCGTGCCGCGCCGAATTGAGGAAGTGTGCAATTGTCTAAGCCGAGTCGGCATGTCAGTTCACTCCTCCGGTGCTGGAGCCACCGGCAGCACCACTTGATCCCGCGCCACTCGATCCCGTGCTGCCAGAAGTACCACTGGAGCTGGAAGAACTATTCGTGCTAGTAGAATCGGGAGCGACCAAGTCGAGACTGGGATCGACCATCCAGCGGACGAGTGAGAAGCTGAGCGGTCGTTTGTTCGGCGGGACGTTCGCTTGTCGCAGCGTGACTTGAATCATGAGCAAGCCGGCCTGACTGGTACTATCCGACTGAATGCTGTAGAGCCAATCTGGATCGGTGGCATGCGGCTGGTCGTTCACAGATTGAGAGGGCAGTACACCGGCGGCGATTTCCGCGATAATGGTTTCGGCGTAGAGCTGTGCGCGGGTGACTTCTCGCGCTTCGATGGCAGAACGAGAACCGGTGCGCATCATCTCACCAATTGCCACCATGGAGCCGCCGAGGATGGCGATCGCCAGCAGCACTTCAAAAAGCGTGATGCCGCGTGGTGCGGTTGGTCGTCGCGAGCGGTGGGGACCGCGTGACAGTAGCATTAGCGCACCTCTTGAAGCGATTTAACTTCGCTGACTCGAGTCTGACCGGTGATTCCGCGGAGCGACACGACGACACATTGCTGCCGACTGTTCATCAGCACGAGGTGCGTATTCGACGCGGTTCCATCGGGGTAGAAAAGAATCGGCGCGGAGGGAGTACCACCGCCATCCGCTTCACCGGTTAAATTGCCGTTGGCTGTCGACGTGGCGGGAGCGGCGCTGAAGCCGGTACCGTTCCCCAGAATCATGGCGGCGCGCGTATCAGCCTGGGTTTCCGCGCCCAGAAACTGCACGTTCTCAGGCAGTTGCCCTTGATGACTCCAGGGACGCGCAGCCGCTTGCTGGGAGGGCTGCGAGTTGCCGAAGCCGGTGGCGATGTTCATCGAATTCTGGTCGTCACCGGGCCCTTGCCAGGACTGGCAGGAGTAGGTGTTACCACCGGTTTGAAATTGAAACGTTTGCGTTTGACCGGTGCGCATCGCCCGGACACGCGTCCGGCCGAACTCGGATTGAATCAGGGAACCAGCCGAACGCAGGCGAACCGATTCCCAGGGAGATCGCAACTGCATCCAGACGACGCTCCCGACGATAATGAGCAGAGCGAGCACCAAGATGATTTCCATCAAGGTGAAACCCGCTCGGGGGCGACTGGCCGATCGACCCGACCGACGTCGGTTATTCACCCACAACCATAACATCGTCGCCACTTCCATTTTCATTTTGGCCGTTGGGGCCGCACGACCAAGCGCGATAGGAGATCCCATCACTTTCGTATTGATACGGGTTGCTCCACGGATCCATTTCGACATCTCCGCCAGAGTACGGTCCCGTCCACTTCGCGGGATTGCGTAAATCGCCGGGTGGTTGTCGCAGAGCCGCCAGACCTTGCTGGGTCGAGGGGTACATGCCGATGTCGGTGTAGAAGCTTTCGAGTGGTCCCTTGAGCGAATTCAGTTGCACCTTGCAGGCGCCGACGAGCCCCTTCTTGCGTGTGGCACTAATGGAGACGCCCACGATGCCGCCGAGAATCACGAGGATCACGAGCACCAACAACACTTCCATCAAAGTAAAAGCCAGTTTCCGGCGTTGACGTTGATTCCGATTCAGACTCACTCGCATCATCCAAACTCCTTATTCAAAAATTCAGCTAGCTGGTTACACCGTACTGCTCATCTTGATCACGGGCATCAAGAGAGCAATCACCACCACCAGCACGATTCCAGCCAACAGTAGCAGCATGAGTGGTTCGAGCAGTCGCACGGCGAGATCGAGTCGCCGAAACGTACGCTTCTCCAGCCCATCTGCAATATCCACAAGCACTCGGTCGAGTGTATTCGATTCTTCGGCCACCGCGATCATCTCCACGACATCGCGCGGAAAATAGCCACAGGCGGCCAGGGGTTGCGCCAGTGACTGACCAGCGGAAATATTCTCCGACGCCTTCGCAATCGCTTGGCTCAGGAGTCGATTACCGGTCGTGTCGCGGCTGATTTCGAGCGACTTCAAAATGGGCACTCCGTTGGACAGCAGCGTCCCGAGCACTCGACAAAATCGCGCGACCGCCAGGCTCTGGAAAATATTACCCAGCACTGGTATCCGAAGTTTCAAGCGATCGCTGGTTTGACGCCCCGTTTCCGTCGCCAACCAGCCTCGAATCCAAAGAGCCAGAAAAGCGACGATGAGGGCGATCGCCCAGCCATAAAAGCGCAGTGTGTCGCTGAACCACAAGAGCCACTCGGTGAGCACCGGCAATTCACCTCGAGCGCGCAGGTTTTCAAACAGCGTGGCGAATTTCGGTACGAAGAAAATCATGAGTCCCGAGACGACCGCCGAGCCGACGACGCTTAAGAAGATAGGATAGGCGAGCGCTCCCATGGTGCGCCCCTTCAGATCTTCCTGCTGTTCGGTGAAATAGGAAACGCGTTCCAGCGCATCTTCCAGGAAACCACCTTCGCCGCCGGCGCGGACCATGTTGATCGCCATTTCGCTGAAGGCGTTGGGGAATCGCGCCATCGCTTCGGCGAGCGTCGTGCCGTCTTCCACCTTGCTATGCACTTCCCGTAGCACTTCTTTGAGCACGGGATGGGAGGATTGTTCGCGGAGGACCGCGAGTGATTTCAAGAGTGGCACGCCGCTGCGCATTAAGCCTGCCATCTGGTTGTAAACAACCGCCATCAATTGTCCCCGCACTCGCCGACTGCCCGAGCGCGTGGTGGCGGCCTTTGTCGCCGTGACACTCACCGGGAACAACGATTGACTCGAAATCAACGACAGCGCTTCACGCTCCGTGGTGGCGCTGATAGTTCCCGAGACTTTCGCTCCGGAGACGTTTCGAGCTACGTAGGCAAATTCAGGCATGGCACCGTTTCGTGGGCAAAGTTAGCACCCCAAGCGCAGACCAGGGACGACATCACCGCAGCGACATTTCCCGATCACCCTTGGTGGCCGACGCAATTTCATCCACCGTCGTGGAACCGGCAAGCACTTTTTGGAAGCCATCTTGTCGCAGCGTGGCCATTCCGGCCTTCACGGCGGCTTGCTTCACTTTCCAACTGCTGGCCCGATCGTGAGCCAACTGACGCACT
Organism: Planctomycetota bacterium; assembly: GCA_046086325.1. GTDB lineage: Bacteria > Planctomycetota > Planctomycetia > Pirellulales > Pirellulaceae > JBJSXJ01. The sequence goes on along the minus strand of JBJSXJ010000282.1, from coordinate 21,976 downwards.
TCATCGCTGGTCACCATGAGTTCGTAGATACCCATTCGTCCCGCGAAGCCGATTTGACGACAGCTCTTGCAGCCGACCGATTTATATAAACCTTCGGCTGGAATCTGGTCGATCGGGAAATCGGTGGGCAAGTCGCTGCGATCCGGATGGTAAGCAACTTTGCAGTTCGGACAGAGACGGCGCACGAGTCGCTGCGCCATCACCGCCTCAACGGTACTCGCCACCAAAAACGGCTCCACTCCCATGTCGACCAGACGCGTGTAAGCACCGGCGGCATCGTTGGTATGCAGTGTGCTGAAGACCAAGTGACCGGTGAGCGAAGCTTGAATGGCGTTTTCCGCCGTCTCTAAATCGCGGATTTCGCCCACCAGCACAATGTCCGGATCGTGACGCAAGATGCTGCGCAGCGAAGCACCAAACGTCAGACCAATTTTGGAATGAACTTGAATCTGATTGATCCCGGCCAACTGATATTCGACAGGATCTTCCGTCGTGATGATTTTCACGTCATCGGTGTTGATTTCGATGAGTGCGCTGTACAGAGTCGTCGTTTTGCCGGAACCGGTCGGACCTGTCACCAAAACAATTCCGTGCGGCATCGCGATCAGTTCGCGAAAGGTTCGGTAAGTGTCGGGCGCCATGCCCAGCTTGCGCAGCTCGAAGCTCATCGACCCCTTATCGAGAATACGCATGACGATTCCCTCGCCATGAATCATCGGGATCACCGACACGCGCACATCCACCTCCCGGCCCGCCACACGCAATTTCATACGACCATCTTGCGGCAGTCGTTTTTCGGCGATGTTCAGCCGCGCCATGATTTTGAGGCGACTGACGATGGCCGATTGAAAGCGTGCAATCTCGGGTGGCATCGGCTGCGGATGCAGAATACCGTCGATGCGATAACGCACGGTGATGGTGTCCGCCTGCGACTCAATATGCACGTCACTCGTCCGTGTCTCGATCGCTTCCAGCAGAATTTCATTAACCAGACGTACGACGGAGGCCTCCTGGGCCATCTCGGAGAGTTCAGAACCATCCGCTTCGATGTCGCTGAGTAGCTGCACATCATCATCTTCGGTCGCCGTCTGTTCGATCAGCCCCTGGACCGTTTCGCTACCGACGCCCAGATGGCGTTTGATCAGCTTGGCGATTTCATGACGAGCGGCGAGGACGGGTGTGACAGCCTGTCCGGTCGCCGCACTGACTTCATCCAGCGGATAGAGGTCGAAGGGATTGCTGGTAGCGACCAGCAACGAACCAGCCTCCTTCCGCACGGGAAACAAGGCTTGGCGATGAATGAGTCGATGGGGGAATGTCTTGAGCAGCGACAGATCGATCTCGGCCCCGCTCAAGTCAATAAAGTCCAGTCCCACTTCTTCACCGATGGCACGCAGCGCCGATTCCTCGGATACGAAACCGCGATCAATTGCAGTTTCGACCAGCCGAGCGCCATCGCCGCCTGCTGCCCGCGCCAGCTCTAATTGCTGGGCAGTCAGCAGTCCGCGTTGCAAGAGAATCTCACCCGCTTCCATCGTTACCATGCACTAACCTGTTTCCTCGTGAAACGATCCGTGAGCAATAACCACTAGTTATTGTTCTGATTGCCACGACCAACTCGACCGCCGCCCGGAGCTCCACCTGGCGCGCCACCGGGGCCACCTGGACCGCCAGGCCCGCCGCCTGGACCACCGAACCCACGAGTCATCATGCGCTGCGTGTCGAACGGTTCACCGACCATTTCCTTGTATTCCACTCGCTGTTCCACGGAAAGCACGGACAGCAGATCGTCCTCGGCCTCTTTACGCAGCTTGGTGAGCTTTTCGTTGAGCTTCTTCTGCACTTCAGCCGCTTTTTCGCGGAGCTTCTCTTTCTGGTCGTCCGTCAGCTTCAGTTCTTCAGCCAGCACGTCGTTATTCATGGTGCCGTTCATACCGCGCAGACGCATTTGGCGACCGATTTGCTTGATACGCTTGGACTGGTGAGGCAACAGAATGCCATCGACATCCTTTTGAATCTCCGTCATGCGATCCTGCAGCTTGGTACGCATTTCTTCAAAGCGTTTCTGGCGATCTTCATCGGTGCCGCCACCTTGGCCGCCACCAAATGCGCCTTGGAACATCGTCCGCATCTCTTCGCGCTGCTTGTCACTGATCGCGCGCAGCTTTTCAATTTGATCGTCGACCAAACCGAGCTCTTCGCGAATGTCATCATTAAGGAGCAGCATGAGTTCATTGCCGCCGCCACCGCCAAACATGCCGAATCCGCCGCGTCCGAAACCGCCGCGGCCACCACCACCCTGCTGAGCTAGGGCTGAACTAGCCGTTGTCGCTACCAAGGCCGCAACCGCCACGACCTTAACAACCGCTTTGATTGCCGAGAATGTAGATAATCGCATGGTCGAATGATCTCCCGAAACTTGGGACGAGTGGCGGGGTTACTTCGACAGGCCCGTGACCGCTTCGGCGACCACTTTCCCAGACCGATCGGGAGTAACTCTCACGGAATTAATGCCTACCGTAATTTTGCCCAGCGCCCAAACAGTGCAAAAACACCAATATGATCGGAAAGTTTCGTTTTAGCGAGTGTCCGTCTCCAGAGTCCGAGAGTTTCTGGAAATCCGGTCCGGCAAAACAATTCACCAGCGGCTTGACATTCCCGCCCGTTCGATAACAAAGTGAAGCATCCCGTTATCTCTATCGGCCCAGAACCAGGTGGTCGCATGATTCGAAAGTCGTCCTACGCCCTAATCGCGCCGCTCGCCCTCACGCTCGCCACCACCTGGCAGCTGATCGCCCCCACGACGGCTGCCGCGCAGTTCCGCGGCGGCCGAGATGCGAAGGAGTATATTCGCAATAAAGACCGCAATGGAAATGGTTTACTGGAACCAGACGAGCTTTCCGGGCGAGCTAAAGAGGTGCTGGAAAAAGTTGCTGGCCCGTCGGGAATCGACTTGAGCAAGCCGATTCCGGTGGATCGTGCGATCCAGATTTTCGAACAGAATAATCCCGAGGGTGGCGGCGGTGGACCCGGAGGTGGACCTCCTGGCGGTGGACCTCCCGGTAGTCCCGGCGGCGGCTGGAGTGGTCGCGGCGGTCCCGCACCCGGTTCCTCGCCCACCAGCAGCCCCGCTGTCGCCTCTGCCAGTGGTTCGAGCGGCCCGTCGGCTGGTTTTGGTGAATTGCCGAAAGTGCCTAAGACTGCTGGCTTTAGCGACGCCGGACTGGGGCTCAATGCCATCGCTCTAGATTCGCGCTTTGATCGTCGAGTGCTGGATTATGTGGAGCGAATGTTCCGGGAATTTGACCGCAATCAAAACCAACTGCTCGAAGATCTCGAAACCCGCAGCGCCAATGGACTTATCGATCGCGAAGCAGATACCAACAAAGATGGATTTATTACCAAAGCGGAATTGTGCGAGCGGGTGAATCAGAAATGGGCGGCGACGAGCACGGGAGCGGCGGCCCTGGCCGCACGCAGTGCTCCCCGTAGCTCCGCATCGGGTTCTGGTGCTAGCGGTTCCGCTGCCTCGGAAGAAGCTCAGCGCGTTCGCCGGTACGCCGAAGGACTGCTCAAGCAGTACGACGAAAACAAAAACGGCCAACTCGAAAAGAACGAATGGGCCAACGCTCGCAGCATCACGCGGGAAACGGACGCCAACAACGACGGCGTCATCACCCTCGAAGAACTGGTCGCCAAGCTAGCCAACTTCGGCAAAGAAAGTTCTTCCAGTTCGTCGACCGCGAGCAGCGGTGCGGCTGGTAGTGGTCGACCGGGCGAGGCGCCTGCCGGTGGCAGTGGGTGGGGTGGTCGGTCGCGCGATCCAGCTCAGGCGGGCAAGAACGGCCCCGAGAAAATGGTTGGGTACCGCCAGCGCACCGCACTCGAGAAACTTCCCAAGGGCCTGCCCGACTGGTTCACTCGCAATGACGCGAATGAAGACGGACAGGTGACCATGGCGGAATTTGCAACTGGGTGGACGGAGGCGAAGGCGACCGAGTTTGCCGGATTCGACCTCAACCGCGACGGCGTGGTGACTCCGAGCGAATGTTTGAAGGCTGCCGAGAAGGCGAAAACAAGTGGTACCAGCAGCTCCGGCCGTTCATCGTTTGGCAGCGGTGGCCCCAGTAGTGGCGGCTCCAGTAGCGGCGGTTCGCGCGACCGAGGAGGCTGGGGAAGTAGCCGCGGTTTCGGTTCGGGATCATCTGGTAGCTCGAGTGCTCCCGGTAGTTCCAGTGCTCCCGGCTCAAGCGCTGCGGGTACCGAAAAACCGGGTGACAAACCGGCCGATAAGCCCGCCGACAAGTCAGCGGAAAAACCGGCCGATAAGCCGGCCGACGGTGCTGGCGCGACTTCCGGTGACAAACCAGCCGATAAGTCCAGTGAAAAAGCAAGTGATAAACCGGCGGATAAAGATGCCGAGAAGCCGGCTGAAGGCGGAGCAGCTCCGGCTCCGAACAGCACGTCGGAAAAGCCGTCCGGGTAACGAGTAAGAACGTGGCTCCTCGAAAGTTGACTGATTGTGCTAAGTTCCGCAGTTCCCCACCGTTCGCTCTCGCGCTGTGATGCCCGTGCAACTGCCTGCGACTGCTCGCCGGCCACCGCCGGACCGACCACTGCAAGTCTGACCGCCGCACGTCTGGCCGCCTCCATTTTTCGCGGGGCCCTGTCCCGCATGATTATCTCTGGCGGCATGCTGGCAGGGGCGATCGCGATGCTCGCCGCTCACCCCACTGCCCTGGCACAAAACGCTGCGCCGAACAACGCTGCGCCGCAAGCCGCTGCTCCGAACTCAGCCGCCCCGCTCGACGCTCAGGTCGCCGCCGAGTCCCAGCGGTTTCGGACCGAAGTTCAACCGGTCCTGCGTAAATACTGCGAACGTTGTCATCGGGCCGACGAGCAAAAGTCGGGCGTCCGAGTGGATCAGTTGTCGGGAGAACCAGAGGATCGACATTTCGGTTTGCTGGAAGGTATTCGCAGTCAAATGGCGGAGGAAGCGATGCCGCCGAGTGACGAGCCGCAGCCGACAGCGGCGGAGCGACAAGCGGTAACGGGCTGGATCGAGCGCGTGACGCTGCTCGCTAAAACTCGCCAACGCGCCAAAAATGGTTCCATCCGGCGACTCACCGTGGCGCAGTATCGGCGGACGCTGCGTGAACTGCTGCACTTAGAAGAGGATGTGACGACTTCCCTGCCGGCCGATGGGATTTCCAAGGATGGTTTCACGAACCACGACAAGACGTTGTCGCTCTCCCCGCTGCTCCTCGAATCCTATTTCGAAATTGCCTCGCGAGCACTCGAGCGCACGATCGTCGATGAAAACAAGAAGCCGACGGTTCAGTTCTTCCGCATGGAACTGGGGGCAGGGATCAACCACGAACCCTGCCCAGACAAGCTCATCCTGGGCGCCAACAGCGACTTGCTCAACAATCGCGATTTCACGGTGACGCAGCCCACGCTAGAAAAGCCGTTCGCATTTGAGCCGCTGCGGATGCGGACTAAATTTGATTTCATTGAAGGCTATGCCGGCAATGACACCGTCCGCGGCTGGCGCCATTACGACAGTATTTATCATGCCGTCTTCGCCTGTGTGCGCGGCACTCCGGGTTACCCTCGCGGCCTCGCTCATCAAGCTCTGCCCGAAGGCCTCGTACTGCGGCCGGCGATTCCCAGCCCCGAGGTGTTCGGGCGCTCGAATACGTACGGACCGCAAGCCAATTTCAAAATCTCGCTGCGTGAATTGCCCGACCAAGGCAATTTCCGAGTGACGGTTCGCGCTGCTCGCTATGACGACGGACTTCTGCTCGACGCCAACGCACCTCGGGCCCGCACCGAGCAGTCGATCGTGCTGCCGCTGCAAGCTGTTACGGGCGAATCACCAGCGCCGTTTGTGAATCTTCCCGCAGCCGCCCGCATCGGCACCGCCACCATCAGCTCGGCGGGCATCTACCAGATCGACGTCGGGCTAGCCGCCGGTGCCGCTCAGAATCCACTTCACCTGCGACTGGGGAATCGTTCCTTTACCAGTGCGCTGGCAGAGCCGAAGGCGGGCGAGCTCGCGCCGTATCTGATCGTACGGCTGGCGGCCGGAGAGCTTCCGGTGATTGCTCAACTGGGCGATGGCAGTCGGCTGCAGCAGCTCTGCTTCACACAACTGGCGGACGACCATCCGCACGCGAGACGTTTTTTGCAGTTCGAGCGCCGCGAACCGCTGCTCGGAGTTCACGTCGGACTTCGTCGCGATTGCGGCAGTACGCTGGCGCGCGTCGGAGCGGCTCGACCGATCGCAGCGGGGGATCTCCGCAGTTACGAGTTCATCGGAGCGATCAATGATTATCCCAGTCCCGATGTGGAAGTTGACAATGTGAATTACTTAGCGGGCGTACGCGAGATTGGCGTACGCAGTGAATACACCGATGGTCGCGACATGCCCCGACTGCTCATTCGCTCGATTGATTTCGAGGGGCCTTTTTATGAGCAGTGGCCGCCACCGGGTCATCGGTCAATCTTCATTCACTCGCCACGACGTGATGATCCACCGGCGTATGCCAGTGATATTCTGCGTTCCTTTGCGACCCGCGCCTTTCGTCGGCCGGTGAGTGATTCGCAACTGAAGATGCTCATGGAGGTCTGGCAGGAAAGTTTCGATCAGCAACATGATTTTCGCGCGGCAATCAAAGACGCGCTCCTCGTCGTACTCACGGCACCGCAATTTCTATTCCTGATTGAAACGAGTCAGGGACCGGAAGCCGAGCCCATTGACGACTGGGAATTGGCCGCCAAGCTTTCCTACTTCCTCTGGAACGGTCCACCCGATGAACGTCTCTTGTCACTCGCGGCGACCGGCAAACTACGCTCGAACTTGGCAGCGGAATCCGATCGACTAATCAGCGATACTCGGAGCGGCGCGTTTTTCGAAGAGTTCACGCGACAGTGGCTGCAGCTCGACAAATTCGATGTGGTGGCTGTCGATACCGAACGCTTCCCCAGACTCAAACGCGATGTGAAAGCAGAATTGCGACGCGAGCCGATCGAACTGCTGACCTATCTGATCCGCAATGATCGTTCGCTGCGGGAACTGGTCGCTGCCGATTACGTGATGGCCAACGAAGTGGTAGCAGACTATTACGGCCTGGGCGAACGGGCTCAGCAAGGTTTTCAGTTCGGTCCGGTCGTTCACGATCAGCCGCATTTAGGTGGAGTGCTCACGCAAGCCAGCATTTTGGCGGGACTATCGGACGGCCGCGAGTCGAATCTGATCAAGCGTGGAGCGTGGTTGGCGCGGAAAATCATCGCTCAACCGCCCGCTGATCCGCCGCCCAATGTGCCGCGCCTGCCCGAGGGCGACCAAGGGAAGCTCAGCTTGCGCGAGAAACTGCAGCAGCATCGAGACCAGCCGGGCTGCGCCAAGTGTCATCAGGGAATTGACCCCTGGGGCTGGCCGCTGGAACGCTTTGATGCCGCCGGTCTGCTCAAAAAGGATGCCGAACGCAGCGACTCGCGCAGTCAACTGCCGACTGGCCGAGAGGTGGCAGATGTCATGGAGTTGAAAAAATATCTGGCGGGTGAATATATGCCGGAGGTGGCCTTTAGCTATCTCAAACATCTCGCCTGCTACGCCGTCGGCCGCACGCTTACCTATAACGAACTTGTTTCACTCCGCTCACGTGCCGTAGAATTCCAGCGGACAGATTATCCCAGTCGAGCGATGCTGCGAGCGATTATCGAAAGTGATCTCTTTCTGCAAAAGTAACGAACATCGCCCCAGCCAGCGCATGAGCAGCCGAGTCCACAAACCGCATTCCTAACCGACGTCTAAGCCCTCGCCGCCAGCCCCAGCAAGATCCATCATCATGCCCACAACTCGCTCACTTGATCGTCGTACGATGCTGAAAGGACTCGCCGGAGTCTCCCTGGCGTTGCCGCTGTTGGAAGCGATGGGTGCCGAGGCGGCGGCGCAGCCCGCGCGACGCTTTTGCGCCATCTACACAGCCAACGGCATGTCACTACCACACGCTCGTCATGAGATGGGTCAGTGGAGCTGGTTTCCGACCAAAGAGGGACGCGAATTTGAGTTTGGTGAATCGACCGCTCCGCTGCGCGAATTCCGTGAGCACGTGAGTTTCCTGGGAGGTTTACATCATCCCAATGGCGTGAAGGCTGATCCCCACATGTGCTCGGACATGTGGCTCACAGGTGCTCCCCTGCACAATCCCAAGCCTGGTACCTTCAACACCGTGTCGCTCGACCAAGTGGTCGCGCAGCACACTCGGCAGTACTGCCGTCAGCCGTCGCTGGTGCTGTCGATCGACGCCGGAGTCGGTTTTTTATCACGCACCGGAACGATCTCGTACAACCAGGAAGGCAAGCCGATCCCCGCCGAGAACAATCCTCGCCGACTATTTCAGCGACTCTTTCGTGGCGAACGTGAATCACTGAGTAATCAGCGCGTGGCGTTGCAGCGCCAGATTAAGTTGGTGGATGCTGTCCTGGAAAGCGCTCGGTCCTTGAATCAGCAGCTCGGGCAATCCGATCGTGAGAAGCTCGATCAATACCTCACTTCGCTAAATGAAGTAGAAGGACGACTGGCCGCTTCCGAGAAGTGGATCGACATTCCACTTAAACCACAGGACTATTCTCGACTAAACTTGGACGCCTCCTCGGAAGGAGACCCGCGCGAATACTATCGCAACATGTTTGATTTGATTGCCCTGGCCTTCGATGCCGATATCACTCGCTCCGTCTCGTTCATGCTCAACCGTGAAGACGGGATGGGGATTAGCGACACCTTCCCGCTGAAACTAGGACTCACACGCACCCATCACAGTCTGTCGCATGCGGACGATAAGGCCGGGCAGTTGGAGTTTGCCAAGTATGATTTATTTTTGAGTCAGCAGGTGGCGTATTTTCTGGAGCGACTACGAGGATTCAGCGAAGCGGATGGGAAGGTGCTCGATCACACGCTGGTGCTGTTTGGCAGCGGTGCGAGCACGACGCACAATCCGCTGAACCTGCCCACCATGCTGGCTGGTGGCAATAAGCTGGGCCTGAAACATGGCACCTATTGGCGCCAAGAAAAGACTCCGATGGCGTCCCTTTATTTGAGCATTCTGCAGGCGCTCGGGATCGAACGCGACTCGTTTGCCGACACTCACAGCACGCTTACTAATTCGATTTTCGGTTGAGAGGCAGTCTTGGCGGGACGGCTCTCACAAGAGTAACACTCCATGATCTGGCTTGCCCTGCGGATGCTGATTGGAGATCGAGGCAAATACTTTGGGTTGATCCTGGGTGTGGCCTTTGCTAGTCATTTGATGTCGCAGCAGGTGTCGATTTTTGTCGGCATCATCAAGCGAACCGCCAGTCAGATTCTGGATGTGAGTGACGCCGCGATTTGGGTGATGGATAACAAGGTACGGTTCATCGATGAAGTGCCCGGGTTACCCGAGACCGACCTGCAGCGGGTCCGCGGCATCGAAGGAGTGGACTGGGCCGTGCGTCTCTACAAAGGGCAGGTGCGAGCCCGTTTGGAGAATGGCAATTTTCGCAACGTCATTCTCTTTGGACTGGATGATCAAAGCTTTGCCGGTGCTCCGCGCGAAATGGTACTCGGCAACTTAGGAGATCTGCGCCGTCCCGATGCCGTCATCGTCGATAAAGCTGGGTTTGAATACATGTGGCCAGGGGAGCCACTGCAATTGGGCAAAGTGTTTCATCTAAATGATCGTCGAGCCGTACTGGTGGGAATCTGCAAGGCACTGCCGCCCTTCACTACCCTGCCGGTGCTCTACACTCGCTACAGTCAAGCGGCTGGTTTCGTGCCGCGCGAACGCAGCTTGATGACCTTCATCCTGGCACAACCCAAGGCCGGGATGGCAGCCACAGACGTCTGCCAGCGAATCAATGCGCGAACCGATCTGATGGCGCTCAGCCGCGAACAGTTCTTCTGGAAAACGGTGCATTACTTTCTGGGGTCGACCGGCATTCCGGTCAATTTTGGCATTACGATCACGCTGGGATTCGTCATTGGAGCCGCCGTGACGGGACAAACGTTTTATCTTTTCACGCTCGAAAATCTCCGGCAGTTCGGCGCGCTGAAGGCGATGGGTGTCGATAACTGGCATTTAATCGGCATGATCTTGCTACAAGCCGTTTGCGTCGGCTGCCTGGGCTACGGTATCGGTATCGGACTCACGGCACTCTTCTTTGAAGCCACCAGCCCGATTACTCACTTAGCTGGCCTCTATCTCGATCCCGTGGCGTTGTATGGAGTGGGAGCGGCCGTGCTGGTGATCATTACTCTCACGGCACTCATCAGCATCCGGCGCGTACTGGTCTTAGAGCCGGCGGTGGTCTTCCGTGGCTAGTTTTTGGAGTACGGTTGTCGGGTTCGCTCGAGGATTTTGGGAACGCGCAGCAGGACCAGCATGGGAACGTTGACAGAAGTTAGAGAACGATTGAATCCAGCTGGCACAGTTGCTGTCTCGTGTCTTGGACTGACGAAGGATTTCGGTTCCGGGGAGACGCGCACACGCGCACTCACCGGTGTCGATCTGGAAATCTATCTGGGACAAATGACCCTGCTCGTCGGCCCGTCCGGCTGTGGAAAAACAACTCTGATTTCCATCATCGCTGGCTTGCTCGATGCCACCCAGGGCGAACTCCAAGTGCTCGGACAAGACTTACGTCAATTACGAGGCGGTCGGCTGGTCCGCTTTCGCGCTCGACAAATCGGCTTCGTCTTTCAGCAATACAATTTGCTGCCATCGTTAACCGCCGCGGAAAATGCGGCTGTGCCACTCATCATCGGCGGCACCAGTCGGCGGCGGGCGGTGCAGCGCGCTGAACAGCTGTTGGAATCGGTCGGCTTAGGCTCGAAGTGTCGCTCGTTACCCAATCAGCTTTCTGGCGGTCAACAGCAGCGAGTGGCGATTGCTCGAGCACTCATTCATGAACCGCGACTGCTGGTGTGTGATGAGCCCACCGCCGCCCTCGATGCCCAATCCGGGCAACGAATCATGGAGCTTTTACGGAGTGTTGCCATTCGAGCCGAACGATCGGTGATTGTGGTAACCCATGACAGTCGAGTGTTGGAGTTTGGTGATCGACTGGTCTACATGAGTGATGGTCGTATCGAACGGATTGAGGAGAGCCAGCGATGAGTGGGAATTGGTTTGCCAAGTGGATACTGCCCGGCTTCGCCATCGGTATGCTGGTGTTTGGAGTCTATCATTCACTCCACTCGCAGACGGTGTTTGCGATCCCGGACACCGTTCCCCCCGCAGCGCCAGCACGTTCGCCTTACAGCGAGTCGATTGCGGGGTACGGCATCGTCGAGCCTCAGACGGAAAACATATCGATCGGAGCCGCGCTTTCGGGAGTGGTCTTGGAGGTTTATGTACCGGCGCTGGAAGTTGGCAAGAAAGTGAGTAAAGGCGACCCACTCTTTAAGGTCGACGATCGTCATCTCCACGCGCAGCAAGCCCAACTGCAAGCGGCTCTCAAGGTGGCCGAAGCTCAATTGCAACGACTCGCCGCACTCCCCCGTACCGAGGAGCTGCCAGCGAGCGAAGCCAAGGTGCGATTGGCCGAAGCCAATTTGCGTCTGTGGCGTGATCAAGCGGAGCGTAGTCAGAAACTCATCGGCTCCCGCGTGATCACGGATGAAGAGCACATGCAGCGACAGCTCAAACTGGAGGCCTCACAGCAGGATTTGGCACGTGCTCAGGCCGAGGACGCGCTGCTGCGGGCGGGAAGCTGGGAGGAGGATCTGCAAGTCGCTCGTGCCAATGTGGCAGCGGCGCGAGCGCAAATCGCGCAGGTGGAAACGGAGATTCAGCGGGCCTTGGTCTGTTCCCCCATCGACGGCCATGTGCTCCAAGTGAACATCAGGCCCGGCGAATACGTTAGTGCCGCCGCCAATCAAGCACTCTTGGTACTCGGGGACGTCGACGCCCTGCATGTCCGAGTGGACATTGATGAGCACGATGTTCCCCGCTATCAGCGGGGTGCAGCGGCGAAGGCGCTGATACGCGGCGACGCCGGTCGGGAAATAGCGATGAACTTTGTTCGCGTGGAGCCCGTAATCATCCCCAAGCGCTGGTTATCAGGCGATAACACCGAACGCGTGGACACGCGAGTGCTACAAGTGATTTATGCGATCAAAGCCGCTCCCGCTGCCATTCCTCAGCTGTATGTTGGCCAGTTACTGGACGTTTACATCAAGACCACGCCGGGATCGGCGAAGACCGACAATCCTCACGTTTCCGCCCCATCGGACCATCCAGCCGCAGACCCAATCAGCCCTCAATAGAACTCACCCCTCTAACAGGACATTACATTTTCGCAATGCCAGAGTGTGAATCGTTGGATTTCACCGTGTTAAACGGGAAACGGACGAATCTGACGCAAAATAAAAACGATTTTATAACGCCCAAAAGCAGCTTATTTATCTTCCGAAAATGAAATTTTTTGATAGGATTCGATCGTCAGACAGCTCGAAGTTTGCAAGTACGCTGATCGGGTAGCTCCACCGAAAGACCGTGGTTAATGAACGACCGACTGACCGCCGTAATCCATTCCCCCTTGCTAACGCTGGCGGATCGAGCCGAGTTAGAAGAGGCGACGCGTCGCTTCGAGCGGGCCTGGCTATCCGATAAAACGCCGCTTATCAATGAAGATCTATTACCGACCGGTGGGGCTCGAATCCCCACGGCGGTTGAACTCTGTGCGATCGACGTCGATTTTCGTCGTCGTCGCAATCTCCCCGTGCGTAGCGACTACTACTTGCAGTCGTTGCCAAGTTTAGCGACCGACGAATCGTTTATCCGCGGTCTCCATGCTATTCTGCTCCGAACACCCGAAAGCCTTTCGCCAGAATTGCTAGGGCGAATTGCCCAGCGCCTGCGCGACAGTCGCTCGGGCTCCTCCGATGATTCAACCGCTCCCTCAGGCAGTCTGCGCGACACGGTCGCTCCCCAGACGATCTCCGGCACCAAAGGTACGCTGTCTCACCATTCCGGTGTGAATACGAGCGCGTCGCTGCAACTCTTTCACGCGATGCTATCCAGTGGAGAAGTGGCGACTGCGGCCAAGACCGTCGAAGGTGCGGGGGAGTCGAAGCTGGAGTCGCTGCAACTGCCAGCACACTTGTCCGACTATCGGCTCGTCAAATTTATTGCTCGAGGATCAACGGGCGAAGTCTGGTATGGCCGTGATGAGCGGGACCAACGCGAAGTGGCGATCAAGATCACACCGCATCGAGTTTCCAACTCCGGCATCACCTCCGATGACGTGCGGATCCGCTGCCGTGAGATCTCGCAAGACCATCCCAATCTCGTCCCCATTCTGCACACCAGTTGTGATACTCGTTATGAGTATCAAGTGATGCCGCTGCTGAAGGGCGAAACGCTGGAAATTCGCCTGACTCGGCAGCGCGGCATGGCGCCCATCGAGGTGGCTCGGATTGGACGCGAGTTAGCGGCTGGCCTGCAGCGTTTGCATGCCAACGGCTTAGTGCATCACGACATTAAGCCCGCCAATATCTGGCTGGATTCCGTCACGCATCGTGCTCGACTCATCGATTTCGGCTTGGCTGCTGATTACACGGATCAGGCGACGCCAGCAACCTTGCGGGGCACCCCGGCCTACCATGCTCCGGAAGTGGTCCAGGGAATGCCGTACTTGCCTCAATCGGACCTCTATTCCTTAGGCGTGGTGCTGTACGAATGTGCCACCGGCCAACGACATAATCGCGGCGCGACGGTGTCGAGTGCTCAGGAATTCATCTTGCACGGGCGAGCGCCAGCGATTCACAAAGTGAATCCAGATTTTCCTGTGGAGCTGGCCGGAATCATCGAACGACTGCTCGTGCGAAAGACGGCTGCCAGAACCAAGTCGGCGGCGGAACTGGATAGCCAACTAGCAGCATGGCTGGCGACGGAATTTCTCCCCTCCACGCAAGAAGGTTCGCCCCCCGTTCAATCCGTCATGTTAAGTATGTCCCTGATCAAGGTCGCCGTGTGGCTCATCTTGACAGTCGTAATCTTGATCGGCGGTATGGCGCTCATGTCACACTTGGTGATGCGCTAACGTTGCTGTCCAAGAGAGCGGCAAAAGGCTGAAGAACAGCATGCAAACACCGCCCCCACCACTCTCCACCACGCCTGCCGAAGCCTCAACTTCACCCGCTATAAACGCTCTCACTCGACGCGCTGCCCTGGCACGCATGGGTGGCGGCTTAGGAAGTATCACGCTCGCTCAGCTCTTCGCCGCTACGGCCGTGCAGAACAGTCGCGGCGACGAACGACCGGCGATTAACTCTGCCGAACGCACACCGCATTTTCCTGGTCGAGCGAAGCGGGTCATTCAGTTGTTCATGAATGGCGGGCCGTTTCAGGCAGACTTCTTCGATCCCAAACCGGCACTCAATCGATTCGCCGGCCAGCGTCCCGAAGAAGTCAACTTTCGCACAGAGAACGCGACCGGCGGACTAATGCCGGTCCCGTACGAATTCCAGCCTCGCGGCGCCAGCGGTCTGCCGGTGAGCAATCTGCTGCCGCACTTAAGCCAATGTGTCGACGACCTCTGTATTTTGCGTTCGTTACATACGGATAATCCCAATCACGGCCCGGCACTCTTCGCCATGAATAATGGCACGATCCTGCCGTCGCGGCCGAGCATCGGATCGTGGTGTCTGTATGGACTGGGAAGCGAGAACGCCAATTTGCCGGGCTACGTGGTCCTCTGTCCTGGTCGACCGGTGCGGTTCTCTGAGTTATGGACGAGCGCGTTCTTACCCGGCGAATTCCAAGGGACGTACATCAATCACAGTCAGCTTGAGCCGACGAAGATGGTGCCGCACGTCCGCAGTTTGCAATACACCGCCGCTCAGCAGCGCCAACAACTGGATCTGCTGCGTCGCATCAACGATGAACATGCTGCCCAGCATGCCCATGAAGCCGCACTCGATGCTCGTATTCAAGCGATGGAGACGGCGTTCCGCATGCAGTTCGCCGCCACGGACGCGTTCGATCTGCAGCACGAAACCGCCGCAGTCCGCCAGCAATACGGCACTTCCCCCTACGCTCATGGTTGCCTGTTGGCGCGCCGTTTGGTGGAACGTGGAGTGCGCTACGTGCAGGTGTATTATGGCAATGGACAACCCTGGGACACGCATCGCAACCATAATGCCACCACCACTCAACTTGCCAAAGATATCGATCAGCCCACCGCTGCGCTGCTGCGCGACCTAAAACAACGTGGACTGCTCGACGATACTCTTGTCGTCTGGGGCGGGGAGTTTGGCAGGACATCAACCAGTGAAAGTGGTGATGGCCGAGACCACAACCACTGGGGCTTCACCATGTGGCTCGCCGGTGGCGGTGTACGTGGCGGTCAGGCTTACGGAGCCACCGATGACTTCGGATTTCGAGCGATCGAAAATAAGATGCACGTCCATGACCTGCATGCCACCATGCTGCATCTGCTTGGCTTCGACCACCAGCGACTCACCTTCCGCCATGCCGGTCGCGACTACCGACTCACCGATGTCGCCGGTCGAGTGGTTCATGAGATAATTGCTTAAGCCGTAGCCTCATGTCGCGACGGTAGAGCTCATGGGTGCTAGCCAATTCCGAAAGAGGAAAGGCTGCCTGCTCAGTCCCTGGTCGTTGCTTTGACATTGGCAATGCTACGCACATGGCTTTGCATCGGTGCCGCTGAACTCTTGATGACGCTGTAGGACTTGCTGGGGAGTGGCCGTTCCCGTGGTGCCCAGCTGCTGCACTGTGATTGAGGCGACGAGATTGCCCACATAGGCCGCCTCCTGAGGATCACCGCCTGCCAGCAAAGTGCTCACGATACCACTGGTCGCCGCATCGCCCGCTCCACAAATATCCAGCGGACCCGGTACGGCGATGCCTGGCACCAAGTCGCAGCACCCCTGAGGAGTAGCGACCAGAATTCCTTGGTCGCCACACGTACAGAACGCGACTTGCTGCGTTCGTCCGGCCAATTGAATCACAGCCGCGCGACTGGCTTGGTCGTCGTCCGACGACTGATCCGTCGCCGCCGTTACTTCCCGCCGATTGCCTTTGAGCATCCCCACCGAAAAGCGCCGCAAGTGCGCCCGACTGTCCGAGTAGATCAACTTGCTGGGCTGAGCCTGTGCCAACTGCACCAACTCGTCTCGCACCTGATCGTTCACAACTCCCCAGTTCCATTCGTTGATCTGATCGAGCACGATGAGTCCATCACAATCGTGAAACGCGCTGCGCAGACGTCGACAGACTTCATCCGTAGTGGCTTGGTCAAGTGGTCCGCGCGTACGCACATCCAGTCGATTCAGCTCCTGCCACTGGCCAGCCGCATCACGCCGCAGCGGTTTGGTATAGGTGGGAGTTAATCGCGCGGAACTCGCCACGACATGCTCGGCGTTGACCGGTAAGCGACGTAGTTCACGCAGCAGATCATAACCATGGCCGTCGTCACCGAGAACCGTCACCGGCACCAGCAGTCCAACACCAAGTGCCGTGAGATTATTGAGGACCGTGCCCAAGGCGCCGCAAGCATTGCGCACCCGCGTGATCTGATACGCCTCCAGCCCCGTCTCCACCGAATACTCTTCCACTCCCGGCTCCAGCTCCAGGTAGCGATCCAAAAATAAATCGCCGAGCAATGCAATTTTCAGGCGTGGGAGATGGGTGAGAAACGATTCCAGGCGAGCGTCACTGAGCATCGTTACTCCTCGGATAACGAGTCCAATTCGTCGCTCATCTCAAAACCAGAAAATTCCCCATCCATCAGCTCGGAAGAAGAGGCCTCATCCGCGGCATCCTCGGCTCCCGTTCCCTGGTCACCGGCTGTGGCAGGTCGAGTTTCCGATTCACTGCGTCTCTGCAGATACAATTTGATCGGCACTTCGCCAAACTTTAAATGATCACGAATCACGCTCAGCAAATAACGCTGATAGCCGGACGAAAATGCCAGCGGTTCGTTGCACATGCAGACGATCGTGGGCGGCTGCACACTCACCTGCGTGGCAAAATAAATCTTGCCCGCACGTCCTTTATAAGCGGGCGGTGGAGAATGCTCGATCGCGGCTCGCAGCAATTTATTCAAATCCGCTGTGGATACTCGGAACAACGACTGCACGAACAAGTTTTGAGCGTGATTGACCAGCGCTTTCATGTTCTTACCAGTCTTGCCCGTAATGAACGCAATCGGCGCATGCACCATCGACGGAAACGTGTCGCGCAGGTAATTCACCCAGCGCTCGGTCGGAATCTGTCCCTGCAACAAGTCCCACTTGTTCACCACGAACACACACGGTTTGTACTCGGTGGCAATGTACTGACAAAGCTGCTTGTCAACTCGACTAATCCGCTCGGCTGCATCGAAGAACATCAGCACCACGTCCGCACGCCGAATACTGCGCTGAGCTCGATGAGTGCTGTAAAAATCCAGGTCCGTACGAACGGAACGGTTGCGGCGCAGTCCGGGTGTGTCGATGGCGATGAATGTCTTCCCGTCCAACTCGAACCGCACGTCGACACTATCCCGCGTCGTTCCCGCCACCTCGCTGACAATCATGCGCTCCGCCTGCGCCAGCGAATTCACAAACGTGCTCTTCCCGACGTTGCGGCGACCCACAATCGCCACCTTCATCACCGGCGGCTCCACCGCTGAATTCTCCGCCGTCTCCGGCGGCAAGAATTCCACCACCTGCTGCAATAATCCTTCTCGATTACGATTCTGCAGCACGCTCACGCGCAGCGGTCGTCCATATCCCAGCCGATAAAACTCGTCGGCCTGAGTATCAAACGTACCATCATCCGTTTTATTGGCGATGAGCAGCAGAGGCTTGTTGACGGATCGCAGGCGGCGAGCAACTTCTTCATCGAGCGGTACGATGCCGGTGCGCGTGTCCACCACGAACAGGATCACGTCCGCTTCCTCGATCGCCGCTTGAATCTGATGCTCCACCTCATCCGTCAGATCATCGCTGTCGACGATGCCGATACCGCCCGTATCGACGATTTCGAAGTACCGATCCTGCTCCTGCAATAGAAATTTGAGTCGGTCACGAGTCACGCCGGGCTTGTCATCGACAATCGCCAGACGCTTGCGCGCCAACCAATTCAGGATACTCGACTTGCCGACATTCGGTCGGCCCACGATTACAACTTGCGGAACAGCCATGGGGAGCATAATAATCGGTTTCGACCGCGGCGGACAGCGAGCCAGTTGCTTAACCGCTGGATACACTCCTCCTTTTCTCCCGAAAAATGCGGGTTGGTAGCTTTCCATGGACCTGGAACGAGCGTTATTGCAGCAACTCGAACTCCTCCAGGAAGCGGGACTCAAGCAGCTGCGCCGACCGCGCCTGCCCCCGCGAACCACACCGCTTCCAGCAGCACCGGCACCAGCAGCTCCCACCGCCGCTCCCGTCCCCGCTCCCATCACCACACCGGCCCTCACGGCGACTCCTGCCGCTCCACCGGCACGAGTCTCCAGCCCCGCCACCGCGACCGAAACACCATTGCCCCCCGTCGCAACTCCGCCTACCGCACCGGTCACGCGTGCGACGCATCCAACGCTGACGCATCCAACGCTGACGCCGCCGGCGCCGACACTTCCTGCCACTACTCCCGCGCCCGCAGTAACTGTATCCCCCGCAGCGGCGATGAACCCGGTAGCTGGCGCCGCCAAGTCCAACGCTACCTCCTGGTTAGACCCAGCGCCACGGTCCAGCGAACAGCGACGCCGCGAACTCGACGTGCTCAACCAAGAAGTCTGCCAGTGCCGACTCTGCCCCGAACTGGCAAGCACTCGCAAACAAACAGTGTTTGGCATCGGCAACATCCAACCACGACTCTGCCTGCTGGGCGAAGCACCCGGAGCTCAGGAAGATGCCACGGGCGAGCCGTTTGTCGGCGAAGCGGGCCAGCTACTCAATAAAATCATCGCCGCGATGGGACTGCGTCGAGAGGACCTTTACATTTTGAATGTGCTCAAATGCCGCCCGCCGGGTAATCGAGTGCCGGCGGGAATCGAAGCGGAAAACTGTCGTTCCTATTTCGAACGCCAACTGGAAATTCTGCAACCCGAGTTCATTTGCTGCCTGGGAACAACGGCCGCTCACACCCTGCTCAACTCCGCCATGTCCGTCGGCAAGCTCCGCGGCCGCTTTCACTCCTATCGCGGTGCTCAGGTGCTGGTCACCTATCATCCGTCCTACCTGCTCCGCAACCCCTCCGCCAAAAAGGATGTCTGGATCGATATGCAGATCCTGATGAAGCAAATGGGATTACCTCTCCCAGCGCGATAGATTTGCCCAGCTCGAAACTTCCAGCTTTCCAAGCGACTGTCACCCTAAGCTTGCTGGACTGCAGCCAGCATTTGCTGAGCTCGGGATTGAATGACATCGAAGCGGCGTGCGGTGAGGTCGGCTTCGGGAAACAGACTGGCGACGAATCCCAAGGCATGCGCGCCGGCTTGCCAGAACGCTGCGGCATTCTCGAGCGTCACACCGCTGGTGGGCACGATTTTTAGAAACGGGAGTGGGCCCAGCGTTTGTTTCACCCAGGCTGGCCCCGTGCCAGGCGCGGGGAACAACTTCTGTAACTGCGCACCCGCTCGATAGGCCCGCAGCATCTCCGTGGGTGTGGAACAGCCAGGCATCACCGCCAGTCCCAGTCGCTGCGCTTCCTCGATGACCAGTTCGTCGACGACCGGTGAAACCAAGAAGCTGGCCCCCGCCGCAGCCGAAGCTCGTGCATCGTTCACCGTCAGAACGGTCCCCGCACCAACGATCAGCCCCGCACGCTGCGAGAACTCCGCAATCAACTCATTCGCTCCCGGAATGCTCAGCGTAAACTCGATCACACGGAATCCACCCGCCACCGCCGCCGTCATCGCCTCGCGAGCGACATCTTGATCGTGAGTACGAAGAATCGCGGAAGCTCGAGCGGCTCGATATTCATCCACGAACTGATTTGCATTCATCCTCAAACCTCTCCACGAACATCACTCGGATTTATCACGAACTCATCACTCGTAGCGCAACGAATCGATCGGGTCGAGTCGACTGGCGCGGCGTGCGGGATAGTAGCCAAAAAAGATCCCAACCGTCGCGGCAAATACAAAGGAAATAATGGCGGCTGGAATGGAAATCACCACGGGCCAGCGAGTGCCGCTGGTCAGTGCGTTAATCAGACTGGTGATCCCCACCGAGGCACTCACGCCCAACAAAAACCCGATGACTCCTCCAATACACGACAACAAAATCGCTTCGACCAGAAACTGTCGCAGAATGTCGCGCGGGCGAGCTCCCACCGCCATGCGAATACCAATTTCGCGT
Organism: Planctomycetota bacterium; assembly: GCA_046086325.1. Lineage (GTDB taxonomy): Bacteria > Planctomycetota > Planctomycetia > Pirellulales > Pirellulaceae > JBJSXJ01. Next base: position 1,614 of record JBJSXJ010000282.1, on the reverse strand, counting down.
GTCCGCTCGGTCACCGATACCAACATGATATTCATGATTCCCACACCACCCACGATCAGCGATAGACCAGCGATCGAAGAAAGCATGATGGTGAGTGTACCGGTGATGATGCCGAGTACGTTGGCAATTTCCGTCGTGTTCTGCACTTGAAAATCCGGCGCCTCGCCCTCATGAATGCGATGTCGCTCACTCAGTAACTGCGTGATTTCATTTTCCGCGTCTTTCATCATGATCAGACTACGCGCGGAAACCATAATGGCGTTCACATTGTCAAATTCAGAACCTTGTAAACGTTTGCGGACGGTGGTGTAGGGCATCAAGATGAGATCATCCTGATCATCCCCAACCATGTTCGCACCCTTCTTCTCCAATACCCCAATCACTTTGAACGGAATGTTCTTCACTCGAATTGTTTGGCCGAGTGGATTCGTGGTTTGAAAGAGCTTGGCCACAATCGTCTGACCGATGACACAAACCTTCGACGCCGATGTTTCATCGCGAGACGTAAAAAAGCTGCCGAGTCGAAGTTGCCAGTTTCTCACCAGCAAAAAATCGGTGCCGACGCCCCACATCTCGCGGGGACTCACATTGGTATTTCCAAAAATCACCTGGCCACCCGCACCGACGATCGGCGAAGCGGCGAGCACCGCAGGGCAGTCCGCTGAAATGGCATCCGAATCACGTGCCGTCAGCGTGGGGATACCAGCCTGACGCACTCCTTGTTGCCGTCGACTACCAGGCAGAACGACAATCACATTCGTTCCCAAAGCCTCGAACTGGCCCTTCACGAGCCCGCTGGCGCTTTGCCCAATCGAGACCATGGTCGTCACCGCTGCGATCCCAATCACCACGCCCAGGACGGTCAGCCCGGCGCGCATCTTGTTCTTCGCCAAGGCTCGCATCGCAATTCGTATCGTCAGCCAAATGCCCATTCGTCGCTCCCGATGTTTCCCAGCAACTCACCGCTGAGAATTCTACCGTGCCAGCAAAAGCCGATGCGAGTGGGCAATACCCCGTGTCGGTCGATCATTTCGTTAGACTCACGCCAAGGCGCAGGGTCACCAAGAACGCACCGCCTCCGAACCTCGGCGAGCTTAGTGCCTTAGCGTGATTCCATTTGAATGCAGGAAGACTCACGCCAAGGCACAGAGGCACCAAGAACGCACCGCCTCCGAACCTCGGCGAGCTTAGTGCCTTAGCGTGATTCCAATTGAATGTAGGAAGACTCACGCCAAGGCACAGAGTCACAAAGAACGCAGCGCCTCGGAACCTCGGCGAGCTTAGTGCCTTAGCGTGATTCCAATTGAATGCAGGAAGACTCACGCCAAGGCACAGAGGCACCAAGAACGCACCGCCTCCGAACCTCAGCGAGCTTGGTGCCTTGGCGTGATTCCAATTGAATGTAGGAAGCCTCACGCCAAGGCACAGAGGCACCAAGAACGCACCGCCTCCGAACCTCGGCGAGCTTGGTGCCTTGGCGTGATTTCAATTGAATGCAGGAAGTCTCACGCCAAGGCGCAGAGGCACAAAGAACGCAGCGCCTCGGAACCTTGGCGAGCTTAGTGCCTTGGCGTGATTCCAATTGAATGCAGGAAGCCTCACGCCAAGGCGCAG
>JBJSXJ010000281.1:0-7674 GCA_046086325.1 Planctomycetota bacterium | reverse complement strand
TCAAGCATTCGATGAGTGCTGCAGCGGCTGGCGATCCAACTTTCCCCAAGGCACGACTGGCTGTCATGCGTCGTTCGAGTGGTTCGTTGGCATCACGTACGACTTTAGCGAGCGGTGCAACGGCAGCGTCCTTTTGCATGGCTAACCAAGTTTCGGCGGTATAGACCGCAGTCTGATCATTTGCGGACATGCCCTTCACCAGCGACTCGAAGGCATCCGACACTTGCGCAAAAGTATCGGGCTTAACAGCCGGGGGAGCTTTGGCAGCGGGTTTGGGTGAGTTGTTGGCAGCGGCGCTGCTGGTGCCACCAGCTTTGGCTGAACCGGTTGGCGACTGCGTATTGGCGGCATGGTTTGCAGCTTGGCCGGAATTCGCCGGCGCCGAGTTGTTCGCTGGTGAACCTCCGCAGCCCGCGAGGGGCCAGATCATGGGGACCACGAGCAGGATGCATGCGGGGCGTGTGCGACATGCGAGACGTGCGAGCCATGACCATGAGGACGCGTGCAGCTTGTCAGTCATCGTGCGTGCGAAGTGGAGCTGAGGCTGCTGATAGGTGAACATCGAGTTCATTCCGATGGGGTGGCAAGACGCGGATGCGCAGGTGGGAGGGCGGTAAGTGAAGCTCGCACCATTGTGCGAGTTCGCGGGCGGGAATCAAGCGGCTGAGGACGGAACAGGCTCTGGATGCCGTTAGCGAAACAGGAGTAAGCCGCTGCCGTCGAGTCGTGGGGGATAGGTGGCGGGCTGCGACCAAGCTTCTAAATCCCGGCCGGGAATCATTCGTTGGACCTGAATCGACCAAGCCTGTCCGGCAGCTGGTGGACGAGCGGCGAGTTCTTCGAGTGGGATCGCCGCTTCGACAATCCAGTGCTCGTCGGTTTCCGCTTGAGCCACATACCAGGTCGGGTTCCAACTGCGATCACCCCAGCATGATTCCGCTGTCCAGCCTCGATCATCGATGGTGAGCTGCCAAGCGGTGGTGTAATCGCGATCGACATCGAGCAGAAAGTCGAGGCGATCACGATCGCGGAGATCAGCATCGCGAGTCCGCCCCGTGGTTGCCGATTGGGTGTTGCTTGTCGCCATCTCGGTCGCCGTGCTGGCAGCTGTGGGCGGTGTGGTTTTCAAGCAGCGGGCGGCCAAGTAGAGAAACTCTCCGTCGAGCGTCAGCCAGGCGGTCGTGGACATTTCTGGGGAGGAGGAATCGGGGGCGGTTGTTGAACGCAGCACGAGGCGGGTCGCGTGGGTCCAGATTTCGTCGGAGAGGTCACCATCGAGTCGTGGGCGTGTCGTTTGACGACTGAGAGAGGCGGTGGGACGACCGTTTGTCGGCTGTGAGTTTCCGGTTTCGGAGTTGGTGCGCGCGAGCCATAACTCGTTTTGTGCGCAGGCCGCCCAGGTGTCAGCGGTGCGCGAGCCGGCGAGTGTTTTCAAGAACAGAGCGGCATCGGTGGCCCGATCAGCTCGACGCAGCCACGCCGCACTTGGCAAACGCACGGACGGTTCGACACTCCAGGTCGGCTGGCTCCGTTCGAGTTGTTCGCGAGCGGTCTCCAAGCTGCTGGCTCGTTTTTCGTCGGAGTTGCGGCGCGTCAGGTCGGTAGCGTGACCAGCCTTGGTGGCGAAGCTCGGAGTGAGCTCGGGCGTGGTGCCAGCGGGGACGACTTTGGAATCATCGTTGTCGAGGGGCGAGCGACCGACTCGTCGCACGGGACTTACCATCACCGCTCCCGCTTGCTGGTTGGCATTGCCGGTCAACGTGGCGACTTGCATCCGTTCCCGACGCCAACTGAGTTCTTCGCTGGCATGATACTGAATGAGCCAGACCAATGCGGGCTCGGCCAGTTCATGACGAGCGTCACGGCGGACGAGTTCTTCGAGTGCGTGGGCGGCGAGTTCCAACTGGCCTTGCTGCTGAAATCGCTGGGCGAGTTGCCAGAGCAGTTCACCGACGGCAGCTTTGTTATGGCCGCGGCACAGATCATCGATTTGTCGTAGCCAAGCGGTTGTTTGAGCTGGGTTGGCCATGCTGCGCGTGAGCAAGGCTTGAATGTTGCGCTGCTGCTGGGCGACGCGATTCAGCGCGGGAAGTTCGCTGCTGGAGGTGGAGTTCAGGTTGCGGCGTCCGTCACCACCGGCGGTAAGCGCAATGCCGCTCATGAAATCTCGTCTTCCCAAATCTTGTGGGACTAAGTCGATCGCCAGGCGAAAGCCGAGATTGGTGGGAATGGAGTTGGCGGCGGTGAGTGGTCGCAAAAACCGCTGCCCGGTGGCTGCCACGTCGGCAATCGATTTGCCATGACGGGGAAGGAGCTGCGAGGTGGAGAGGTTGAGTGATCCGCGTTCGTCGTCGGCGACGGCTTGCACGAGTTTCTTGACACGCCAGGCAGGGAGTCCGAGCGATTCGAGTTGTTCGGGATGTACGTCGACTTGTGCAGCACGCTGCACCGCGAGCGTCGTGAGCTGGTGAAGGCGTGATTCGGCGAGATCGAAATCGCGTCGAGAGGGGGTGTCAATAACGACAATTTCAGGACGCCATTGTCGGATGAGGCGAATCAGATAGGAATCGAGCTTGGCTTCGTCGAGTGCGAAGGATAGACCGCGTGTCGGAGCTGGAAAGCGTTCGCTCAGGTGGGCAGTCGAGCCACCGACGGCGACGACGGCGGATTGCGTGCGCGTGGCCAGCGGTGCGAGCAAGCTGGAGGGCTGACTGGCCGGTCGCTGAAAAATCACCTCCGCACCGCTCAGATAGCCATCATTACCGCTGAGTGACGCGAGTAGTTCCAGGGGCAGGCGATCGGGAGTGGCTTGGATGGCGAGGATGGCGAGTCGACCGGCGCTGCGCTGCACTTTCCACGTTCGACCGCCGTCGGTCGTGGAGAGGATGGTGCCGAGTGAGCCGACGGCCCAGCCTCGCTCCTCATCAACAAAGAGCAGCGCGCGGAGCGGAGCGGTTTGGCCGGTGGGCGAGAGGGACCATGTTTTACCGCCATCGGTGGTGGAGAGAATGTGTGTGCCTGGGGCACCGGCGATCCAGCAGCGCGGGCCGTAGGTGGCGATCGCCTGCCAGTCAAACTGTTCGAGGAGCGTGGGGGAGGGCAAGTTGGCGGGGAGCTGCCAGGTTAGTCCTGGATTCCGAGATTGCAGGATCAGACCTTCGTCACCGACTAGCCAGCCGAAGGCTGGACTGCCGAGTCGCACATTGCGTGCTGGCCGATGACGCTCATCGGGAGGCAGGAGCTGGCTAGCTTCTCGTTCGCGGATGAGCGGTGGCTGACTGTCCGAGGCGGAGGAGTTTCCGGGGCTGATGGTGACGGGGGTCCAGCTTCGTCCCCCATCTTCCGTCCGGAATGCACCGGACGGGTACAGGGCGGAGGAGTCGCCGGTGGCCCAGCCCAGTCTTTCGTTCACGAATTGGAGGCGTCGCAGTCCGGGTAAGGTGGGGATGGGGACGGGCATCCAGTTTTGGCCGCCATCGCGCGTTCGCAGGAGCATTCCGCGGCTTTGCCACGTGTGCGGCTGTACGGCGGTGCCGGCGATCCAGCCATTGCGTTCGTCGACGAAATGAATGCATTCCCAGCGGCAGTTGGCGGGAGATTCTTGTATTCGCCACGAGCGCCCAGCGTCGGTGGTCCGCCAGATGGCGCCGCGATCGCCAACGGCCCAGCCGGAGTTTTCATCGAGGAAGAAAAGGTCATTGAGTTCGGCGTCGTGCAGCAGTTCGGGGGCGGCACTGGGAGTTTCGGCTGGGACACTCGACGGGAAGCTGAGGGTCGCCAGTGGGATGAGCAGCAGGAGGGAGAGGACGAACTGGCGGACAGCAGGCAGGCGGACAGCAGGCAGGCGGACAGCAGGCAGCCGGACTGCAGGCAGCCGGGAAGGGGCGAGAGCGAGCAACTGAGGAGACCGCGCATCCATGGCTGTCATCTTTCTTACGGGTGATGTTTGATTCGGATTGGGGGGGCTCTGTTCCAGCGCCGTGGGCCGATCGAATCGGGGCGGGATTGTAGCCCAGGTGGGGCCATCGCCCCAGATGAATTTGTATCTTCGGTGCCGGGAGCGGCTGAGAAGCTGGGCGGGGCGGCGCGATAGCGGGGGTGGGGGACGGAGCGCTGTTTGATCTCCCCAGCCCGAGTGGGATGGTTCTTGAGTTTGTCGGTTGTGGCGATTGGGCAGGGTCACTATACTGTCGACCCAAGCTCGGGATAGGGCAGCGATTGAAGTTCGCGGAAACGGGATAGCAGGATATGCAGTTTATCTTGATCGATCGGATCACCGATTTGCAGCCGGGCAAATCGGTCACCGCCGTTAAAGCGCTGACACTAGCCGAAGAGTACCTCAAGGATCATTTCCCACGTTTCCCGGTGATGCCCGGCGTGCTGATGCTCGAGGCGATGTTTCAGGCGAGTGCTTGGTTGGTGTACCATTCCGAGGACTTTGCCAAGCCCTACCTGACGCTCAAAGAAGCTCGCAACATTAAATACAATGATTTCGTGAAGCCGGGAGAGTTGTTGACGTTGCAGGCGGAAATCGTAAAACATGACGATCATTTGACTTCGTTGAAAGCTCAAGGTTTTCTCGGCGATCAGCTGGCGGTGAGTGGTCGGTTGGTGCTGGAGCGTTCGTTGTTGGCGGAACGGTATCCGGATCGTCCCACAACGGATGGCTACATGCGTCAGCGACTCAAACAGATCTTTCGCTTGTTGTATCCCAGTTATGTCGAGTCGTCGGGTGGCTCGACGGCGAATTGAAAAAACGAATTTTTGGCTCGTAATACTGAGAATGGAGGTTGTTCGTAAATGCCCTTGTCCCAAGAAGAAGTGTTAGCAAAGGTTCAGAACGCATTGGTCGAAGCTTTGGCAGTTGACGAGGAGGAGGTCACTCCGACCGCCACGCTCGTTGGCGACCTGGGAGCTGAGTCGATCGACTTCCTGGACATCGTCTTCAAGCTTGAAAAGGCGTTTGGCATCAAGATTTCGACCGGCGAATTGTTCCCGGAAGATGTCTTGACGAATCCGAGTTATGTGCAGGACGGGAAGGTGACGAGTGTCGGCCTGGAAGAGCTCAAAAAGCGGATGCCATTCGCCGATCTGAGCAAGTTTTCGGCCAATCCGCAGGTGCAGGATTTCGGCAATCTGTTGACCGTCAGCGACCTCTGCCGCTTTGTCAGCAGCAAAATTGGCAGCTAATGGCGTGCTGAGGGCGAGTGACGGCGAGTGACGGCGAGTGAGTGGCGGCGGGTGAGGAAGTTCGATGCGTTGGTTTTGGATCGACCGATTCACGGAATTTGAACGTGGACGCTGCGCGACGGCGATCAAAGTCGTCTCTCTCGGCGAAGATGCGCTGGAAGATCACTTGCCCGGATTTCCTGTCTTTCCGTGGTCGTTGGTCGTCGAAGGCATGGCACAAGCGGGCGGTTTGCTCGTCGGTGAAATGAGTGGCTTTCGGGAACGAGTGGTGCTGGCGAAAGTAGGCAAGGCGGCCTTTCATTGCCCCGCGATTCCGGGTGACACGATTACCTATCGAGTGCAGCTGGACTACATTCGCCCGGACGGCGCGATGGTTTCCGGAACGACGCATGTGGGCGAACGTCTGCAGGGTGAATTTGAGTTGATGTTCGCACACTTGGATCATCGTGTGCAGGGAGAATTGTTTGAGCCGGCCGAGTTTTTGCGGATGCTGCGGATGATGCATCTGTACACCGTTGGCCGCCAGGAAGATCACAGCCCGCTCGAAGTGCCCGCCCATATGCTCGCCGCCGAACGAGCGCTGCTGAGTGGCAAGTAGGAGTTGTCAACGATGAGACGTCGAGTGGTAGTGACGGGCGTGGGGTGCATTAATCCCATGGGGAATGACGTCGAGACGATGTGGAAGGGGCTGAAAGAAGGCCGCTCGGGCGTCGGACGCATCACGATCTTTGATGCCAGCAGCATGCCAACTCGCATCGCGGCGGAGATCAAGAATTGGGATATCACGCAGACTGGCGAGTCCGCAGAGACGTGGCGCAAGCGGGGACGTCACAGCTGCTTTGCTGCCGGTGCGGCACGGCAGGCAATCGATAGCTCCGGCGTGCTCGACCATCTCTCCGACCCCACTCGCTTCGGCGTCTACCTGGGTGCAGGCGAGGGCAACCAGGATTTCAATTCCTTTACGCGGATGGTCGTTTCCGGGCTTAAGCCTGACGGCTTCGACCTGTCCCAGTTCCTACAAACCGGCCTGCAAATCCTCGACGCTCAATCGGAACTGGAACAAGAGCCGAACATGCCCGCAGGCCATTTGGCCTCTTTGTTTAACGCTCAAGGTCCTAACCTGAATTGTCTTACCGCCTGTGCCGCCAGCAGTCAGGCGGTGGGAGAAGCGACCGAGATCATCCGCCGCGGTGAGGCTGATGTGATGCTCTCTGGGGGCGCTCACAGCATGATTCACCCGATGGGGGTGACCGGTTTCAACTTGCTCACGGCACTCTCCACGAGCAACGATGAGCCGACGAAGGCCTCGCGACCGTTCGATCGGCTGCGCGACGGATTTGTGCTGGGCGAAGGGGCCGCCATGGTGGTCCTGGAAGAGCTCGAACATGCCCAGCGGCGCGGCGCGAAGATTTATGGTGAGATTCTGGGCTATGGTTCGACCGCCGATGCCTATCGCATTACGGACATTCATCCCGAGGGGCGAGGCGCGATTGCCTGCATGCGCATGGCTTTGCGAGACGCGCAGCTCGATCCGTCGGCGGTCCATTACGTCAACGCTCACGGCACGAGCACGTCGGTGAATGACCGCGTGGAAACAGCGGCCTGCAAGCAGGTCTTTGGCGAACGGGCGTTACAGACGCCGGTGTCGAGCACGAAGAGCATGATGGGGCATTTGATTGCCGCCGCGGGCGTCACGGAACTGATCGTCTGTTTGATGGCGATTCGGGACAATGTGCTGCCGCCGACCATCAACTATGAAAATCCCGATCCCGTCTGCGATCTTGATTACATCCCCAACGTCGCGCGAGAAGCACGCTGCGACGTGGCACTCAATAACAGCTTCGGTTTTGGCGGCCAGAATATCACGGTCATCGCCGGCCGCTTTCGTGACTGATCGCGCTCGGATTAGCCACGGGTGTCGCTCCATTTAGCGACCGATGCTGGGCGGATTGTCCACCAAGAAATCGCGTGGGCCACGCAAGGTGTAATAGGGGTAGGCGACCGCTGCCGTGGGTGGGCCAGGAGGTCCCTGTTCTGCCGCTCGATCTGTCGCTCGATTACGCGCCCATTTGCCGGATACGAGTCCATCGCAAATGCGGCCGCCCGGGCCACATTGACCCAGCATCCCCGGTCCGCAAGACGCACCCGGCACGCCGCGTGCACCGCGGTTTTGCAGGGGCTGGCAGCCGACCGCCAACACGAGGAGACAAAGAGTGGTCGCCAACAGTAAAACTCGTTTCATGGTCAAGGTCCTAATTCGGTTCTCGCATGGGTCATTACTCACCTCATCGGCCTAACTCATGGAAAAATTGAACCATTCGCTATAACCTGATCGGAGAGGGAGCTGAGTTCAGGAGGGCGCGACGGACTGGAAGTCCGTCGTACGGGTGGAGGAGTCGGCCTGCGTGCTGAGTTCAGGAGACGCGAGGGCGAAGGACTAGATAGGAAGAGCACACGTCTGAACTCCAGTCACATTACCCAATC
>JBJSXJ010000280.1:0-8124 GCA_046086325.1 Planctomycetota bacterium | reverse complement strand
CGGTCACAATCGTGTAGCCCACATCGCCATCGGCGAGCAGATCGCTGACACCGGTGACCGTTACGGTCTGCGCGACGTTCCAGTTGGCTGCGGTGAAAGTAACACTCGTGGGTGCGACCGTGCCTTCGGTCGTGTCGCTGGAAGAGAGTGCGATCGTGACGTTCGCGGTCGGCTGCGATTGCAGCACGATGGTGAACGTGGCCGTGCCACCCGACTCCGTCGTCACCAGTCCGCTCGTCGGCGTCACCAAAATCCCGGGCGTGCTGGCGACGTTCTGATTGGTCACTGACACATCGGTTGCGTTCAGTCCGCTGTACTGCGGATCGGTGCTGACCGCCGCCGCGGTGACAATCGTGTAGGCCACATCGCCATCGGCGAGCGTGTCACTCACGCCGGTCACCGTCACCGTTTGTGCGACGTTCCAGTTCGCTGCGGTGAACGTAACACTGGTCGGCGCGACCGTACCTTCGGTCGTGTCGCTCGACGAGAGCGCAATCGTGACATCCGCCGTCGGCTGCGATTGCAGGACGACGGTGAACGTGGCCGTGCCGCCCGACTCCGTAGTTACCAGTCCGCTGGTCGGCGTCACCAAAATCCCGGGTGTGCTGGCGACGTTTTGATTGGTCACCGACACGTCGGTTGCGTTTAGTCCGCTGTACTGCGGATCCGTACTGACCGCCGCTGCGGTCACAATCGTATAAGCCACATCGCCATCGGCGAGCGTGTCACTCACGCCCGTAACCGTCACCGTTTGAGCGACGTTCCAGTTGGCTGCGTTGAAAGTAACGCTGGTGGGTGCGACCGTGCCTTCGGTCGTGTCGCTGGAAGAAAGCGCAATCGTGACATCCGCCGTGGGCTGTGATTGCAGCACGACGGTGAACGTGGCCGTGCCACCCGACTCGGTCGTTACCAGTCCGCTCGTCGGCGTCACCAAAATCCCGGGTGTACTGGCGACGTTCTGATTGGTCACCGACACGTCTGTTGCATTCAGTCCGCTGTACTGCGGGTCGGTGCTGACCGCCGCGGCGGTGACAATCGTGTAGCCCACGTCGCCGTCATCCAGCAAATCGGCGACGCCCGTAACCGTCACTGTTTGCGCAACGCTCCAGTTGGCTGCGGTGAAAGTAACGCTGGTCGGCGTGACGGTTCCTTCGCCCAAGTCACTCGACGAGAGCGCAATCGTGACATCCGCCGTGGGCTGCGATTGCAGCACGACGGTGAACGTGGCCGTGCCACCCGACTCCGTCGTCACCAATCCGCTCGTCGGCGTCACCAGAATTCCGGCCGTGTCCTGATCGTCGTTATTCGTAACGCTGACCGACGGCACGACAAAGCCTTGATAGGCCCCATCGGCACTCACTGCTGGCCCCAGATTAATCTGATACGCGACGTTTCCATCTGGCACGAAATCATTGACGCCGGCGATGACGACCAGTTGCGGAATGTTCCAATTGGTCGAATCGAAAATCAGACTGCTGGGCGCCGGCAGACCTTCCGTCGAGTCACTGGAGGAAACAGGAATCGTCACAGGGCTGGAAGGTGGCGTACGCAGCACGACAGTAAAGTTCGCAGCTTGACCAGCCTCGGAAGTAACCAAGCCCGACGTTGGGGTAACGATTACCCCGGGATTCTCGTTGTCGGCGTTGGTCACCGAGACATTGGTTGGACCGAGTGCAGCGTACTCAGGATCGTCACTCGAAGCCGAGCCCAACACAATCGCATAGTTCTGATCGCCGTCATTATCGAGGTCATCAACACCCACGACGGTGACGAACTGCGCTACATTCCAATTCGATGGAGTAAAGGTAAGTGAGCTCGGATTCGCGGTGCCTTCGCTGGTATCATTCGACGATACCGTGATCGTCACGTTGGCAACGGGCTGAGTGCCCAGTTTGACAGTGAAGCTGGCCGCATTGCCATTTTCCGTGGTCACTAAGCCGGATGACGGTGTGACGATGAGGCGAGCAAGTTCAGTCGCGTCATTGAGATTGACGAGTGACACGTCGGCCGGATTCAGACCTTGATACTTCACATCGTCACTTACCGCTGCAGCGGTGATCACTGAGTAAGTGACATCTCCATCCGCAATGAAATCGTCTACACCGGTCACCATGACGGTCTGTGCTTCGTTCCAATTCGCCGGAGTAAACACGACCGAACTGACACTCAACGATCCCTCAGTTTCATCATCCACCGACAAACCGATTGTCACATTCTGTAGCGGCTGACTGTTCAGCACGATCGTGAATTGTGCCTTACCACCGGCTTCGGTTGTAATCAGGCCCGAAGTTGGAGTGACGGTGATTCCAGCTTTATCCGTCACATCGTCGACGTTGTTGACGGAGACATCGGCAGGATCGATGCCGTCATATTTCGGATCGTCACTCACGGCTGCTGCTGTCAGAATCGTATAGCCCACGTCTCCATCTTCAATGAAGTCGTCGACACCGGTGACGGTAACGGTTTGCGGCACATTCCAGTTGTCGGGCGTGAACGTGATGGTCAGCGGCGAGACGGTGCCCTCCGTCGTGTCGCTCGACGTGAGCGAAATAATTACGTCGGAGAGCGGTTGTGTGGCGAGGACAATTTGGAAGATGTCGGCAGTTCCTGATTCACTCGTCGTCAAACCAACGGTCGGCGTCACGAAGATAGCTGCAGTTTCATTGGGGTCATCGGCATTGATGACGGTCACATCTTCGGGATTGAGCCCGTTGTATTTCGGATCTGTGCTGGTTGCGGCACCAAGAAACACAGTGAAGCTGACATTGTCGTCGTCAATCGCATCGTCAACTCCCGTGACCGTGATCGTGCGGGGAATATTCCAATCGCTCGGAGTGAAAACGACGAAGCTGCTCGAGACGGTTCCTTCGGTCTGGTCTCCCGAGACGATCGGAACGGTGACGTTCGCCAGCGGCTTGGTATTCAAGACGATGGTGAACGTGGCGGTACCACCAGCCTCCGAGGTGAACAAACCGACGGTGGGTGTGACCGTAAAACCAGCTATTTCAGCAGGATTATTCTGATTGATGCCGGTAACGTCGGTTGGATTCAGACCGCTGTACTTGGCATCAGAACTGGTTGCCGTTCCCAGGATTACACTGAATGCGGTATCACCGTCATCGATGCTGTCATCGACACCAGTCACTTCAATCGTTTGCGGAACGTTCCAGTTATCAGCTGTGAAAATGAGCGAACTCGTCAGACTGGATCCCTGCACGACAAACGCCAGCGCTTCGTTGGCGTTACTGGAACTGACGGGCACGGTCACATTGGCGCTCGGCTGGGTGGCGAGTCGCACGGTGAACGTATCGGTCCCGCCCAGCTCAGTCGTCACCAACCCACTTGTACGGCTGATCACAAATCCCGCAACATCTTGGGGATCATCTTGATTCGTAACCGAGACACTGCCGGTACTGAGCGATTGATACTTCGGATCGGTGCTGATCGTGGGTGCGAATTCGATCGAGTAGGGTACGTCTCCATCATCGATGGCGTCATCCACTCCGGTGACCGTGACGGTTTGAGCCACGTTCCAGTTCGCGGGAGTGAATGTCAACGTCGAGGGGGAAACGGTACCCTCGGTCAGGTCGCTCGACGTTAGATCAACCGTAACCGTCGCGGTGGGTACGGTGCGGAGCACCACGCTGAAGGTCGCGGAGGATCCGGTTTCTGAAGTCACCAAACCGGACGTGGGCGAGACTAATAAACCCGCAATCTCATCGTCGATGTTGGTGACCAGCAGGTTGTCGGGATTAAAGCCATTGAAATTCGGATCACTGCTCGTCGCTGCATCCGTGAAGATGAAATAGAGCACATTGTCATCATCAATCGAGTCGTCAACGCCGGTGATCACGAGCGTTTGGGAAATGTTCCAATTCGCAGGCGTGAAGGTGAATGAACTGGGCGAAACGGTGCCCTCGGTTGTATCAGACGAGAACAGATTGAACGTCACATTAGCCGTCGGAGCGCGACTCAGTACGACTGTGGCCGTCGCCGTTCCTCCCGCTTCGGTGGTGGTCAGTCCGGACGTCGGAGAGATCAGAATCGTGCCGTTGTTGATGGCAATCGATCCGCCCACATATTGAACTTCGGCGGCCGTGAGTGGTGATGTCGAACCGAACAGCAGCGTCTCATGATTCAAATCATTGGCCAGCGATCCCGTTAGATTGACGGTGCCGATCGCTTGGGCCGTCAGGGGAATCTGCAGCAGTAGCTGCTCGACGACCGCTGGCGGTGGCGGAATCTGATCCGTGTCACTTCCACCCGCTTCATCGATCAGTCCACTGGTGGCCGTGCTTCCCGAGGTAGCAGCTTGAAACTGGGTGCCGGTGTGAACGATCGCACCTGCTGGCGCAAGTAAACTCGAGTTGTACGCGATGTCAAAATAAGCCTGGCTCACCCCGACGGCGCTGGGACGCACATCTTTGACGAAAACGTTGAGCAGGTAGTTGTTGCCCACATCCAGCGCTGTCACGGGGGTCCCGGACGTATCGGCAAATTCAAAGCGCACCTGCAGATCGGTGGCCATCATCTGCCGCGATTCCAAGGCTTCGAGCAATAAACGGCTCGAGTTCGAGCGACGGCGCATCTTTTGCGAGCGACGAAAATTGGGCAACTTAGGCATGAACGCACCTACGGAAACCTATTGCGAGGACTATGAACCGATCATTCGATCCTAATCACCGCTGGCCCGGCGCTCAACGATTTGGCACGGTCTTTACCAACAAATAGACGCGCACCTTACTGTGCATCTCCTGGGCATATTCGTTGGCTTTCGGCAGGCCTTGACGAATTGCCGTCCATTCCAACAGCTCCGCCTCCGCTCGAGCTCGCAGGCGACTCTGTTCGGTCGACTTCACCGCAAAACTTTGTGCTCGCTGAGGTGTATTGTTCTTGTCTTTCATTTGACGCTGGTAATCCTCAAACTGCGTTCGCGCGCGATCGGCTTGATTGCGAGCTCGATTCACGGCTGATTCGCTATTCTTCTGAGCGTAATCGAGGGTTTCAAAGGTGAATGGGTACTCGAGGCCACGATCCTGATACCGACATTTGGGCGTCAGCTGAATCTGAATCTCGCGATTACGCTGTTCGACCTCCACCTCCAGCCAGACGTTTTTGGCGTCTTTAAAATCGATGAAAAACTTCGATTTCAGATCAAAGCTGTTTTTACTGCCGCGAACCTGAGCACCCCCCGGTGACTCAATGTCTAAAACCTGGATCTGAACATTCTTCGCCATCGTAGCTGGCGGCATGGGGCAGGTCGTCAAAACAAATGGCTGAGTCAGATCGACCGTGAGGATCACTTCGTCGCCTTCAAGCGACTCTGAATTTCTGGACGTCGTTTTCTTTTTGGTGTCGTTGGAAACGACGGGCACATCCGTCGGTGTGACGGTTTTGGTGAGTGTGTCGAGTTTGCGCTGCAGCTTGACCTTCGCCAGTCCACTCACTTGCCTCAAGGCCAATCGATACCATTCACTCGCGCGAAACTCGGCCTGCACTCGTTCATCATCCTGCAGCGTACCCGCCCATTCACTCCAGACATCGCCCAGCGCTTCCCGATCAGCGGCTGATTCCGGCTGCGATACTTCGCGCTCGCCCACCACTTTGACTTTCTCTTGATCACTTTTCGCCAAGTACGGCGCGCCACGTTCCCATTGCTGCAGCTGGAAGCAATACAGTTTGCCCACTTGCAGATTCAGCGCCGCATCGGCCGGACTGGTCATCAACTCTTTAAGCTTCTCGGCCAATTCCTGGACCGCTTGCACACTCGTCTGCGCCCGCTTGAGTCGCTGGTCGATCAC
Organism: Planctomycetota bacterium; assembly: GCA_046086325.1. Lineage (GTDB taxonomy): Bacteria > Planctomycetota > Planctomycetia > Pirellulales > Pirellulaceae > JBJSXJ01. Next base: position 2,323 of record JBJSXJ010000280.1, on the reverse strand, counting down.
GGACGCCTGCATCCCTTCAAAGGCCAGTCCCTGCCGACTCTCCGCCAGCAACTTCCAAGTCTCGACCGCACGCTCATACCGCTCTTCGCCTTCACTTCGCTCGGCGAGTGCGACGATGGCTTGGGCGGCGTCGAGTGCGTGCTGGGCATGCGGCTCACGTCCCACATCCTCCTGCCGTAATGTGGCGACCAGTTTTTTCAGCTGTTCGAGATACAGAGCGTCGCGATCGACCGCGAACACCGACTGCATTTTGTCGACGGACTCGAGCGTCAATTTTGTGGCGCCAGCGGAGCTGCCCACTTGCCCAATCAACTCGAGCAACCCGTAGCTGGTGGGCAAATCCTTCTCATCTTCAAAAATCGTATCCAGCTCTCCCGCTAGTTCGACGAGTGCGTCGTAGCGCTCACTACCCATCTTACCGAGGCAGACTTGATAGCGATCGCCGTAGAGTTCCTGAATGGCTTGACGGGCGGCGGTGAGTTGATCGGTGGTGGGAATGGGCTCCCGAGCACGGCTGTTTGCGCTCGACGAAGCTCCGGTTCCTCGCCCCGTTACTGGTAATGGCGCGATCTTGCCAGAGTTTCGATTGGGAGCTGCCGCAGCAGATGGAACGTCGGGTTTAGGCGCCGTCTTCGTGGTGGGAGCGGGCGGGCTGGGCTTTAGCGTCGACGGATCGGGTGGCGGAGGTTTGATCGTGTCCGGGGCGGGCGACTGGGGTGCTGACTTTGGTGCTGGTTGCGGTGTTGACCTATCTGCTGGCTGATGGGACTCCTGGGCAACCTGTGGCCGTCCCTGTTCTCCCGCAGTGCGTCCCGTGATATTGCTCGCGACATCCACCGGCGTCTTTCCCAAGCCCCATAGAATCAACGCACCGACTCCGAGTCCTACCGCGCCACCAATGATGATCCGAGCGACTTCGACAAGCGGATTTTTTTTCGGGCGAGTGCGGCGGATCGCAGGCCGTGGTTCGCTGGTGATTGGTGCGCTGGTGTTTGTTGCAGCCGCAGCATGAGGTTTGGCAGCCATGGGGACGGGACGAGCGGCGGCGCTGGTCCCCGGTCGCGGTGCGGCAGTGACGCTGGGATCATCGGCGAGCAGGCGTCGAGTGGCTGTGGGTGCGGGGACAACTGGCGCAGGGGTAATCGGAGAGGTGATGGGAGCGGGGTTGATGGGGATGGCGCTTGCGGCAGCGGCAGAGGCAGCAGCTTGCTTGGCCTGCAGAAGCTGCGCGTCGTAGCGAAGTTTTTGGTCCGGGTCGAGCAGTTTGAGGCGCGCTTGCGCGATTTCACCGAGTAACTTTTGTGAGAGTGCGGCATGGGGCCCGATGTTCATCGAATGGACATGGCGCATCTGCCGATCGGCTGCGTTCGTAATCACTTCTCGATTCGATTCGAATTCCGCAACGCCCAGCAAGCGGTAGAGCGTCGCGGGTTGCTCGGAGGGCGCAATGCCTAGCCAAGTGTGATACGGATCGAAACTCACCACGAAATCCTTTGCGAATTACTGCGATGCGAACAGCCGTTTCGCATTGTAGTCGTCGCCGGGTCGCCGATTCAATGAAAACGGGGTTCATGAGGCTTGGGAATTACAGAGGGAGGATTGAAACACAGAGGCACAGAGGACACAGAGATCGTTTTTCCTGACTGACTCATTCTGCGATTGCTTTCCCCCTAATCCTCTGTGACCTCTGTGCCTCTGTGTTTCATCCCCGCCCCTCCCCAGTGTTTCATCCCCGCCCGATACTTAGAATCGGCTGGCCAGAGCGGCGGACCGGCTCCGAGATTTCTTCGTCACCCACCCCGGCCGCTGCCGATAGATAGGTTGGTGGGTTCATGATTGCACAATACAACACTTCCGACTGCGAAAACTACGGCGACTTGCTTTATCCGATCGTGCTGCGCGAACTACTTCGCCGCCAAGGTGTTACGGCGCCGATTACGACTGCTGCGTTTCTCTCGGGCCCGGCACCGCAAGCGGCTGGCTATACGAACCAATCCATACGTCCGCTGCTCGCGCGATCCGCACCTGGTTCCACTTCGCTGATGATTGGCGGCGGAGATCTGCTGCGCACCGACGGTCGCTTGCTGGCCACCCACTACACGCGGCTCTACGAGCGCCGGCGCTCACGTTGGTTGAACAGCGGCAGCACGGATTTGGCAGAGGAGTTTTCGCGGCGATTTTTTCCTGCGAACGGTGCTCACTTAAAGACGAATCCGGCCACGACTTCTGAAACCGGTCCCTTTCTGCTGGATGCTCGTGCCTACCCGGCACTGAAGCAGCTGTTTTACGTTTCGTGTGGAGTGCCGTTTGATTTCAGTCTGGA
>JBJSXJ010000279.1:0-6661 GCA_046086325.1 Planctomycetota bacterium | reverse complement strand
AATCACCCCGCGATCCTGATGGGCGACGAGCCGACCGGGAATTTAGATAGTCGCACCAGCCGCGAGGTGATCGAGCTGTTTCGGCAATTGAATGCGGAGCAGAAGATCACCGTGATTCTAGTGACGCATGATCATGCGGTGGCGCGGCATACCAAGCGTGTGGTCGTGCTGCGCGACGGTGGTATCGTGTCCGATACGACAGACATCGAACATGCCTTGCGCGTCCTGACGGCCGCCAGTCTCGGGGAAAGTCTGCCAAACCAGTCTGCCGAACCGGAAAAACTGGAACAATCTTCGTAACCGGTCGATTTTACCCAAGACCCGTCGGCAGGCGCCGCGATCGGTCTAGGGAGAGTCATGGCTAGTTTTTGGAAGAACCGGCAGCGAACCGCTCGAGCAATCCCCTGGATTGCCTCGCTTGCCTATCTTTTTGTGAATCTGCTGCTTCTGCCGCGAACATGCGAGGCGCAGGTTGCGCGCTGGCTCTACCGCCCCGAACAGCGGCAGGTGGAGGTGCGTGATCCGGCCGAGTTGCCTCAGTATCGCCTGCCGCGCATTCCGATGCCCGGCACCGTGGCACGGCCCATCGATGATTTAATGCCTCGACAGCTGGCCTTGGACGAAGCGATCCGCTTGGGGCTGGGGCAAGCCGAGGTGGTGCGAACGCTGGCGGGAGTAAACGCCGTCACCACCGGGCGCACGGTCTACGACGTGTCCGCAGTAAACAGCCAAATCGACGCCGCCTGGGCGCAGTTCGATCCGCGCGTGCGACTAGACAACGGCTGGAATCGTTCGGAGCCGGTGCTCTCGGAGTTTGCGGCCGACCGCTACCTCCTCGACTTCGGCCTCGACAAGAAGCTCACCACCGGCGCCACCGTGGGACTCGGCGTGGTAGCCAATTCCAATCGGCAACGTCCGCTGCTCGCCTCCGCGTTTGATCCGCTGCACACCAGTTCCACGCAAATTGGTATCACGCAGCCGCTGCTGCAGGGATTTGGTCGCGAGGCGAATTTGGTACCGGTAGTGCTGGCGCGAATTGATACCGAACGATCCTTCTTCCAGCTCAAAGACTCCGTGCAGGAAATGGTGCGCGGAGTCGTCGAGGCGTATTGGTTGCTGGTAGCCGCTCGCACCGACGTCTGGGCTCGACAGCAGCAGGTGAGTCAAGCGGAGGAAGCCTTGCGATTGGCGGATGCCCGCTTTCGCAGCGAGATCAATAATGCGGCCGAGGTGGCGCAGGCACGGTTGACGTTAGCGAACTTTCGCGCGACGCTCATCGCCGCTCAAGGCAACGTGCTCGTGCGCGAAGGCGCGCTGCGGAACATCTTGGGAATGCCGCCTTCGGACGAAGAGCTGCTCGTTCCCACATCGCCGCCCAACCGCGAACGGATCGAGCCGGTGTGGGATGAACTGCTGGAACTGGCGGCGGAGCGACGTCCCGATCTCATCGAGCTCAAACTGGTACTCGAGGCGGACCAGCAATCCTTGGTGCAAGCCAACAACCAGGCTCGTCCGCGCATGGATGCCGTGGCGCTCTACCGCTGGAATGGATTTGATGGTGAATTGCCAAGTGGCTTGACGGTGCAATCGCGACCCGGTCAGTACACCGACTGGACACTGGGCGTCAATTTTTCGGTTCCGCTGGGTTTGCGGCAAGCGCGGGCGGGAGTTCGCCAGACGGAACTGTTGATCGCTCGAGATCGTGCCAACCTGAATCAGGGGCTGCACGCGGCCAGTCATCAATTAGCGTTAAGCGTGCGGAATTTGGCGCAGCAATATGAGCAGTTCTTAGCCTATCAAGAGGCCCGGGCGGCAGCGCGGACGAATCTCAATCAACAGCTCGCGCAGTACCGCTCGCAGCGCGTGATTTTTCTGAACGTGCTGCAGGCGATCACGGACTGGGGCAATTCGATCACGAATGAAGCCAATGCACTAGCGCAGTACAACATTCAGCTGGCGACCTTAGAGCGTCAAACGGGGACGATTTTAGAGACGCATGGAGTGGCATTTTACGAGGAGCGATTCGGGGCGGTGTCGCCGCTGGGGCGCTGGCATTCACCCGCGCTCTATCCGTCTGAGACTCGCCCCACGGGCAATGACAACCGCTACCCGGCGGGCAGTGAAGCGTCGGAAAACGCTTTCGATTTGACGCCGCCAGCAACACTTCGGCAACTGCGTCAGCCGCCCGCGAAACCAGAGCCTGGTGAACGATTGCCGGCGCCGGATGCGGACCTCCGACCACCGCGTTAACGACGGGCACAGGACAAACAAAAACGGCGAGTGACCGCTGGGTCGACTCGCCGTTGGATCGCCTGGAACGGAGTGCTTACTTGGAGGCTGGCAGCTTGCCATCCTTGAGCAGATCACCGAAGGTCTTGCCTTCGACCGCACTCTTTTCGGCTTCCGCCTTCTTCAGTGCTTCCTTGATCTTCTCGTCATCCTTGAGGTTCTTTTCGGACAGGCCCTTGCCGAAAGCCATGCCGTAGTTGTTCTTTTCCTTCTTGTCCATGCCGGGGTGGCAGATCCCGCACTTGGCTTCCGCAGCCGCCTTCACTTCGGTGTAGTGGGCGATGAAATTCTTGGAATACTGCGGTCGAGCCCAGGCTTCACCTGGAGCCAGTAGAGCACCGGTAGCGAGCAAACCGCTGCAAGCCATGCCCATCCACTTCACGAAACGACTCATCGACTTCTCCTCAAAAAACGGGTACCAGTCACCACCTGCTGCGATCCGAAAACGTCGCTCGCCCCCAAGGCCGAGCAACGATGCATCAAATGGTATCGATCAACGCTGGTAATAGAACAACTCGACAACTGACAAGTCAAGACAATCGCCGATTCAATTCCTGGAGTGCGGCTGGCATTTGCTTTCGTGACCTCCGCCAATTTGTTGTCCGTGCCTATCACTGAGAAGTACCGCAGCACGTAGCGTTAAGCCGAGAAACGTAGTCCTGGTTGCGTTCTGGTCGCCGATGAAAGCAGACGGCACCTGGCGCTGCCGTCTCGCGCGGGACTGGACCGAGGCTGGTCAACCGCCGCTGACTCACTAAGAATCGCTAGGGCAGGTGGGCCAGTGTCCGCAGGGCGATGGACTGAGATGACGCTGACTGAGATGACGCTGACTGAGGTGGCGATGAATGCGGTGGCGATAACGGAGGTGACGATGGCTGCAGTGGCGCATGAGAGCCGCAGTTTGCTGCAGCGCGCCAGTTCCAGTTTGGAGCTGCTGGAGGTGGAGCTAACGGATCAGCCGCGGGCGCAAGTCGAGGTGAAGCGTGCTCGGCAGGCGGTCCTGGGACTGCGGCGGCTGCTGGAGGAGGTGCAAGGGCATGCGGCACCGCTCGTGCTGGAGCGGGAGTGCTGTTCGATGGCGGGCATCTGGCGGGAGGCGTGGGAGTGGGTAGCGCCCTCGAATCGGCCTGGGAACTGCGAACTGATTGAACGTCCCGGAGCGCTGGCGGCTTGGTGTTTTGTGGACCGATTTCGACTCACACAAGTATTTCGCAACCTATTTGAGAATTCCTTGGCGGCCAGTCGTGGTGCCCTGCGAATCGAGATCGACGGCCACTCGAAGCGGTGCAGTGGTCACCCGATGGTGGAATTCTCCATTCGCGACAATGGCAGCGGAGTGGCGCGCGAGCATCGGGGGCGGATCTTTGAGCCCTTTGTCACGACGAAGTCCCAGGGAACCGGGCTGGGGCTGGCGATCGCCCGGCGTATTGCCGCAGCGCACGGCGGCCAACTCGTGCTCGGCCCACCGCAGCTCGTCGGCACCGAAATGCGTTTGACGCTCCCGGCTACGGAGCGTCCAGCTTAACGCCAGCCTTACTTGATCCCTCCCAGCATCCCCCCCTCGGCTGATGGCGGGGCGAACGGCGTTTTCGGGGCTCGGGCCCGAGCGGCTCGCGTTGACACTCACCCCAGACCTGCCTATCATCCGCGAGCGGGTGCTGGGGAGGCTGAACAAACCGGTTGAGCGGGAGCGTGCGAACGTAGAACTTATGGCCGTGTTTACTGGATTCGAACACATTGTGCGGGAGCATGAATCGCTGGCCCCACACACTTGGCTGCGCCTGGGTGGAACGGCGGAGTATTTTGCTGAGCCCACGTCGGTCGAGGACCTCGCCGGGCTCGTGCGCTGCAGCGCCGCCGCCAAACTGCCCGTCCGACTGCTCGGTGGCGGCTCGAATTTAGTCGTCCGCGATGGCTCCCTCGCGGGACTCGTCGTACATCTATCAGCAGCGGCGTTCAGTGCGATTCAGATTGCTGGAACTACCGTCACCGCCGGGGGCGGGGCCAAACTGTCGCACGTCATCTCGGCCGCCGTCGGAGCGGGCCTGGGTGGACTCGAGCAATTAGTGGGCATTCCCGGTACGGTGGGAGGAGCGCTACACGGCAATGCCGGCACCGAAGTTGGCGACATCGGACAATGGACCGACTCCGCTCAGGTGATGCTCCGCGACGGCTCCCTGCACACGCGTCAACGCGACGACCTCCGGTTTGGCTACCGCGAGAGCAGTCTCGATGAACTCGTCATCCTTTCCGCTTCCTTTGAACTGGAGCGTGAAGCGGTCGACGTACTCACCAAGCGGCTGCAGAAGTCATGGATCGTCAAGCGTGCGACGTTGCCGCGCAGCGACCAAGGCGCCGCCTGGATCTTCAAAAACCCACTCGGCTCGTCCGCCGCTAGCTTGATCGAGCAGGCCGGACTCAAGAACGCTCGAGTGGGTCAAGTGGAAGTCAGTGGTACGAATGCGAACTGTTTTGTGGCCAGTGCGGGCGCGAGCAGTCGCGAGGTGCTGGAACTGATTGCGCTGGTGCGTGAGCAGGTGCTGGAACGGACCGGCGTCCAGCTGGAAACTCAAATCGACATCTGGTAGTGGTCGAGTACCTGATGGCAGCAAGGAGGCTGCTTGATGAATGCCGCCAAGCCCCGCGTGCCCCGCGAGCGACTCGCTCGAGGACTCTCGCGCGCCCTTGCTTGGTCGCAGCAGGGCCCCGGCGCCGTGGCGGTGCTGCTGGGCGGATTCCTGGTGATCGGCTTAATCTTTATCGTCGGCAGCATGATTGCTTGGCGACGCTGGGGTGGATTGGTCGCCCGCGACCCACGCTTCACGATCACCCTCGATAATCTCGAATTACCCGAACAGCCGGCCTGGATTCGCGCGAACGTGAAGGAAGAGGTGATGCGGGATGGCAACCTGGCGGCCGTCAATCTGCTTGATCCGCAAGCGACCATGAGAGTCGCTCGAGCGTGTGAGGTGCATACCTGGGTAGCGGATGTAAAGCGAGTGAAGAAGCAGTACCCGTCGCGGCTGGTGGTGGAATTGGAATATCGCAAGCCGGTTGCGATGGTGGAAGTGAAGATGGGTGAGGAACGCGGATTGCTGCCGATCGATGGGCGCGGCGTGTTGTTACCACCACAAGATTTCACATCCGAGCAGTGCCGCGATTTCCTCCGCTTGGCCGCCGGTGAAACGTACCCCGCTGGCCCGGCCGGCACGGCTTGGGGAGATGAACGCGTCATCGGTGCCGCGCAAATCGCGTCGCTCCTGGCGGAACACTGGCGCGAGCTGGGCTTACATCGAGTGGTCGCGGTGGCGAAGAACGACCCGCAGCGACGACGTTTTGCCGATCCCACCTACGAGTTAACGACTCGCTCTCCCACGCTTGTGATTTGGGGTCATGCTCCGGGTAAAGAACTCAACACCGAAGCAAGCGCCGCCGAAAAAATCGCTCGCTTGGAACAGTTAATCGCCAAGCATGGCCAGTTGCCCACCGAAGGTGCGGGGCTGGAGATTGACCTGCGCGATCGCTCGGGAATCACGCTACGACCACGAGGAGTCACGCCGGCATCCTATCCGCGAGCGTCACTGCCCATCCCCGAAGAAACGCCCACCGCCGCTCCGCAGTGATTGAACCGCGCGGAGCCCCGCCCAGTTGTCCTCTCGCACGCCAGGTAACTTCGAGTTCTTTTCAAAACCTGGTTCTGCTCTCTTTAAAAGCGGCCCGCTCTGCGTTAGGATACGCGATCTCAACCGGAGGGTAAGCGAATGGTGAGCGGCCACACTGGAAATGTGGTGCCGGGAAACCGGTTGCGAGTTCGAATCTCGTGCCCTCCGCTTTCTACAAACCTAAACGCCGCAAACCCTTGCGGCGTTTTTTCGTGGCTGCTCAAAGCCACCTGAAACGCCCTTTTCAGGCCCCACTGTAGCCAAAATGTAGCCAATCTCGCGCTGCTCGGATTTTGATACGGTGGCAAACGCCCCAGGACATTGGTGGACGACGCGAAAGCCCGACACCCCGTATCACCCTGGACCGCCCCGGACATGGGTGGACGTAGAAATGCCCTATAACGTGGTCGATGGTTTTTGCTCAAACACACTGCCTATCCATCCCCGAACGTGCCCGCGATCAACAGCGTCGAACGCGGCCGAAACCAAGGGAGTAAAGCGTGCGACGTGAAACTGCGTCGCCCGCTTACACAGCTATGCCGGGTGGGAGGAAGGTTGTCCGCTACGAACGTGCATTTGGCGAAGCCATGTTGATTTTGCCGCATTCGCTATCAACACTCTCCATCCGCCTCATCCGGTTCACCGTCTTCGACTGCAACCTCCTCGTCTACAGCATCCTGTGCGGTTTCTTCGCTAGGTTTGAGCCCGAG